>NZ_AYWI01000004.1:0-532819 GCF_000502535.1 Mesorhizobium sp. LNJC391B00
GGGGTCGCAGGCGCTGGAGCCGCAGGTGGCGCTGGAGCCGGGGGGGGCGGTGTGGTCAGCGCGGCGACGGACTCGCCCTCGCCGATGCCGCTTTGACCGGCCGCGGGACCGGGGTCGGTTTCACCGCCTTCGGGCGACAGGCGCTGGGTGAACTTCGTTCCCTCGCCGGCAGCGGCCGGTGCCGGTGCATCGGCCGCGGGCTTGGCCGGCGCCGGCTTTACCAGCGGTTCGGTCGAGACCGTCTTGGTGTCGCCGCCGAGGCCCAGCATCGAGCCAAAGGCATCCTTGTTCAGCCAGATGCCATAGCCGCCGCCGGCGACCACCAGAAGCGCGACGACAGCCGCGATCAACCCGCCATAGCTGCGCCTGCGCTCGGCGGGGCGCAGGCGTTGGAACGTGTCCGCCGCCGGCTGCTCGTCATTGGCAAAGACATCGGCGCTGTCGTCGTCGGCGTCCAGCTCCGCGGCTTGCTTGTCGATGGTTTCTGCACGCCCTGCAGGCGGTGTCGGCGCGGGCCTCTGCCAGCTCGGCTCTGTCCTGGCGGTCGGCGCCGGCTGCACGGGTTTCGCCGGCTGCCAGGCCGGCGCAGGCGTGGCGGAAGGCTTTACATGACTGGACTGGTTCTTGTTGCGGTCGATGGAGGAGAAGATGTGCTCCAGCTCCGCCAGTGGGTCGGATGCCGGCAGTGCCCTGGCATAGTCGCGCTCGACGCTCGAGATGGCATCTTCCAGGGATCGCTTCTGCGTGCTTATGGCTTCGGCGGCCAGCGGCGGCGAATACTCCGCAAGCTTCTTCGCCAGCATGGTACGAACGCTGTCATAGATCCGCGTACGCTTTTCGGGCGTTTCGTCGCCGTGCTTGTCGAGCGCCTTTTTCAGAATAGCAACGAAATCTGCCATGCTTCAGTCGACCTGTATTTTGTTTCCGCGCCGGCCCCCGCAAATCGGCCGCGATGCCCGGAAAGGCTTCAGAAAACTAGTCTTGAAACGGATCGGTCACAAGTATCGTGTCGTCCCGTTCCGGGCTGGTGGAAAGGAGCGCGACGGGTGCCCCGATCAGCTCCTCGATGTAACGGACATATTTGACGGCCTGCGCCGGAAGGTCGTTCCAGCTGCGCGCGCCGGCTGTGGTGCCTTTCCAGCCTTCGAGCGTCTCGTAGACCGGCTCGACACGCGCCTGCGCGCCCTGGCTGGCCGGCAGATAGTCGATCGTTTCGCCGTCGAGACGGTAGCCGGTGCAGACCTTGATCTCATCCAGCCCGTCGAGCACGTCGAGTTTGGTCAGGGCGATGCCCTTGATACCGTTGACGGCGACGGCCTGGCGCACCAGCACGGCGTCGAACCAGCCGCAACGGCGTTTGCGCCCGGTGACGACGCCGAATTCGTGGCCACGCGTACCGAGAAATTCGCCGATCTCGTTCTTCTGCTCGGTCGGGAACGGGCCTTCGCCGACACGCGTCGTATAGGCCTTGGTGATGCCCAGGACATAGCCGATGGCGCCGGGGCCCACCCCCGAGCCGGCGGCTGCCTGGCCGGCAACGGTGTTGGACGAGGTGACGAACGGATAGGTGCCGTGGTCGATGTCGAGCAGCGTGCCTTGCGCGCCCTCGAACAGGATGCGTTCGCCGGCGCGGCGCTTGTCGTCGAGGATTTTCCAGACGCGGTCCATATAGGGCAGGATCTCATCGGCGACCGAGGTCAGCTCGGTCATGATCGCCTCATGCGTGACTTCGCCATGGCCAAGCCCGCGACGCAGCGCATTGTGATGCGTCAGCAGCCTGTCGACCTTGAGAGGCAGCGTTTCCAAATCCGCCAGATCCATCACCCGAACCGCGCGCCGGCCCACCTTGTCTTCATAGGCTGGGCCGATGCCACGACGCGTCGTGCCAATTTTCGTCCCGGAATTGGAGGCGGCGTCCTCGCGGAATCCGTCCAGCTCCCGGTGCAGCGACAGGATAAGCGCCGTGTTTTCGGCTATTTTCAGGCGGTCCGGCGTGACCTCGACGCCTTGCGCCTTGAGTTTCGCCACTTCCGCGACAAAGGCGTGCGGGTCGAAGACGACGCCATTGCCGATGATCGACAGCTTGCCTTGCCGCACCACGCCCGACGGCAGCAGCGACAGTTTGTAGACCTTGCCGTCGACGACCAGCGTATGGCCGGCATTGTGGCCGCCCTGGAAGCGCACGACCACGTCGGCGCGCTCCGACAACCAGTCGACGATCTTGCCCTTGCCTTCGTCGCCCCATTGCGAGCCGACGACCACCACATTGGCCATGTTTCTTTTCCCTTGAGATGCCGCCCTGGCGGCCTGGATATGGTTCGAAACGACAGGCCTCTATAGCGTCAAGACCTCGCAAGCGCGACCTTTCTTTGCCGCCGAAAATGCCCTGAGGCACAACAATTTTCGGCTTTGACATCATTTACTTGCGTCGGCGGGGGCAATAGGCCGGCAAACACAACTCCCCAAGCGGCCGGAATCCCGCATGCATCGACGCGCCTACCTGTTCCTGCTGCTGACCACCCTGCTGTGGGGCGGCAATTCCGTCGCCGGCAAGCTGGCGGTCGATCACGTCTCGCCGATGACGCTGGTCTTCCTGCGCTGGGTGCTGGCCGTCGCGATCCTGCTGCCGATCGGCTGGCGCACGATCAGGGAGGACTGGCAGGTGGTGCGCAAACACTGGTTCGTGCTGGCTGCACTTGGCGCCAGCGGCTTCACTCTGTTCAACACCATTTTTTACACCGCGCTCAACTACACGACCGCGATCAATGTCTCGATCGAACAGGCGGCAATGCCGGTCTTGATCATCATTGCCAATTTCTTCTTCTTCCGCCTGCGCGTGAGCTGGGCGCAGATTGCGGGCGTGGTGCTGACCATCTTCGGCGTCATCTTGACTGCCTGCCACGGCGATCCGCGCCGGCTGCTCACATTGGAACTCAATTTCGGCGACGCCATCATGCTGGTCGCGGTCGTCCTCTACAGCGGTTATTCGGTCGGGCTGCGGCTGAAGCCGGTGATGCGCTGGCAGAGCCTGATGTTGTCCCTGGCGATCGCTGCCCTCATCACCTCGCTGCCGTTCTTCCTGTGGGAGGTCGCCGCCGGCAAGGTTATCGTCCCCGATATCAGCGGCTGGGTGGTCATCGTCTATACCGCGATCGGCGCTTCGGTCATTTCGCAGATCACTTACATCAGGGGCAACGAACTGATCGGCGCCAACCGTGCCGGGCTGTTCATCAATCTGGTGCCGATCTTCGGCACGCTGCTGTCAGTGCTGATCGTCGGCGAGACATTCCAGCTCTACCAGGCGCTGGCGCTTGCCCTGGTGCTGGGCGGCATTTCGCTCGCCGAATACAGCGGGCGCAAGATGTCGGCACCGAACCGCTGCGGATGACATTTGGCCGCTGCCGCGCTGCGCCGCCGTCGCGATAACTGCTGCCGCGCGCCGACCTGGAACATTTTACCTCTGGCGGAGTTTGCTTGCGTGGGAGGCAACAAGATGAGCCATAACCCTCGCAGCACAGCAAGCATTGCCGGTCACCCCATTCATCCAATGCTGATTCCGTTTCCGATCGCCTTCTTTGTCGGCACCTTCGTTTGCGATCTGATTTTCTGGCAAACAGCCGATCCCGGGTGGGTCAGCGGATCGCTTTGGCTTCTCGGCGCCGGCCTGATCATGGGCGCCTTGGCCGCTCTTACCGGCCTGACGGATGTCCTCGGCGATGTTCAGATCCGCAATCTCACGACGGCATGGCTCCATGCCGGCGGCAACGTGCTCGTCGTGCTGATCGAGCTTTATAACTGGTACTCGCGTTATGTCGGTGGAGCGGCGGCCGTGATTCCGACCGGCTTTATCTTGTCGCTGATCGTGGTTCTGGTCCTGCTGTTTACAGGCTGGAAGGGCTGGGAACTGGTCTATCGGCATCGCGTGGGCGTCTCCGACGGCTCAGACGAATTGACCTGAACCGGCCTCTGCGACGGCCGCCCCAATGATGGGGGGAGGACCGCCGCATCCGCCATGCCCGTCAACTACATCGCGTTGACATCGAACTGCAGCCGCTTGGCCGAGTCGATCGACTTGTGCGCCTTGACCTGTTCCAGCACTTTCTCCGGGAACGGCGCGTCGAGATAGAGCAGCGCAATCGCGTCGCCGCCCGGCCGGTTGCGGCCGAGCTGGAAGTTCGCGATGTTGACGCCGTTCTCGCCGCACACCGTGCCGAGCAGGCCGATAATGCCGGGCGCATCGGCATTGGTTGTGTAGAGCATGTGCTGGCCGACCTCGGCGTCGAGATTGATGCCCTTGATCTGGATGAAGCGCGGCTTGCCGTCGGAGAAGCAGGTGCCGGCGATCGAGCGCGTCATGTGCTCGGTCTTCACCGTCAGCTTGATGTAGCCGTCGAACACGCCCGACTTGTCGCGCTTGACCTCGGCGACGATGATGCCGCGCTCCTTCACCATGATCGGCGCCGACACCATATTGACGTCGGCGACCTGCGGCCGGATCAGTCCGGCAAGCGTGGCACTGATCAAGGCACGCGTGTTCATCGTCGCGGTCGAGCCGTCGAACAGGATCTCGACCTCGTTGATCGGGTCCTCGGTGACCTGGCCGACAAAGGCGCCGAGCACTTCGGCGAGCTTGACGAACGGCTTTAGCCGCGGTGCTTCCTCGGCCGTGATCGAGGGCATGTTGATGGCATTCGAAACCGCACCCTTGATCAGATAGTCGGCCATCTGCTCGGCTACTTGCAGCGCAACATTTTCCTGTGCTTCCGCTGTCGAGGCGCCGAGATGCGGCGTTGCCACCACATTGTCCATGCCGAACAGCGCGTTGTTCTCCGCCGGTTCGACCTCGAACACATCGACGCCGGCGCCCGCCACCTTGCCGCTCTTCAGCGCCGCGACCAGATCGGCTTCGACGATGAGCCCGCCACGCGCGCAATTGATGATGCGCACGCCGTTCTTCATTTTGGCGATCGCCGCCGCGTCGATGATGTTGCGCGTCTTGTCGGTCAGCGGCGTGTGCAGCGTGATGAAATCGGCGCGGGCGAAAAGCTCGTCCAGCTCGACCTTGTCGACGCCGAGTTCCTCGGCGCGCTTGTCCGACAGGAACGGATCGAAGGCGACGACATGCATCTTCAGGCCGACGCCGCGCGTGGCAACGATCGAGCCGATATTGCCGCAGCCGATGACGCCCAGCGTCTTGCCGGTGATCTCGACGCCCATGAAGCGGTTCTTTTCCCATTTGCCGGCATGGGTCGAGGCATTGGCCTCCGGGATCTGCCGGGCGAGTGCAAAGATCATCGCCACCGCATGTTCGGCCGTGGTGATCGAATTGCCGAAGGGCGTGTTCATCACGATGATGCCCTTGCGGCTCGCCGCGGGGATGTCGACATTGTCGACACCGATGCCGGCGCGGCCGACGACCTTGAGTCTTGTCGCTGCGTTGATCAGTTTTTCCGTGACCTTGGTCGCCGAGCGGATGGCAAGGCCATCATACTGGCCGATGACTTCGAGCAGCTTTTCCTTGTCCTTGCCGAGATCGGGCAAATAGTCGACCTCGATACCGCGGTCCTTGAATATCTGGACGGCGGTGGTGGAGAGTTTGTCAGAGACGAGAACGCGGGGCGCCATGGCGGCCTCCTTGAATTGGATTGTCGGGAAAGGGCGGCCCGCAGGCAACACGAAATCTCAGGCTGCGGCCTTCAGCGAAGCCTTCTGCGTGGCGAAGGCCCAGTCGAGCCAAGGCAGCAGCGCTTCGAGATCGGAGGTCTCGACGGTGGCGCCGCACCAGATGCGCAGACCGGGAGGTGCGTCACGATAGGAGCCGATGTCGTACGCGACGCCTTCCTTGTCGAGCACAGAGACGATCGCCTTGGCGAAGGCCGCCTGTCCGTCGGCGTCGAGCGCCGCGACATCGGCGTCGGTGAAGGACAGACACACGGACGTGTTGGACCGTGTCGCCGCATCGACAGCAAGATGGCCGAGCCAGGACGACTTGTCGACAAAGCCATCAAGCACGGCGGCATTGGCATCGGCTCTGGCAATCAACGCATCGAGACCGCCGATCGACTTCGCCCAATGAAGCGCATCGAGATAGTCCTCGACGCACAGCATCGACGGCGTGTTGATGGTCTCGCCCTTGAAGACGCCTTCGATCAGCTTGCCGCCCGAGGTCAGGCGGAAGATTTTCGGCAGCGGCCACGCCGGCTTGTAGGTTTCCAGTCGCTCGACGGCGCGAGGCGACAGGATCAGCATGCCGTGTGAGCCCTCGCCGCCCAGCACTTTCTGCCAGGAGAAGGTGACGACATCGAGTTTCTGGAAATCGAGCCTCTGAGCGAATGCGGCCGAGGTCGCGTCGCAGATGGCCAGGCCTTTGCGGTCGGCTGGAATGAAATCACCATTCGGCACACGCACGCCCGAGGTCGTGCCGTTCCATGTGAAGACCACATCGCGGTCGAAATCGATTTTGGTGAGATCCGGCAGCTCGCCATAGCCTGCCTCGATCTTTCTGACATCGGCGAGCTTCAGCTGCTTGACCACATCGGTCACCCAGCCGGAGCCAAAGCTTTCCCATGCCACCATGTCGACACCGCGTTCGCCGAGCAGCGACCACAGCGCCATCTCGACAGCACCCGTGTCCGACGCCGGCACGATGCCGATACGGTAATCCGCCGGAACCTGGAGAATCTCGCGCGTCAGCTCGATCGCCTGTTCGAGCTTGGTCTTGCCGATCTTGGCGCGGTGGGAACGGCCGAGCGCAGCATTCTTCAGTGCCTCGACCGACCAGCCGGGGCGTTTTGCGCAGGGACCTGAGGAGAAATTGGGGTTTGCCGGACGGAGTCCGGGCTTCGTATGCGTCGTCATCGTGGTCTATCCTTCCAGATAGTGGCCCCTCGTTGGGGAGGGGTGGCCCACGGACGGCGATATGCGTTCAGCCCTCAGGCGTCAAGAGGAAAGTTTTTGTCGCTGGCGGCATACCGGCGATACGGGATCAGCATGTCGTGGGCTAAAACGCAAACAGCGGATCGAAGAGATCCGCCGTTGGGCTTCCGAACAGCAAGCTTCCTACCAGAGGTCGTAGCGCAGGCCGAGCTTGACCTGATGATTGCTGATGCCCTTGCGGATCGGATAGGAGGTCAGGCTCTCGGCCGTGACATATTCGGCATCCGGCGCGGAGAAGTACTGGTAGCCGAGATCTACAGAAACATTCTTGGTCACCTGATAGGCCAGGCCCGCATCCAGCGTGTAGGCGAGGGAATACTGGGTCTTGTTGTCGTTCCGGACGAAATCATCCGTAGGGTCGACATTGTCGGTGAAGTAACTCGCCGACAGCTTGTATTTGCTCCGGACCAGCCCAATGCCGGCGCCGAGGTAGGGCGTGATCCCGACATAAGTGCCGAGATCGACATAGCCATTGACCATGCCCGACAGGGAATAATTTTGCAGCGATGCCGACGCGATGGTCGCACCACCCGGCGGCGGCGTCGCCGAATCGTCAAAGCCGACGCCGATCTTGTTGCCGGGCAGATAGCCAAGATTGACGTCGCCGCGCAGATAGTCGTTGAAGTGGTAGCCGAAGCCGATGCTGGCAAAGGCCGGATCCTGCTTCTCGCTGAAGCTCGCGGGGGCGAAGGTGAAATCCTGATCCTCGTAGCTCTTCTGCGCCAGATAAGAGACGTCGCCGCGCAGATACCAGCCCGAGCCGACCTCGACCGGTTGATAGTCCGGCGCCTGATCGACATAGATCGGCGGATCGTAGTCCGCGGCCTGCGCCGGCGTCAGCGGCACAAGGACGAGTGCGGCGAGCGCCGGCGCTGTCAGCGATTTGAAATTCATGGGTCCCCGGCTCCTGAAATTGGCGCCCGTCATTTTGATCGCAAGCGCCGTTTCAGTAGGCATTGTTAACCATAGTGGTTAAGTGCGGGTTAAGGATAACGCGGCGTACCGAATTGATTTCAATTGGGTTTCTTCGGCACACGCGGCCGGTTGAAAACGCGCAAGCATCGGCAAACGAAAACCGCCCGGCAAGACCGGGCGGTTCGCGAATTCCTGGATTTCGAAGCGACTACTTGGTGTAGATCGGCTCCGGCTCTGGAACGTAGGGCTCCGGCGATGTGCAACCATTATTGCCGCCGAACTGATAGCGCAGACCGCCTCGTACCTCATGTGTGTTGATGCCATGGTCGAAGCCGGGCCCGGAACTGCTCACGTCGAAGTCGAACATGCGGCCCCCCTCAATGTGAGAGTAGCGATAGCCGGCATCCAGGATCACCCTGTCGGTAAGGCAATAGGACGCGCCGGCCATGAGCGCGTAGGCAAAGCGCCAATTCTTCGACCCGGGGTTGGTCTCGGTTGTGTTCGGGTCGTGGACGGTATCCCATTTGACGTGCGCGCCGCCGATGCCAGCGCCAACATAAGGCGTGATGCCGTGCCAGGTGCCGATATCGTAATAGGCGTTGGCCAAGAGCAGCAATGCGCTCATTTTCGACACTTCGACCGATGTCGTAACGCCATCGTTGGTTGATCCGTTGAAGTCCGAAGCGAACCAATAGTCGGCTGTCAGGTCGGTACGGAAATGATCGTTGATCTTGTAGCCAATGCCGGCGCCGAGTGAGAAGCCGCCCTTAAGCTCGCCGGAATCGAAAACATTGCTGCCGGGAGGCGGCCCGTAGGTGATATAGTCGATGCCGCGCAAATCCGATTTATGATAGTCGATGTCGCCGCGGATGTACCAGCCGCCGAAATCGGCCGGCTGCTCGTAGGCGATCGGCGCCGGCGCCTCTTCGACCACCGGCGGCTCCGCCAGATCGGCGGCGAATACTGGCCCGGCCACACCTGCGAACAGCGCGGCAAGGAGGGCCTTTTTTGCTGTATTGAACATGTTTGTCACCCCTGAGAACCGTCGGGAAAGTCCAACTTGCCCGAATGTGATTGACCTCAGTTGTGGATAATGAATTGGAAAAGTTAAAAGGCGTTTAACCCTGTCGATTAACCACGAATTCTCGACATTTTAGCAAACAGTCTCCGCCGGCATAACGCTGGGACCAACCCTGGCCGAAACAAAAAGCCCGCCTGCAGGCGGGCTTGAAGTCTTGAGCCGGCAGTTCGCCCCTGCCGTTGGAGGCAGCGCAATCAGGCGGCGCTGCGCGTTTCCGAAATGATGTCGACGATGTCGTTGACCACGGCCTCGACCAGCTGCGGGTCGTCGCCCTCGGCCATGACGCGGATCAGCGGCTCGGTGCCGGAGGGCCGTATGACCAGGCGGCCGGCCTTGCCAAGACGGTTGCGCGCGTCTTCGATCACCGCCTTGACCGTGGCTTCCTCAAGCGGCTTGCCGCCGGCGATGCGGACATTCTTCAACAGCTGCGGCACCGGCTCGAATTTCTTCGACAATTCGCTGACCGGCCGGTTCTGCCGCTTGATGCAGGCCAGCACCTGCAGAGCCGAGACCAGCCCGTCGCCAGTGGTCGAGAAATCGGACAGCACAATGTGGCCCGACTGCTCGCCGCCGACATTCAACCCGTGCGCGCGCATATGTTCCACGACATAGCGGTCGCCGACCTTGGTGCGATGCAGCTGCAGCTTCATGTCGCCAAGGAAGCGTTCGAGGCCGAGATTGGACATCACCGTCGAGACGACGCCGCCGCCGGCCAGTCGCCCGCTCTGGTGCCAGGACTCGGCGATCAGCGCCATGATCTGGTCACCGTCGACGATGGTGCCGTTCTCGTCGACGATGACGACACGGTCGGCATCGCCGTCGAGTGCGATGCCGATATCGGCGCGCACTTCATGCACCTTCTTCTGCAGGCCGGCCGGATGGGTCGAGCCGCATTCCTTGTTGATGTTAAAACCGTTCGGATCGACATTGATGGCAATGACCTCGGCGCCCAGTTCCCAAAGTGCTGCTGGCGCCACCTTGTAGGCCGCGCCGTTGGCGCAATCGACGACGATCCTGAGACCCGACAGCGACATTGAGCGCGGCAGCGTGCGCTTGGCGAATTCGATGTAGCGGTCATGCACGCCGTCGACGCGCTTGGCGCGGCCAAGTCCGTCGGAATCGGCGAGCGCCAGTTCGATATCCTTGTCGAGCATGCTCTCGATGCGCTCCTCGATCTCGTCGGAGAGCTTGTACCCGTCGGGACCGAACAGCTTGATGCCGTTGTCGTAATAGGGATTGTGCGAGGCCGAGATCATGACGCCGATATCGGCACGCAGCGAGCGTACCAGCATGGCGACCGCCGGTGTCGGGATCGGGCCGAGCAGGAACACATCCATGCCGGCCGCGCACAGGCCGGACACCATGGCGTTTTCGATCATGTAGCCGGACAGCCTGGTATCCTTGCCGAGCACGACGCGGTGGCGATGGCTGCCGCGCTGGAACGAGAGGCCGGCGGCCATGCCGACCCGCATCGCGATCTCAGCCGTCATCGGAAACTTGTTGGCGCGCCCGCGAATGCCGTCGGTGCCAAAATAACGTCCTGCCATGCTTGCCAGAATCCCCGTCGGTTTTTCAGCCGGCTCGTAATGCCACAATTGGTCCGAGCCCGACTATCACATTGTGTGATTGTATATTACCAATTCTTAGAAAATCATTGTAGCAGGCTGTTCGGAGCGTTGGGCAACGTACCATGACACGGTGTTGCCGCAATATAGCATTCACACTGGGCCACACCGCGCAGATTGGGCCGGTAAGCCGGACTGTTGGAGGGGGCAGATCGCAATGGATCCATCACCTTATCGGGAGAACGCCGTTTAGCATCTGGCGCAGCCTAGCGTTGAGAGCTATTGATTTACACAGGTACAACCTATGGGCGCAGCAACGGGAGAAACGCATGCTCATCCACCGACTTGCAACTTTGACGGGTCTTGCCGTCGCAACCTTGTTCATGGCGGCGCCCGCCAGCGCGCTGACCATGGCCCAGTGTAGTACCAAGTATAATGCCGCCAAGGACGCCGGCACGCTGAACGGGCAGACCTGGAATCAGTATCGGAAGGCCGAGTGCGGCACCGACGCGGCGGCCACCACCGAGACCGCAAAGCCGGCGGCCAAGAAGGCCGCTGCGGCCAAGACGGACACGACCAAGGCCGCCGCTGCTGATGATGGCGCCAAGGGTCTGACGGCCAAGGAATGCAGCGCTAAGTACCAGGCTGCCAAGGCCGCCGGTACGCTCAATGGCGCAAAGTGGAACGACTTCCGCAAGACCGAATGCGCCGCCGGCGCATCCGCCGCGGCAGAACCGGCCAAGGACACGACCAAGGCCGCAGCCACAACCGACGATGGCGCCAAGGGCCTGACGGCCAAGGAATGCAGCGCCAAATACCAGGCGGCAAAGGCCGCCGGCACACTGAACGGCGTGAAGTGGAACGACTTCCGCAAGACCGAATGCGCCGCCGGGGCCTCGGCCGCGGCAGCGCCCGCCAAGGCAACCACCAAGGCAACTGCCGACAGCAGCGGCAAGGGCCTGAGCATGGCCGATTGCAGCGCCAAGTACCAGGCTGCCAAGTCTGCCAATACGCTGGGCGGCAAGAAGTGGAACGACTTCCGCAAGGCCGAATGCGGCGCAGGCGCAGATGACGACGACACCGTGCCCGCTCCTAGCGAGGCGACCTATACCAGCGAGCCCGAGAAGCCCTCGGTCAGCGCTCCCAAAGGTGTCAAGTTCCCGGCCGCGATCTCAAAGAAATACGCCGGCGAGACGCCGGCCAAGGGCCGCATGCATACCTGCCTCGAGGTGTATTATGCCAACAAGGACGCCAACACGCTCAATGGCCTGCGCTGGATCCAGAAGGGCGGCGGCTTCTACAGTCTCTGCAACGCCAAGCTGAAGAGCTGATCGCGTAGCCATATTCTCCAGACAAAGGCCCGCGCATCGCAGCATGCGCGGGCCTTTTTGTTGCGCTCGAAGACACCTGGCGTTGCTCGCGTTTACATATCGCGGAAGCTGTCGGCATCATCTATTCGCCCACACTGCCCACCGCAGACTTATGGTCGGTTCGCAAAGATTCTAATTGAACATATGCAGAACAAATGGTATACAAAAAGACATCGAACTTTTGTCAACCAGGAGGGTCTTATGTCCAGATTGAAATTGGCGGCATTGGCTGTGACGGCATGGATTGCTTGGAGCGTCGCCCCTGCAAGCGCACTGACGATGAAGGAATGCGGCGAGGCCTATCGCACAGCCAAGGAAGGCGGCACTCTGAACGGCATGGATTGGACCGCTTTCCGCACAGAGAAGTGTGCGACGTCAGCTGCGGAGAGTGCCAATGCGGATGCGGTCAAAACCGAGCCGCAGCCGCAGAAGGAAACCAGCGCGGCGGTCGCCCCCGCTGTAGCGCCGACGGGCGTGACATTCCCGACCAGCCTCGCCGCCGAATTCAAGACCGAGAAGCCCTCGAAGGCGCGGATGAAGACCTGCCTGCAGGGCTACCACGGCAACAAGGACGCGGGTACGTTGAACGGCCTTCGCTGGATCCAGAAGGGCGGCGGCTATTACAGCCTCTGCAACGCCAAGCTGAAGAGCTGATCGACCAGCAGCGTTTGAAGATCGAAGGCCCCCCAACCGCAAGGTTGGCGGGCCTTCTCTTGGGTCTTGCCCCGTCAAGCGCCTTGTTTCGAGAGCAGTGCGACCAGGCTTGTAAGATCGGCATTGGCCTGGCCGGCAGCCACCCCGCGCTTCATGAGGCTTTGCATCGGCAGGACGAGTTCGGTGCTGACATCAGCCGACCTGCTGGCATCGATGAGATTGACGTAGGCATCAGCCTGCATGCCCAGGTTGGAAACGACATTGCTGGTGTGATCGCCACTGTCGATCTGTTCCGCCCACTTCGGCAGCAGGCCTTGCATCGACTGAAGCCAGGAGGCCAGCAGCGGCATGAACTCGCCGGCCGGGATTCCTGCTGCGCCCGTTAATGCCAACGCCTGCAGAACGCCCGCGAACATGCCGTACATGCCGGTCAGAAGCGAGATATCATAGAGCGGCGCGAGGCCAGCATCCTCACCGAGGAATTTGCTGGTGCCGAGCGCTCCGAGCTGCCCCGAACAGGCATCGAACGCCTGGCGCGAACCGCTGTAGAGAATCAAGGCGTGCGGCCCGCCGATCATCGGCGGCACCGCCATGATGCCGCCGTCGATATAGCTGGCGCCCTGGCTCACCGCCCAGCCCGACATCGCCCGCGCCTGCTCGGGCGTGCCGTTGGTGAGATTGACCAATGTGCGGCCCGACAGCGCGTCTCGGCTTGGGCCGAGCACCTCACGAACGGTGTCATAGACAAGCAGGCACGCCACGATCAGTGGACTCCATCTGACGGCTTCCTCGACACTCTTGGCCACAATGGCGCCCTTGGCTGCCAAAGCCTCAGCCTTTGCCGGAGAACGGTTCCACACCGTCACCGCATGTCCCTGGTTCAGAAAGGCTTCGGCAAGCGCCGTGCCCATGGCGCCGAGACCGATTACTGTTATGTCGCTCATTCTGCTTCTCCTTGGTTTGGTTGCGCGGTTACGCCGGTGTCGGGCTCAGGTCCTGGCCAAGGCCACCGTCCACGGTCAGCCGCGCGCCCGTGGTGAAGGTCGCGTCGAACGCCAGGAACAGCACTGCGCGCGCCACCTCCTCCATCGTGCCGTGGCGCTTCATCGGCGTGACCGCGTCGCCGATCGCCATGAAGGCGGCCCGCTCCTCGGCCGAGGCGTCGGCCACACCCATCGTCGGCGTATCGATGAAACCAGGGCTGACCACATTCACGCGGATGCGGCGCGGCAGAAGCTCGGCGGCCAGGACCTTGGCGAAGGCGCGCAGTGCCGCCTTCGATCCGGAATAGACGCTCATGCCGCCGGTGCCGGATTCGTCGGCGATCGACGAGGTGAAGACTATGGCGCCACCATCCCTGATGTGGGGCAGCAGGCGCTGCGCGGTAAAGAAAGCGCCTTTGGTGTTGATGTCGAAGGTGCGATCGTAACTGTCCTCGGTGACCCGCTCCACGGGTTCGAGATTGGCCACCCCGGCATTGACGTGAAGAAAGTCGATCTGGCCAAGCTTCTGCCCCACTTCGGCACCGAGCGTGACGATATCGGCCATGTCTGAGATATCGGACCGCACGACATGAGCTCGCGAAAGCAGCTTGGCTCGCGCGGCCTCGATGTTGCGCTGGTCGCGGCCGGTGACCAGGACCTCGGCGCCGCTTTCGATCAGGGCTTCGGCAACGGCGAGCCCCATGCCGTGCGTCCCGCCGATGACAACGGCCTTCTTGTTTGCGTATCGTGTCATGATCCATCCGTTTTTGACAAAATCCGGCCGCCGACGGCCTTTGCAGGTCGAAGCGAGGTACCGATATGATGTTGTGGTGTTCGCCGATGCCGGCGAGCTGGTTTGAAGCTATGGACCGGCTTGGTTTTTCTCAAGTACCGACAAAAATGTAAGCTACCCACCGATTGCTCAGAATTGGATGAAACATGGGAAAGAAACAGCCAGATAGTTGCGGATTGGGGCCGGCGCTGGAGGTCATCAGCGGCAAATGGAAGGCGCTACTGCTCTGGCAGATTCACAAGGCGCCGGCACGATTCGGTGAGCTGAAGCGGCTGGTGCCTGACATCAGCGAAAAGATGCTGATCCAACAGCTGCGCGAAATGGAGGCCGACGGCATCGTCCATCGCGAAATCTTTCCCGAGGTGCCGCCGAGGGTCGAATACTCGATTACCGAATTCGGCATCGAGCTGGACAATGCCCTGATCCCGCTGGCCAGATGGGGCAAGCAACATGCTGGCCGGACTGACGGTGTGCGCCCCGGCAAAGCAAATGCATCCGTCCCGCATGCTCTTTGAGAGACCCTGAATAGCAAAACGCCGCGGATTGAGCCGCGGCGTTTTCTTGCATCAAGTGATGTCAGCTCAGCTCGACGGCTGAGGCTCCATGCCGCCTTCGGGCTCGGGACCCTTCTTGCGGCGGCCGGACTTCGGCACAGCCGAGCCGCGGCTTGTGGGGGTGTCATCCCCCAAATCTCGCGCGGGCTTCTGCCCGGCGATCAGCTGCTTGATCTCTTCGCCCGAAAGCGTCTCGTATTCGAGCAGGCCCTGCGCCAGAGCGATCCATTCCTTCTTCTTCTTGGTCAGAATGGACTTGGCCGTGACATAGGCCTCGTCGATCAGCCGGCGCACTTCGGCGTCGATGATCTGCGCGGTCTCTTCCGAGACGTTCTGCGTGCGCGCCACCGAATGGCCGAGGAAAACCTCTTCCTGGTTGTCGCCATAGGCGACATGGCCGAGCTTGTCGGAGAAGCCCCAGCGCGTGACCATGGCGCGCGCCAGCTTTGTCGCCTGCTCGATGTCCGAGGACGCGCCGGAGGTGATGTTCTCCTTGCCGAACTTGAACTCCTCTGCGACGCGGCCGCCCATCATGATGGCAAGCCGCGAGATCATGTATTTGTAGCTCATCGAATAGCGGTCGCCTTCCGGCAGTTGCATGACCATGCCGAGCGCGCGACCGCGCGGGATGATGGTCGCCTTGTGCAGCGGATCGGCCGACGGCACGTTGAGCGCCAGGATGGCGTGGCCGGCCTCGTGATAGGCCGTGAGTTCCTTTTCGGCCTGGGTCATGGCCGACGAGCGGCGCTCGGCGCCCATCATGATCTTGTCCTTGGCGTCCTCGAACTCCGCCATGGTGACAAGGCGCTTGTTGCGGCGCGCCGCCATCAGAGCGGATTCATTGACCAGGTTCATCAGGTCGGCGCCCGAGAAGCCCGGCGTGCCGCGTGCGATCACCTTGAGGTCGACATTCGGCGCCAGCGGCACGTTGCGCACATGCACCTTGAGGATCTTCTCACGACCGACGATGTCGGGGTTCGGCACCACCACCTGGCGGTCGAAACGGCCCGGACGCAGCAGCGCCGGGTCGAGCACGTCGGGCCGGTTGGTGGCGGCGATCAGGATGATGCTCTCGTTGGACTCGAATCCGTCCATCTCGACCAGCAACTGGTTCAGCGTCTGTTCGCGCTCATCATTGCCACCGCCGAGGCCGGCGCCGCGATGGCGGCCGACAGCGTCGATTTCGTCGATGAAGATGATGCAGGGAGCATTCTTCTTGGCCTGGTCGAACATGTCGCGCACACGGCTTGCGCCGACGCCGACGAACATCTCGACGAAGTCGGAGCCCGAAATGGTGAAGAACGGCACATTCGCTTCGCCGGCGACGGAGCGGGCGAGCAGCGTCTTGCCGGTGCCGGGAGGTCCGACCAGAAGCACGCCGCGCGGGATCTTGCCGCCGAGGCGCTGGAACTTCTGCGGATCGCGCAGGAACTCGACGATCTCTTCCAGATCTTCCTTGGCCTCGTCGACGCCGGCGACATCCTGGAAGGTGACGCGGCCATGCGCCTCAGTGAGAAGCTTGGCCTTCGACTTGCCGAAACCCATGGCGCGGCCGGAGCCGGACTGCATCTGGCGCATGAAGAATATCCACACGCCAAGGATCAGGATCATCGGCAGATAGGAGATCAGATAGCTGAACAGCGAGTTGGAACCGTCCGACTCAGGCCGCGCATTGATGGTGACGTTCTTGTCCTGCAGCCGCGAGACCAACTGCGGATCGCCAGGCGAATAGGTCTGGAAGCCATTGGCGTTGTCGGCGTAGGTGCCCGTGATGCGGGCGCCGGCGATGACCACCGTCTTGACCCGGCCGGCCGCGACCTCTTGCAGGAACTGCGAATAGGGAACGTCGGTCGAGGCCCCGCGAGTCTGCGGCGTCTGGAACAGATTGAAGAGAGCAATGAGCAGGACCGCTATGATCGCCCAGAGCGCGAGATTGCGATAATTCGGATTCATCAATTGTCCCGTTGGTGCCCGCTGGGACACGCGTCATGAGAGGAAACTTGCGCCTAACATAGGGAGAGCGCCCCCCCTTGCCAAGCATAACAGCACGTCTGGGTTAAGCTTTCGCGCCATGATCAACCGGCACTGTGGCGGCCAAAGGGCAAGCCGGGACAGGCGGTGCGCCGATCAACTCGGCCACGGCCTGCGCCAACACCAGATCGAAGCACGGCAGGAAACGGGCAAAGGGCGCAACGACCGGGCTGACGGCGATTGCCGGCGCCGCCGCTACATCCCCTGCAAAACCACGGCATTCGCCGCCGCGCCACAGCGCCGGTTCCGCAGCCAGGGCGGCGCGCACAAGGCTTGGCGGCGCGCCATCCCCGGCAATCGGCGTTTTGGCGGCGGCAGCGGCGCCAAGCGGCGCGATCAACCATGCACCCGGACTGTCGTCCAATGTGATCGCCCCGGCTTCGATGTGTGGCGTGATCCGCCGGCGACCGTCCCAAAGCAGAGCGCCAGCTACCGGCGCGGAACGCGGCAGGTCGCGCGATTCACGGCGCAGGAAGATGCCGTTTCGCCTGATATCGACGACCGCCCGCGACAATGTGGCGCAAAGCCGACCGGCCCGCATTTGCTCGAACAGCGCTTCGCTGCGCGCCTGGTCCGGCAACAAGGCGGTGCCGCCCGTCGCCGCCAGCAGGACACGCAGCGCATAGACCGCGGCTCGCGTGTCGTCAGCTTCGGCAAGACCGGGATCGAGACGGATGAGACCCCTCGCCGGCCGGCTGGCAAATTCACCGATCAGGGCGGCGGCGCGGCGACCGAGTTGTTCGCGCTCGCCGGCGGCCCGCCTGGCCAGGCCGATCGCTTCGGCAAAACGCTGCCCGCTCCGGTCTTCGCCGAGCACGGCCCGGATGCGCGGGCGTTCGAAATTCGTGTCGATGTTGGTCGGATCCTCCGCCCAGCCGACATGTTCGCGCTGCAGGAAGGCGCGCAACGCCGCGCGCCGAGCGCCGAGCAGCGGCCGCGCGATCCAGGTCCGCCAGTCATAGAGGGTGGCAGGCGCCATGCCGGCGAGACCTCGGCCTGCAAGCTCTCGCCCGTCATTCCGCGCGGCTCGCATCAGGACGGTCTCGGCCTGGTCGTCGGCGGTGTGGCCGGTCACGATCACACCAATGCCTTGCGCCTGCGCTGCCTCGGCCAGCAACCGGTAGCGCGCCTCGCGCGCCGCCGCGGGCAGGCCGGCCGACGGCTTGGCGCCGGACCAGTTGAGCGTCCGGTGCGCGATGCCGCGCTCGGCACAAAGCTTTGCCACGCTGCGCGCTTCGGCTGCTGCTTCCGGACGCAGGCCGTGGTCGATCGTCACCGCCAGCAGCCGGGCTGTCGGGGCGCTGCGGTCGAGGTGAGCCTTGAGGAGAAGAAGGAGGGCGGTCGAGTCGCTGCCGCCGGACACGGCCGCAAGCGCGCCGTTGGTAAAGTCGATCTGCGAAAAATTCGAAAGGTCAGGCTCGGTATCGAGCATCAATGCATGTCGCGCAAAAGTGGTCCCGGTTCTGGGACAACACGGCAAAGACTAGCACGCCGCCAGCGCCCTCTCCTGCTTGACGCGTTCCTTGAGCGCGGCCGAAATATCGGGATAGCGCTTGCCGATCTCGCCGAAGGTGGCGCAGGCGACATCCTTCTGCTTGAGGCCGACCAGCGACACGCCAAGCTTCAGGAGCATGTCAGGCGCCTTCTTGGCCTTCGGATAGTCCTTGCTGGCGGAGAGGAAAACCTCGGCAGCGTCATGATACTTCTGCTGGCCAAGCAGCGATTCGCCAAGCCAGTAATGCGCGTCCGCCGCCTTGGCGTCCTTCGGGAACCGGGCGATGTGGTCGCGAAAACCCTGCTCGGCGGTGCTGTAGTCGCCCGACAGGATGAACTGGTAGGAGTTGCGGTAGATCTCTTCCGGGTTGTTGGTGGCAGGCAGCGCCGCCACCACCGTGCCGTCCGACTTGCCGGTCTTAGCCCCGGCAGCCGGCGCCTCGGCGGCGGGAGCCGCACCTTCCGCCGGCGCCGCTGCCTGCGTGTTGCCGCCGGCGTCGATTACATTGCCGTTCTTGTCGACGGTAATGGTGCCGAAGGTCTTGGGCGGCGTGCCGTTGATCACCTTGCCGGGATCGCCGGTCTGCGATTCGACGATGACCTCGCCGACGCTCTGGCCGCCATCCGACTGCGCGCCGGCACCGGCCGGCGCCTGGTCTGCCGGGGCCTCGGCGACGCCGGTGCCCGCGCCACCGTCCTGCGGCGCGGCCTCCGATTTCTTCTGGGCCGGCGGCTGCCCGCTGGAGCCGCCTTCCAACTGCTGGAAGCGGAACTCGTTGTCTTCCTGCTGCTTGCGCATCTGCTCCTGCATCTGCAGGATCTGGAAGTTGAGTTCCTCGAGCTTGCCGTTCATCTGCCGGAGCTGATCTTCCAGCCCCGCGGCGGCGGTGCCGTCCTGCTGCTGCGCGATCTGTTGCTGCTCCGGCTTCTCCTTCTTGCCGAAAATGCCGAGCGTCGGCAGATGGAAGGAAAAGCCGCTATCCGCGGGTTGTCCGGTGCCGCTCGCAGAAGCCGCGAAGCCTGATACGAGCAGCAGCGCAAGCGTGCCGCTCAAGACCGATCTGAAATGCATGTGCCTCTCGCCGTGAATATCGTGAGCCTGTTCGCGCCTTCCGATCACAGTGGGACCGGCACGACGCCCTCGGCTCTTAGCAGGAGGCGAGACTTCGGCCAAATTTTGTTTCCGGGTTTGTTTCCGGGACCGAAACTGAAAAAGGCGGCCACAAGGCCGCCTTTCGCATGGAAGTGTTGCAATTATGCGACTAAGGCGCCGCCGTCTTGCCTATCAGGAGCCGGCGCCGGAGAGCGTGGTGACCGCGCGGCGATTCTGCGACCAGCAGGAGATGTCGTCGCAGACCGCGACCGGACGTTCCTTGCCGTAGGAAATCGTCTTCAATCGGCTCGCCGAGACGCCCCTGGCGACCAGGAAGTCGCGAGTGGCGGCGGCGCGGCGGGCGCCGAGAGCCAGATTGTATTCACGTGTGCCGCGTTCGTCAGCATGGCCTTCGACGACGATGGCGTACTGCTTGTACTGGTTGAGCCACTGTGCCTGCCGCGACAGCGTCGTCTGCGCATCGGCGCGGATCGCGGTCGAGTCCGTGTCGAAGAAGATGCGGTCGCCAATGTTGACTGTGAAGTCCTTCGCCGAGCCGGGCGTTGCCGCACCCGCGCCGTTGAGGCCGAGCTCTTCAGCGCTGTTCGGGGTTTTCTTCGAGGCGCAACCGGTGATGGCGAGCATTGCGATCAGGGCGATCATCGCCGGGTTTCTGGTAAGTGCTGCGATACGGCCCATGCCGCCTCTCCTTCGTATTCGAGTGATCGTATTTCGAGTGATTTCGTTGATCACCCAGTAACCACGTTTGGGTTAACCGGCATTCAAGAAATACGGTTAATGTTTGGTTTCGATCGTCCGTCCACGACCTTCAAATCCACGGTCACAGTTGGCGCGGACCCTAGGCGGAAATGCGGCCGAAACGCGACTAATGAATGGAAAAGGGGCCAAACGGGCCCCTTTTTAGCAGGTGTGGCAATTCGGCCGAACCTACTCCAGCAGCGGCGACCAGGCGGGATCCGACGCGAAATTCGCGGTCGGGATCGACTGTTCGTTGCGGCCGGTGAGATCGACGGAAACCAGTTTTGGGCCGCCGGCGGAGTCGCGGAAGAACATCAGCACGCGGCCGTTGGGCGCCCAGGTCGGTCCCTCCTGCTGGAAGCCCGAGGAGAGGATGCGCTCGCCCGAACCGTCGGTCTTCATGACGCCGATCTGGAATTCGCCGCCGGTCTGCTTGGTGAAGGCGACGAGGTCGCCGCGCGGCGACCACACCGGCGTCGAATAGACGCCGTCGCCGAACGAAATGCGGGTCTGGCCCGAGCCGTCGGCGCCCATCACATAAATCTGCGCACGGCCGCCACGATCGGAAGTGAATACCACCTTGCTGCCGTCGGGCGAATAAGAGGGCGAGGTGTCGATGGCGGTCGAGTTGGTCAGCCGGGTGGTCGAGCGGCTTCGCAGGTCCATGGCGAAGATGTTGGAATTGCCGTCATCGCGCAGCAGGCTCATGATCACCTTCTGGCCGTCGGGCGAGAAGCGCGGCGCAAAGGTCATGCCGGGAAAGTTGCCGACCAGTTCGCGCTGTCCGGTCTCGATCTGCAGCAGATAGACCCGCGGCTGGCCGCTTTCATACGACATGTAAGTGATTTCCTGCCGATTCGGCGAGAAACGCGGCGTCAGCACGATCGAGCGGCCATCGGAGAGATAGCGCACATTGGCGCCGTCCTGGTCCATGATGGCGAGCCGCTTCTTACGCGCATTCTTGGCGCCGGATTCGTCGATGAAGACGACGCGTGTGTCGAAATAGCCCTTCTCGCCGGTGAGCTTCTCATAGATCGCATCGGCGATGATGTGGGCGACACGGCGTTGATTTGCGTCGTTGGCGAAAAACTGCTCCCCGGCTATCTGCTGGTTGCCAAAAATATCCCATAGTCGGTACTGGGCGCGGATTCGGCCGTCCGCCTCCTTGCTCACGCTGCCGGTGACCAGCGCCTGCGCATTGATCACCTTCCAGTCGTCGAAACGGGGCTGCGCATCCGGATTGGCGATCTTCTCGATGAAGGCGTTCTTGTCTATCGGTGCGAAGAGACCGGAGCGCTTCAGGTCGGCGGTGACGATCTCGGAAATCTGCGCGCCGAGCCCTCCCTGGAAATCTGGGATGGCGATCGGCATCGGTTCGACATTGCCTTTGTTGACGTTGAGCTCGAGGGTTGCTCGAGCAGGCAAGGTGACGACGGCGTTCATGCCCATCGCCATCGCGGCGACCATCAGGAGCGGCTTGAGGATGGATTTCATGTCTTCTCGCTTCTCTTGCTGATTTCTGGGTGCTCAGGCTACAGGCCAAGCATCGCTCTGGGATCGAAGTTGACGCGAACGTCGGACCAAATGTCATGCTTTCCGGCGGGCACCTGCAGGCCGGCGACATCGCATTTCTGCACAGCGCGAACCGCGCTGCTGTCGAATTGGGGGTTGCCGCTGGACTTCTCGACGGTCGGACGGCCCTCCAGCTTGCCGGAGGCATCCAGGCTGAAACGGATCACCACGGTGAAATCCTCAGAACCCTCAAGCCCAACCGGGAGGGTCCAGCAGCCACCGAGCTGTTCTTCCAATGCCCCTTGCTCGGACTTCGACAGCTTCTGGCCTTGATCCTTGTCGCCGCCTAGCGATGCCTGCTGGGTCGAGCGCTTGGCGCCGCCGCCGGATGGCTTCTGCTTGTCGAGCAAAGCCTTGATGTCAGCCTCATTGAACTGCTTGTCATCCGACTTCGGCTTCGACGAGGCTTCCTTGACCGGCTTGTCGGTGTCCTTGCGGTCCGGAGCCTTCGCGCTTTCGGCCTGCGCCGGCTGCGGCTTCGGCCGTGCTTCGGGAGCAGGAGCGGAAGTCGGAAGCTGCGCTTCTTCCAGAGGCTGCTGATCCGATATGGCTTCGGCGACCGCATCGGGCTTCACGCGTGGCTTCGGCTCTATGGCGGCGGTCGTGTCCGGCTGCGGTGTTGGTGCAGGCTCCTTCACCGGGGTCGGCTTCGGTTCAACCTGCTTCACCGGCTCGGGCTTGACCTCTTCCTTCGGCTGCGGCTCCGGCGCCACCTCCGTCGCAGGTGTCGGCTTCGGCGCTTCCTTTGGCTTCGGCGTGTCCTCGGTCTTCGGCTTTTCGGTCGGCGTCGGCGCCGGAGCAGCCGTCGCTGTTTTCTCCACCGGCTTCGGCTTGGGCTCGTCCGTCACCGGCTTGTCGGTATCAACGCTGTTCTCGCCGATTTTCTGTGCATCTGGCACGATGTCGGGACGCTTGGTCGGCATCGGCGCCGGCTTTTCGTGCATCACCGCCTTCTTGTCGCCCTGCAGCGTCTGCGCAATGGCTTCCATGGGAACGATGTCGACCGCTATCGACTCCACATCCGCGGACGGCAGCGCGGCCGGCGCCGACAGGGTGAACAGGCCGAAAGCCAGTGCCACCGTATGCAGTATCACCGATGTGGTGAGGCCGGTCTTCATCGTGCGTCTACTGATCCTGTTGCTGCAGTGAAATCAGGCCGATATTCTTGTAGCCGGCGGCCTGGATGAGGGCCATGACCTCCATCGCGGCGCCATAGTTGGTCGCCTTGTCGCCGCGGATGAAGATGCGCTCTTCGTAGCCGGTCTTGGAAATCGCCTGCAGTTTGGCGACCAGCTCTTCCCTTGGGATTTCGGTCTCCTGCAGGAAAATCTTGCCGGCCGCGTCGATCGAAACGGTGATCGGCTGGGTGTCGGCGTTCATCGCCTTGGCCTTCGTCTCCGGCAGGTCGACCGGCACGCCGACCGTCAACATCGGTGCGGCGACCATGAAGATGATCAGAAGCACCAGCATCACGTCGACCATGGGCGTGACGTTGATTTCCGACATCAATGCATGGTGACGGCCGCGCCGCCTGTGTCCGCGTCCGCCGCGTCCTGCCATGCCAACCGACATACCCATCTTCTTACCTCAGCCCTTAGGCGCTACTTTTTCATCGATTTGGCGCGAGAGTATGGCGGAGAACTCGTCCGAGAACCCTTCCATCCGCACCGCGATCTTGTTCGCGTCGGATGACAGCTTGTTGTAGGCGATAACCGCCGGAATGGCGGCGAGCAGACCGATGGCCGTCGCCAGCAGCGCTTCGGCAATGCCGGGTGCAACCACCGCGAGACTGGTATTCTTCGAACCGGCAATCGCCTGGAACGAGGTCATGATGCCGATGACGGTGCCGAACAGGCCGATGAAGGGTGCGGCCGAACCAGTGGTGGCGAGAAAGCCGAGACGGCCCTCCAGCTTCTCCATCTCGCGCGTCAACGCCAGGTCCATCGCCTTGTCGATGCGGGTCTGCAGGCCGAGCGGCGATTTGGCCCCCTTCTCGAAGCTCTTCTTCCATTCGCGCATGGCGGCGACGAAGATCGCACCCATGCCCGTGGTCTTGCGGTCGGCAAGCGTGCGATAGAGCTCTTCCAGCGACTGCCCCGACCAGAACACCTGTTCGAAGCGATTGAGCGACAGACGCATGCGGGCATAGCTGACCAGCTTGTCGACGATGATCGCCCAGGTCCAGACCGAGGCGCAGAGCAGACCGATCATGACCAGCTTGACCACCCAGCTGGCCTGTGTGAACAGCGCCCAAATCGACAATTGCGCTGCCGGATCGGCGAGTGCGGTAGTTTCCATGCTTCAGTCCTTAAGATTTTCAGGGCATCGCTGGCGGCTGGCCCATGGGCATCCCTTGTGGTCCGTTCGCGCTTGGCTTCCGGATTAACCCCAAAATGCACCGTTGGCGGCCTTTTCAGGGCAAATATTGGTGAAAGGAAGGCGCGCGGATTCTTCCAATCTTCACCGATCTCTTCATGAACCGTTATGGTTAAGGATGGGTTAGGAAATATGGCGCGGCGCATTGCCGCGCCAAGGCACGACGCGGGCCATCCATCCACAATCGAATGCGCTGCCGATTGGCCGCTCGTTGCCGGCCGGCAGGCCTGGATATCAGCTTGCTCCTGGTAGAAAGGCCGCGATCCATTCTTTCGGAAAGCGCTTCGGCCGGCCGTTCTCGCCGATGATCGCCGCCTCGACCTTTGCTTCGACCAGAACCTCTGTCCCGCGTTTCAATTGCTGCGCCATGACGATGCGGGCGCCGGAAATATCCTGCGTTGATGTGTCGATGGTCAGGATGTCGTCCATGCGGGCAGGCGAGCGGAAATCTATCTCCATCCGCCGCACCACCCAGACGATCCGTTCGCCGTGCTTGCCTTCGTGAAGTTCTGTGTGGTGGACGCCCGCCAGCCTGAGATAGTCCGAGCGGCCGCGCTCGAAGAATTCGAGATAGCGCGCATGGTAGACGACGCCGGAAAAATCGGTGTCGGCATAGTAGACTCGCGCCATCAGCCGATGGCCGAATTCCGTCAAGGCTCCGGAAAGCCCGCCGGCAAGCGCCGCCGATTCACCATGATCGTCCATCGCGCTTTCCTTTTTGCCCCCGGCGGGGCACCTGTCTTGCCAAAATCACCAGCGCAGCAAACCGGATGGCACTGTTGACGGCGATGATCAAGACCGAGATGGCAGCGCTGCTGGTGCTGGCGGCGTCTGCGCTTCCCGGTCAGGCCGCGAGCTTTTCGATGAAGCGCGGCCTCAACCTCGACCAGTGGACGACCTGGGTCGGGGAAGACAAATGGAACGACCGACAAGCCATCCTACCCTATCCGGAATGGCGCAAGTTCCTCGACGAGGATGACCTCAAGGCACTGAAGGCCGCCGGCTTCGACTTTCTGCGCATGCCGGTCGATCCCTCGCCGTTTATGTCGGATCAGACACTGGCGCTGCGTGAAGACCTTTATGCCAGCGTGCGGGACTCGGCGCGCATGATCAACCGGGCCGGTCTGAAAGTGATCGTCGACATGCACCTGATCCCCGCCGGCGGCGGCCGCGAGATCGGCATGGGCCAGGTGATGGACGATCCCGCAACCTTCGACGCCTATGTCGAGGTCGTCCGCAAAATGGCGCGCACGCTTGCCACTGAGGACCCGGCGCAGGTCGCTTTCGAGCCGATGAACGAGCCTATCGTCGACTGCGACAGCGATGGCACCAGCCTGTGGCCGGAGCGTCAGCAAAAGCTGTTCGCGGCCGCGCGCGCCTCGGCCACCAGGCTGACGCTGATCCTGACCGGCGCCTGTTATTCCAATGCGGCTTCGCTGGTCAAGATCGACCCAAAGTCGATCCCCGACGACAACCTGATCTGGACCTTCCACTCCTACGACCCGTTCCTGCTGACGCATCAGGGCGCGACCTGGGCCGGCGATTTCATTCTTTATGTTACCGGGCTGCCCTATCCGCTGACCGCGGTGCCGCGCGCCGAGCTCGATGCGACGCTGGATGCGATCCGCGCCAAGATAAAAGCCGAGGCGCCATGGACCAGACGGAACGGCCTGCTCGCCTATCTCGATGAACAAGCCGCCAGCATGGACACGGACGAAAAGCTGCTCGGCGTCATCGATGCGCCGTTCGAAAAGGTCGAGGCCTGGGCGAAGGCCAACGCCATCAAGCCGGAAAACATCACGCTGGGCGAGTTCGGCATGATCCGCCAGGAGTATGGCAACCCCTATGTGATGCCGCCCAAATACCGCGCCGCCTATGTCAAGGACATGATCGCGCGCGCCGAGGCGCATGGCTTCTCATGGTCGGTGTGGAGTTTTGGCGGCGCCTTCGGCATCGTCAATGCCTTCAACGGCGAAAAGGCCGAACCCGCCGTGATGGATGCAATCCGCTCGCTCCATTAGCCCTAGGGCATGTCGAGATCCAGATCAGGCCGAGTCGGAAATGAGGGGTCCGAGAACCGGAACGGAGCGGACTTTGGTCCGTGACTACCGGAAGCGCAGGGACACCTCATTTGCAGGCCGGCATCACCTGAATACCGGCATGCTCTAACCGAGGTCGATCTGTAGGATCTCCGGCCGCATGCCAAAGCGCACCGGCGCGATGCTGAAGCCGAGCCCGCCTGACACGATCAAATTGCGGTCATTCTCGACGACATGGCCATAGGCAAAGCGGTTGCCGAAGCGGGACGGAACCACCGGTGAATAGCCGAACAGCCTGACCTGCCCGCCATGTGTGTGGCCCGACAGCGTCAGCGAAACCCGCCACGGCACTTTCGGGAAAATGTCAGGCTCATGCGCAAGCAGGATGATCGGTGCCTGGTCGGTGATCTTGGCCAGCGTGCCGTCGAGATCGTCGAGGCCTTCAAATTTGTCGCGGCCTGCGGCCTTGTTCGGTAACAGGGCCAGCTGGTCGGCGAGTCCGGCGATCCAGAAGCCGTATCCATTCTTTTCCAGACGCACAGCGTCGTTCTCCAGAACCGAGATGCCGGCTTCCTCCAATGCCTTGCGCGCCACAGTCGGCCCCGCTCCGGCCTGCTGCGCGAAAGGATCGTGCCACCAGTCGTGATTGCCGAGGATCGACACGACACCAAGCGGCGCCTTCAGTCCTGACAAGGCCGGCGCCCGTTCATGGGCCTCCACCCGGTTCGTCACCAGGGACATGCCTGAGATATAGTCGCCGAGCAGTACGATCAGATCGGGCTGCAGCACGTTCGCACCCTCGACGAGTGAAGCGATCCGCTCAGGCGTCATCCAGGGGCGGCAGGCGTGAATATCGGCAAGTGCTACAACGCGCAGCTTCAAGCCCGCCGGCCAATGCGGCGGCGTCAGCCGGTAGCGCTTGACATGGGTCAACAGCATCGGCTCGATGCCGACCGCATAGGCACTGAGCGACGCCAGCGAGAGGAACGAACCCCCGACGAATTTCAGGAACCCGCGTCTGGTGATCACTTTTCTGGCTCCGACGCTTGATCGGAGCAGTTCGCGCCGACACTACGACGCCCGATAGCATCCAGGAATGCGCCTTCACGCTGGCAGGCTTGAGGAAATTCTGCGCAGACAGCCCGTTCCGGAGGACAAATCTCCGTTACTCTTCCTGGAACAGGTTGATCTGCTGCTGCGCCAGATCCTTCGGTGCGTCGAGGCCGAGATGGCGCCAGGCATTGGCGGTCAGCACGCGGCCGCGTGGCGTGCGTTGGATGAAACCCTGCTGGATCAGATAGGGCTCGATAATGTCCTCGATGGCGTCGCGCGGCTCGGACAGGCCGGCGGCGATGGTTTCGATGCCGACCGGCCCACCACCGAAATTGCGCGCGATCATCGAGAGATAGCGGCGGTCGAGCGCGTCGAGGCCGAGCGCGTCGACCTCCAGCCGCGTCAGGGCTTCGTCGGCAACCTGCTTGTCGACGTGACCGTCGCCGGCAACGGAGGCGAAGTCGCGCACCCGGCGCAGCAGCCGGCCGGCGATGCGCGGCGTGCCGCGGGCGCGACGTGCGATCTCCAGCGCGCCATCGTCGCCAAGCGGCATTTGCAGGATGCGGGCGCCGCGCCGCACGATCTGCTCCAGTTCCTCGACAGAATAGAAATTGAGCCGCACCGGAATGCCGAAACGGTCGCGCAGCGGGTTGGTCAAAAGGCCGAGCCTGGTGGTGGCGGCGACGAGCGTGAAGCGGGCAAGATCGATCTTGACCGAGCGTGCCGCCGGACCTTCGCCGATGATCAGGTCGAGCTGGAAATCCTCCATCGCCGGATAGAGGATTTCCTCGACTGCCGGATTGAGCCGGTGGATCTCGTCGATGAACAGTACATCGCGGTCTTCCAGATTGGTGAGAAGTGCGGCGAGATCGCCGGCCTTGGCGATCACCGGACCGGAGGTCGAGCGGAAATTGACGCCGAGCTCGCGCGCCATGATCTGCGCCAGCGTTGTCTTGCCAAGCCCCGGCGGCCCGACGAACAGCACATGGTCAAGCGCCTCGCTGCGGCCCTTGGCGGCCTCGATGAAGACTTTGAGGTTGGCCCGCACCGCGGCTTGGCCGACGAAATCGGCGAGCGTCTGCGGCCGCAAGGTCTGCTCAGCATCCTCGCCGCGCTTTTCCGGGGCAATGAGGCGGGGTGAAAGGCTCATGCGGCCTTCCTCGCACAGGGCAAAGGACCGGACAAGCAATCACTCACCGCGCCAGTTCCTTCAGCCCGAAACGAATGAGCTTCGAGGCATCGGCGTCCTCGCCGGCCGTCTTCAGCGCCGCCGCGACAGCATTGGCTGCTGTGTCGCGCGAATAGCCGAGATTGACCAGCGCCGAGACGGCGTCGGTAATGGGCGCCGGCGCCACGCCTTCGCCGAGCTCCTGCTTAAGGCCGATGGTGCCGGAGGCGGTTCCGGCATAGGCCGGCGCCTTGTTCTTCAACTCGGTGACGATGCGCTCGGCCACCTTCTTGCCGACGCCGGGCGCGCGGCTGACCATGGCGATGTCGCGCAGCGCGATCGCATTGGCGAGGTCTGCCGGCGCCAGCGTCGACAGGATGGCCAGCGCCACCTTGGCGCCGACGCCTTGCACATTGCTCATCAACAGCCGGAACCATTCGCGCTCAAGCACCGACTGGAAACCGTAGAGCCGGATCATGTCCTCGCGCACATAGGTCTCGATGAACAGCACCACCGCCTCGCCGGGCGAAGGCAGCGCGGCCAGCGTGCGCGCCGAGCAATAGGCGACATAGCCGACGCCGTGCACATCGACGAGGCAGAAATCCTCCTCGATCTCGTCCAGCGTGCCTTTCAATTTGCCGATCATGCGTGATCCCTCATGCCAGCGCCATCCTGTAGGCGACGCTTTGCCGGTGATGCGCGTGGCAGATGGCGATAGCCAACGCGTCTGCGGCATGTTCGGTGTCGAAAACGGCTTTCGGCAACAGCACCTTTACCATCATGTGGATCTGCTTCTTGTCGCCATGGCCAACGCCGATCACCGCCTTCTTGACGGCATTGGGGGCATATTCGGCCACAACAAGGCCGGCGCGCGCCGGCACCAGCATGGCTATGCCGCGCGCCTGGCCGAGCTTCAGTGTCGCCACCGCATCCTTGTTGACGAAGGTTTGCTCGACGGCCGCTTCCTGGGGCATGGCCGCATGCAGGATCTCGGCCAGCCCGTCATGCAATTGGCAGAGCCGTGTCGCCAGCGCCGCCTTGTCGTCGGAGCGTACAGTGCCGGAGCTGATAAAGCGCAGCGAGTTGCCGAGGCTCTCGACGATGCCCCAGCCGGTGCGCCTCAGCCCCGGATCGATACCGATAATGCGAATCGCTTCCCTCATGCGCGAAGTCTACCTCCGGCGCACAGCGATGTCAGCGAAATGTGAACAAACCGGAAACGGGAAGCGTTTAACCTCGAGCGAAAGCCGTGTTCAGCAGCGTGATCTGGTCGGAAACCGGATTGGCGCGGCGGGCGGCGGCAGGCGTCTCGGCAAACGCGCCGCCATAGATCTCTTCGTCCATGCGGCGCACCAGCGCCTGCAGGCGCAGCGAGCGGGTGACGAGGTCGAGGAAATCCTTCGGCAGTTCGCCCCAGCCGACCGCTTCGTCATGCGCCGAGGCGGTGTCGAGACGCACCTTGGATTTTTCCGAAGCGACCTGGTCGCGGGTCATCTCGCCGGAATTTGCCGCCCGCTGCAAAAGCAGCCAGGAGGCGACTTGCATCAACCTTGTGGTCAGCCGCATCGATTCGGCCGCATAGAGCGTCGCCGCCAGCCTGGACAGCTTCTTGGCCTCGGCCCGGCCCTTGCCGTCAAGATACTCGGCTGCCTGTTCGACCAGGCCCATGCCTTCCTGGTAGAGCGGTTTGAAGGATTGGGAGAAAACCCGGCGTTCCGCCAGCTTGATGGTTTTCGCGATGCCCTTCGAAGGCTCGTTCATCGATACGCCCCTGCACTGCCCCGTCGGCTGATTCGGCTTCTCGCCGTCACGCCGGCACCCTAGATGACTGAAGCTTGAAAATGCGCTTCGCCGCCGGCGAAGGCAAGCACATGTTTAACAAACGGTTAACGCCTGCGCAGGGGCGCCAAGCGGACCAAAAGCAGACAAAAAAAGAGCCGCGGATAAGGCGGCTCTCAGGAGTTTAACAGGGAGGCGTCAAACGAAGTGGCTCCAACCACTCGGTAAGAATCCAGATCACTGGATGGACATAGTAAACACCTGTAAAGCTTAATGAACCCTTAACGGCGCGGATATTTCTTGATCGACCGCTGCCCTTCTGTGCCGTATCAGCACAACGACCCCCGAAGCCTGATCGTCAGCTTGTTCATGCCTTCTTCCATACAGCCGGCAAGGAAATGAAGGCGAACAGCAGCATTGCCGCATAAAAGCCCATCGAGGAGGAACCCAGCACCGGCTCGATCTCCGGATGGCCGGCAAGTTCAAAGTAAAGCCCGATCATCAGTGCGATGCCGCAGATTGCCGTCAGCCAGAAATGCACGACCGCAATCGTCTTTTGCCCGACCGCTGGAAACAGGTGGTAGAAGAAAGCAAACACCGCCGACATCAGCCAGCCCGCCACCATGGTGTGCGCGTGGGTCGGCATCTGCCCATGGTCATTGGAGATCGCCATATCCAGGCCGAGCGCCATGCCGCAGAGGGAATAGATGACGGCCAGGGTGAAGAAATTCGTGCTACGCCTTACATGGGATACCCTCGTTGGTTGTTGCAGACTTGGTCCGACCGCGCGCGGCCAAAATGGAGCGTCGGTCGCGAGCGGCTTAGTCCCCGCAGGTTTCAGGATCATGCCGCGAAACCAGCCAATGCCGACACGGCGTCTATCCGGCAAATGCCGGGTATTGTGCGGGCTGGCGGTAAAATCCGGCGACGGCGCCACCGCAACAAGCCGGCACCCACGCGGCATCTTCTGGATACATGTACGGAGATAATCCGCCCTCCTTCGGAAGCAGACGCGCGAAAGCAGCGTTTACCCCGGAACGATGCACAAGGAGCGGCAATGGACTGGTATTCTCTCTTCAAATTCCTGCATGTCATGGCAGCGATCCTCTGGCTCGGCGGCGGTTTCGCCATGCTGCTGGTTTCGATACTCGCCGATCGCGCCGGCGACGACGAGACGCTGATGGTCATGCTGAGAACGACGGACAAACTCGGCTTGCGTCTGTTCGTGCCGGCGTCTATCGCGACCCTGGCTTCTGGTCTGGTGCTGACTTCGCTATGGACCGGCTTCTCCGACCTTTGGGTCGTCATCGGCCTTTGCGGCTACGCCGCCGCGTTTCTGACCGGTATCCTCGTGCTGAAGCCTTCGTTCGAAAAGCTTGCCACAATGCTTGCCGCGGACGGCATGACCCCGGCTGCCATAGCGTTTGGGCGCCGCATGATACGGATCGTCAAGTTCGATTTCGTCATCATGATCGCCGTCGTCGCCGACATGGTGCTGAAGCCGACCGCGCACGACATCGCCACTCTCGGCGCCATGGCGGTCGTGGTCGTTGGTGGTGCATCGCTGACCTTTGCGAGCGCCCCGCGAACCAAACCGGCAGCCGCCTGAGCGGGATTTAGAGCAGGCCGGCGATCCCGTCCCAAAGCAGCTTGACCGCGACCACGGCCACGGTCGCGTAGGTGAAGGGATAAAAAATCTCCGGCCGCATGCGCCGCACCAGCCAGGCGCCGGCGATGGTGGCCAGCGGCGCCAGCGGCATCAGCACGGCCGACGCCGTCAGGTTGGCGGTGTCGAACTGGCCAAGCGCGAAGTAGGGGATCAGCTTCAGCGCGTTGGTGGCGGCAAAGAAGATCGCCGATGTCCCCGACAGCACCTTCGGATCAAGCCGTATCGGCAGCGCATAGACCTGGAAGGGGGGCCCGCCGACATGGGCGACGAAGCTGGTGAAGCCGGCGACGGTGCCCCAGAAGGCGGCGGCGATGCGGTTGGGCGCCGCCGCATGGTCGGAACCGTGGCGGAACTGGAGATAGAGCCAGCGCAGCACGAAGATCAGCGCGACAGCGCCGACGATCAGCCGCACCATCTCTTCGGTTACGAGCGCTGCCGTCAGCCAGCCGAGCCCAATGCCGATCACCGCGCCCGGCATCATGTCGACCAGCATCTTTCTGTCGTAGACGCCCCACCACGTCCACACCGAAACGATGTCCATCAGGCACAGGATCGGCAGCAGGATGGCCGCCGCCTGCACCGGCGGCATGGCCAGCGCCATCAAAGGCACGCCAACGAAGCCGACAGCGCCGCCGAAGCCGCCTTTCGACAGCCCGACAAGTATCACCGCCGGAATGGCGGCGGCATAAAACCACGGATCGGCGAGCAGACCTGACATGAACTGGAAATGCTGGAGGGAAGACGATTGCCCTGCAATAGCCCAGAAACCCTTGCGCCGCGACCGGGAAAATGCCGGCCGTGTCGATCAACTGTGCGTAAAGCGACGGTTCCGGATTTACGGCAAGATCGCCGCCGATGCATAAAGGCGCCGTCCGATGCATCAGGTTTTGACCCCAGGTTTTGGCCCCAGGTTTTGACCCCAGGTTTTTGACCCCAGGTTTTTGACCCCAGGTTTTTGACAATGAGCGAACCCCACATCCGCCGCGCCGAAGCGGCCGACCTGCCTGCCATCGTAGCCATGCTCGCCGACGATCCGCTTGGCCTCAGCCGCGAGGATGCGACCGAGCCACTCGCCAAGGCCTATCGCGACGCCTTTGCCGCCATCGACGCCGACCCCAACCAGTTTCTTGCCGTGATGACGGATAGCGGCCGCGTCATCGGCACGTTGCAGATCAGCTATCTCGCCGGGCTGTCGCTGCAGGGCGCCTTGCGCGGCCAGATCGAGGCTCTGCGCGTCGTCGCAGACCGCCGCGGCGAACGGCTGGGACAGCGTCTGCTGGAATGGGCGATCGAACAGTGCCGTGAACGCGGCTGCAAGATTATCCAGCTGACCACCAACAAGAGCCGCCAGGACGCGCATCGCTTCTATGACCGGCTCGGCTTCAAGGCCAGCCACATCGGTTACAAATTGGAGCTTTAGTTCAGTGGCGGCGGACGGCGCCGGATCGGCTGCGCCTTGATGATGGCGGTGCTGGTCTCCGCCTTGTCGGCGATGCGGTCGAGAAGCTTGTCGAGCTCGCCGATGGAGCGCACGTAGAGCCGGGCCACGAAACAGTCGTCGCCGGTGACCTTGTCGCATTCGCCGAATTCCGGGATCTCCTCGATCAGCTTCTGCACGATGTGCAGCTTGCCCGGCAGTGGCCGCACCCGCACGATCGCCTGCAGCGGAAACCCCAGCGCCTCCGGCTCGATCTCGATGGTGAAGGCGCGGATGACGCCGCGTTCCTCGAGCCGCCGCAGCCGTTCCGAGACGCTCGGCGACGACAGCCCGACCTGCTGCGCCAGATCCTTCAACGAAGTCCGCGAATCCAGGATCAGGATGTCGAGAAGCTTTCTGTCCAACTCGTCCAGCATTTCATCTCCTAGCAAAAGGGCAGCGCGCGCCTTATTAAATAAGGTGTTGTGCGCTTATCACCTTTCATAAGGCATATAAACCCTCAAGGCGGCATGAGATTATGGCCTCAACAGATAGAGGTATTGTCATGGACAACACGGTACGCGGCACGATCGAGATGACGGCGGCGATGACGATCGTCGGCACGATCGGCTGGTTTGTCGTCATGTCGGGCCAGCCCGTCATGGACGTGGTGTTCTGGCGCTGCGCTTTCGGAGCGGTGGCGCTGCTGATCACCTGCGCGGCACTCGGGCTGCTGCGCGGCAGGCTGACGCTGCGCATTGTTGCCATCGCCGCTCTTGGCGGCGCGGCCATTGTCATCAACTGGCTGTTGCTGTTCAGCGCCTTCTCCCGCGCCTCGATCTCGATTGCCACGGCGGTCTACAACACGCAGCCCTTCATGCTGGTCGGCTTCGGCGCGCTGTTCTTCGGCGAGCGGCTGACCCTGGCCAAGCTGACCTGGCTCGGCATCGCCTTCGCCGGCATGCTGCTGATCGTGCAGACAGGGCCCGATGCGGGTGTCGGTTCCGGCATAACCGGCACAGATTATGTCATCGGCATCGTCATGGCGCTCGGAGCGGCCTTCTTCTGGGCTGTCGCGGCAATCGTCGCCAAGAAGCTCAAGGGCACCCCGCCGCATCTGATCGCGCTGATCCAGGTCTGCGTCGGCGTCGTCATGCTGGCGCCCTTCGCCAACCTCTCGCATTTGCCCGCAGATGCCTGGAGCTGGGCCATGCTGGCCACGCTTGGCGTCGTTCACACGGGCCTGGTGTACATATTGATGTACGCCGCCATCCAGAAACTGCCGACGCATCTGCAGGGGTCGCTGTCCTTCATCTATCCTGTCGTGGCGATCCTGGTCGATGTCATGGCTTTCGGCCACCGGCTGCATCCGGCCCAGCTCGTCGGCGCCGCCGCGATCCTGGTCGCCGCCGCCGGCATGAACCTCGGCTGGACTTTGTGGAAAGCCAAACCAACGGTCGAAAGCCCGCAAGCCGTCAAATGAGCGGCAGAGCGTCTTCTTGCGGGCTATCGTAAACCAAAGCCATCTCATCGATCCCCGCCCGCCTGTTCAAGGCGGGCGCTTTGTTCTATGCCGCAATGCAACCATCTTCGCCCGGCATAGGCGAAACCCGGGATCGAAAGCCATGAACGACGCAACACCCCCCAACCGCTGCCGCATCGTGCTGATCGCACCCAAGGACGCTCCGGCGCAGCGCATTGCGGCTGCCTTCGACGGCGGTGATATCGCTTCCCTGATCCTGCCTGAGAACGGCATGGACGAGGCTGCCTTCCAGGCCTTCGCAGAACAGATCGTACCGGCCGCGCAAGCGGCCGGCATCGCCGTCGTCATCGCCGGCGATACCCGCATTGCCGGCCGTGTCCAGGCCGACGGCATTCATGTCGAGGTTTCCAAGGACGCGCTCGCCGAGACCATCGAACACTTCCAGGGCAAGATGATGGTCGGCGCCGGCGGCGCCAAGACGCGCGACGACGCGCTGGAACTCGGCGAAACCAGGCCCGACTACATCTTCTTCGGCCGCTTCGGCTACGACAACAAGCCGGAACCGCATCCGCGCAACCTGTCGCTCGGGCAATGGTGGGCGGACGTGATTGAGATCCCTTGCGTCGTCATGGCCGGTTCCGCCATCGCTTCGGTAGAAGCGGTGGCCGCCACTGGCGCCGAGTTCGTGGCGCTGTCCAGCGCCGTCTTGGCCGAAGGCGCCGATCCGAAGGCGGCGATTGCCGCCGCCAATGCGCTGCTCGACCAAACCGCGCCGCGCTTCGAGGGCTGACGTGCGCCGACCTGGACTTCCTCTCGCGGTTCTCGTTGCGGCCTTGATGAGCGGGGCAGCGATCGCGGCGGAAACCGTTCCGCTGCCGCAGCCGAGGCCGGACACCAGCGCGCCCGCCCTCAGCGTGCCGGATGCGGTCGCCCCCGATACGGGTGCCCCGAAAGCCGGTGCCACGGATTCCGGCGTCCATATCGAAAAGCCGATCGACACCCCGCTGCCGCAGCCCGCGACAACCGCGCCGCTGCCGTCGGCCGACGCGATCAACCCAGAGCGTTTCGGCGCCAAGCCGGCGGACCCCGCCTATGGCGCTTTCCAGCGCGGTCTTTACAAGACCGCCTACAATCTGGCGCTGGTGCGGGCCAAGAATGGCGACCCGGCGGCGCAAACGCTGGTGGCCGAGATCCTGTCGCGCGGGTTGGGCGTGCCGCTCAACCCAGCGGAAGCCGCCAAATGGTATGCGCAGGCCGCCGAGCAGGGGATTCCTGAATCGCAGTTCCAGTATGCGCTGATGCTGCTCGACGGCCGCTACGTCAAGAAGGACGAGAAGGGAGCTTATGCGTTGATGCAGGCCGCCGCCGAGGCCGGCAACCGGCTGGCGCAGTTCAACTTCGCGCAATTGCTCGTGCAGCAGGATCCGGGCGATGCCGGCATCGCCAGGGCTGTGCCTTATTATGAGCGTGCCGCGGCGACAGGGCTTGCCGACGCCCAGTATGCGATGGCGCAGGTTTATGCCAATGGCGTCGGCGGCAAAACCCGCGACGATGCAAAGGCCCGCAGCTTGCTGGCACAGGCTGCCAGGCAGAACTACGACACCGCGCAGATCGATCTTGCCGCCTGGATGATCGAGGGCCGGGGCGGTGTTCGCGACCTGAAATCCGGCTTCAACTGGATGAAGCAGGCAGCTGAAGGCGGCAATGTCGCTGCCCAGAACCGGTTGGCAAAGCTCTATATGGGCGGCATCGGAACCGACCCCGACCTGATCCTGGCCGGGGCCTGGTATGTGGTCGCCCGCCGCGCCGGCCTTATCGATCCGGAGATGGACGATTTCCTGCAAGGGCTGACCGACGATCAGACAAAGCAAGCCTTGCAGAAGGCCAACCGCCTGCCCTGACACGCAACGTCACTGTGTATGATCCAGCACGACCTTGCCGAAGGGAGAGCCGTGTTCGAGATGGCGAAAGGCCTGCGCTGCCTCTGCCCATGGGAAGACCCGGTCGATCACCGGCCGCAGCCGATTGACGGCGAGCGCCCGGTTCATCGCTTCGAAGGACTCGCGCGAGCCGACCGGTATGCCGCGTGCTTTCACCTGGCGTCGGAAGATGTCGAGCGGATTGATCACCCCTTCGCTGCCGCCGAGATAGCCGATGACGTTGATCTGGGCGCCGCGCGCCGACGCCTTGAGCGACTGCGCGAAACTCTGGGGACCACCGACTTCGATGATGTGGTCCGCGCCGCGGCCATCGGTCAGCGCCAGCACGGCCGACGACCAGTCCGGATTGTCGCGGTAGTTGATGCCGTGATGCGCGCCAAGCCCCTTCGCCCGGGCAAGCTTCTCATCGCTGCTCGACGTAACAATGACGCGCGCGCCGGCCGCCCTTGCCAACTGCACGGCAAACAGCGACACGCCGCCGGTGCCGAGGCTGAGCACGGTTTCGCCTGGCTTGAGCTTGCCCTCGGTGAACAACGCATGCCAGGCAGTGACCGCGGCGCAAGGCAACGTCGCCGCCTCGACATCGCTGAGCTGCGCCGGGGCGATGACCGCCGCCTGTTCGTCCAGCCGGGCGAATTCGCTTAGCAGCCCATCGATGGGGCCACCGCGCTGGTATGAGGGTTCGGCCATGGCGAAGCTGCCGCCGACCCATCGCTGCCAGAACGTGCCGCAGACCCGGTCGCCGACCTTGAAGCGGCTGACCTCGGAGCCAACCGCAACGACCTCGCCGACGCCGTCGGAAAGCGGCACCAGCGGCAAGGGGAATGTCGTGTGATAGCTGCCGCGCGCGATCTCGACATCGCGGTAGTTGAGCGCCGTCGCCTTGACGCGGACGATCATCTCCTGACGGCCGGGTTCCGGCGTTGGCCGTTCGACCATCATGAGATTGTCGATGCCGCCTGGGCTCTGCAGTTCGATTGCCTTCATTGTCATTGTCCTTCCGTTTGAAAGGAAAATCGCTTGCCAGGCGGTGGATTTCAAATTCATAATGTTCAGAATGATTATGCTTGCAAAACATCGTTCTGACTATGCTTGAGGAATTGCGCACGCTCGCCCTGTTTGCCGAGGAGGGCTCGATCCAGAAGGTCGCCCGGCGCCTGCCGCTGACGCAGCCGGCTGTGACCCGGCAAATCCAGCGGCTGGAGGACATGCTTGGCACGACGCTGCTCGACCGCCGGCAAAAGCCGCCGCGACTGACGCCGACGGGGCTGGGAGTGCTGGCGCGCGGACGCGATATCATCGCTTCCGTAGAAGCGCTGAAATCCTTCGCCGGAAAGACCGAGCCGGAAGGTCTGTTCCGCCTTGGCCTCGCTCATGGCCTCTCGGACCGCGACATCGCCGGGGCCATCGCCAACGCCGCGGCGGCGTTCCCGAAAGTGTCGCTACGGCTCAAGACCGGCTGGAGCGCCGAACTGATCGATCAATTCGAACGCGGCGAGCTCGATGTGACGATTGTTCTGCGATCGTCGGACAAGCCAGGTCCGGAAGCGCTTGGCACTGAACGTCTTGGCGTCATAGCTGCGTCCACCGTCGCCGATCCGGAAGACGGTGGCCGGACACCCATGCCGTGGGTGCTTAGTCCGGCACCTTGCGACGCGCGCCAGAAGCTCACGTCCGTTCTGGTCGGCGGAAGGCGTTATTTCGAGATCGCGGCGGAGATACAGGATCCGGCCTTGCAGATGGAATGGGTCCGTCGGGGGCACGGCCTTGGGCTAGTGCCGTTGCGTCTTGCAAGGCGCGGACTTCCCGACGGCCTCATGCTGGTCAACACGGAAGATGTCGACCTTTCCTTGCAGGTCGCCGCACTTCGTTCGCCTCATCTCAACCGGCAGACTGAGGCTGCGGACGCCATCGTCGAGGCCGTCGGCAAAGTCATTGCGGCCCAGGTTTGAGGCTACCAGCCCTTGTCGGGCGATCTGGCATCCCTTGCCTCTCCTGCCGATTTGTGGTCTTGGGAGCCCGAAATCGCTTATCCAGCGACCATCCTCATATCAACGGCCAAGCCGTTGCTAGCATCCCGGATCAATCTCATCATGGCCAAGATCAATGGCAACGAAATCCGTCCCGGCTATGTCATCGAGCACGATGGCGGCCTTTGGGTGGCGGTCAGGACCAACACCGTCAAGCCCGGCAAAGGCGGCGCCTACAACCAGGTCGAACTTAAGAACCTGATCAACGGCACCAAGCTCAACGAGCGCTTCCGCTCAGCGGAGACCGTCGAGCAGATCCGGCTCGATCTGAAGGATTTTTCCTTCCTCTACGCCCAGGACGACGCGCTGGTGTTCATGGACACGCAGAGCTACGAGCAGCTCGAGCTGGCGAAGGATTTCGTCGGCGACCGCGCCGCCTTCCTGCAGGACGGCATGATGGTGACGGTCCAGCTCTATGAGGACAGGCCGATCGGCATTTCGCTGCCCGACCAGGTGACGCTGACCATCACCGAGGCCGACCCGGTGGTGAAGGGCCAGACGGCCGCGTCCTCGTACAAGCCGGCGGTGCTGGAAAACGGCATCCGCGTGCTGGTGCCGCCATTCATCGGCGCCGGCGAACGCATCGTCGTCGACACCAACGAACTCACCTACATGCGCCGCGCAGACTGACGCGTAGGCAGGAACAGATACGATGGCACGCTCCGCACTTCTCAATGTCATGGTCCAGGCCGCCATGAAGGCCGGCCGCTCGCTGTCGCGCGACTTCGGCGAGGTGCAGAACCTGCAGGTGTCGATGAAGGGACCGGGCGACTATGTCAGCCAAGCCGACCGCAAGGCCGAGGACATCCTGTTTGCCGAACTGTCGAAGGCGCGGCCGGGCTATGCCTTCCTGATGGAAGAGCGCGGCATGATCGCAGGGGACGACGACCAGCACCGTTGGATCGTCGACCCGCTCGACGGCACCACCAATTTCCTGCACGGCATTCCGATCTTTTCCATCTCGATCGCGCTGGAGCGACAGGGCCAGTTGGTCGCCGCCGTCATCTACAATCCGGCAATGGATGAGCTCTACACCGCCGAGCGCGGCGGCGGCGCCTTCATGAACGATCGCCGGCTGCGCGTTGCCGGCCGCAGCAAGCTCACCGACTGCGTCATCGGCTGCGGCGTGCCGCATCTCGGCCGCGGCCAGCACGGCAATTTCCTCGTCGAGTTGCGCAATGTGATGGCCGAGGTCTCGGGCGTGCGCCGCCTGGGTTCCGCGGCGCTCGATCTCGCTTATGTCGCGGCCGGCCGCATGGACGGCTTTTGGGAAACCGGCCTGTCGGCCTGGGACATTGCCGCCGGCCTGCTGCTGATCCGCGAGGCCGGTGGCTTCGTCTCCGACATGGATGGAGGCCAGGATATGCTCGAGGCGGGTTCGCTCGTCGCCGGCAACGAGGTCATCCAGCGCGCGCTGCTCAAGGCGGTGAAGAAGCCGCTTTCGGCGCGCTGATCACTTGGCATGCCGGCGCGGCGTGCTGAAGCGCCGCGGTCGCAAAACCGCAATCAAAGCTTGAAATACTGCCCGGCGGCCGCCCAGATAAGGGTGACGCAGGATTTTTTATGACGAGCATACCTTCACTATCCTCGCGAGAAGCGCAGCCAGACCAGCCAGTTGAAATCCCTTATGTCGGGCGTTGGCACTACTCGCGTGCGGAGATGATCGCCGATGGCATCGTCCATGCGGTCGGCATCGTGCTGGCGATAGCAGCCGGCTCGGCCTTGCTGGCACTGGCCGCCTTCCATGCCGGTCCCGGCGAATACATCGCCGCCGCCTTCTTTGTGGTGTCGCTGCTGACTGTGCTGTCGATTTCGCTGACCTACAATCTGTGGCCGGTGACGTCGCCGGCGAAGTGGATCTTGCGGCGCTTCGATCATGCGGCGATCTACCTCCTGATCGCCGCGACCTACACGCCCTTTCTGGCCCAGCTCGACGGCTCGCCGCTGGCGCTGCCGATGATTGTCCTTGTCTGGACCGCTGCTTTGACCGGCATTGCCATGAAAGTGTTCCTGCCCGGCCGCTTCGACCGTCTGGCCATTGTCTTCTATCTCGCCATCGGCTGGAGCGGCGTCGTCCTGGTCAAGCCGCTGGTGGCGACGTTGCCGACGACTTCGATCGCGCTGATTGTCGCCGGCGGCATCGTGTACTCCTGCGGCGTCATCTTCTTCGCCTGGAAACGCCTGCGCTTTCACAATGCCCTCTGGCACGGCTTTGTCGTCACCGGCGCCGGGCTGCATCTTGCCGCCATGGTCGACTGCCTGGTCGTCAACCGCCTCTGAACGGCGTGGTGCGGCCCGACAGTCGGGCAATATTGCCAAGCGCCATTCAATTTGGTCACAATTCCGTTTAGAGTCGCGAATTACGTGATCGGCGGCACTGGAGCAGTTCCAGGGAAGTATGAGCGGCTTCCCGTTCGGAATTGCGTCAAGGCAAATAGAGCATCGGAAACGGGGCACGGATGGCTTTTCTCAGATCCTTCGGCGTGGGCAGGCGTTCTGATGTCCTGATGTACGATCCGCACAAACTGTCGAGCCCGCAGGTCTTCCTCCTGACCATGGTCATCTTCCTGGTCATCGTCGCCTTCATCGCCGCCATCCTCACCCGCCAGATCTCGACCGCTTTCGGGAGCAATCCCGGCCTCAATGGCCTCATCGTCGGCGTCCTTGTGGTCGGCATCCTGCTCGCCTTCGCCCAGGTCGGACGACTGTTTCGCGAAGTGCGCTGGGTCAATTCCTTCCGCGCCGGTTCCGAAACCACCGAGCCGGTGCTGCTGGCGCCGATGAAGGCAATGATCGGCCGCTCCTCGACGGTCGCCTTCTCGACGTCTTCGATGCGCACCATGCTGGATTCGATCGCCACCCGCCTCGACGAAAGCCGCGACACCTCGCGCTATCTCGTCGGGTTGCTGGTGTTCCTCGGTCTGCTCGGCACCTTCTGGGGCCTGCTCAACACCATCGGCTCGATCCGCGAAACCATCGAATCGCTCGATCCCGGCACCGGCGACGCCGCCGCCGTGCTCGATTCGCTGAAGCAGGGGCTGTCGGCGCCGCTGGCCGGCATGGGCACGGCCTTTTCGTCCTCGCTGTTCGGTCTTTCCGGGTCGCTGGTGCTAGGCTTCCTCGACCTGCAGGCCGGCCGCGCCCAGACCCGATTCTATACCGAGCTTGAAAACTGGCTGTCCTCGGTCACCGATCTCTCCTCCGACATCGCCGTCGCCGACCCGGCCAAGACTGAATCCTCCGACGAGATCCGGGTCCTGTCGGAACGGCTGCGCAGCATGCAGGAAAGCGGCGGCGGCTCCAATCCGCGCGTCGCCACCGCCATGGCCAATCTCGCCGACGGCATTTCCGGCCTGGTCAAGAACATGCGCTCCGAGCAGCAGATCATGCGCGACTGGGTCGAGGCCCAGTCGGACGAGCAGAAGGCGATGCGCAACACGCTGGAAAAGATCGCCGACGCGCTGAAGAAACCCGGGGTCCACTAGCATGGCTCTCGCCAGGGGCCGGCGCACCGATCGCCGGATCGACTATTGGCCGGGCTTCGTCGACGCGCTGTCGACGCTGCTGCTCGCCATCATGTTCCTGCTTACCGTTTTCGTGCTGGCGCAGTTCCTGCTCGGCCGCGAACTCTCCGGCAAGGATACGGCGCTCACGCGCCTCAACTCGCAGATCAACGAACTGACGCAGCTGCTGGCGCTGGAGCGTTCGACCGCGCAGGACAAGGACGATTCGCTGGCCAATCTGCAGGCGTCGCTGTCGGCGGCGGAAGCAGAAAGGAGCCGGCTCGAGCAGTTGCTGGCGCAAGGCGCCGGCGCCGGCGACGCCGCCAACCAGCGCGCCGCGGAGCTCGGCGGCGAACTCGACAGCCAGCGCCAGATCAGCCAGCAGGCGCTGAGCCAGGTCGAGATCCTGAACCAGCAGATCGCGGCACTGCGCAAGCAGATCGGCGCGCTCGAGGACGCCCTCAACGTGTCCGAAACGCGCGACCGCGATTCCAACACCAAGATCGCCGATCTCGGCCGTCGGCTCAACGTCGCGCTGGCGCAGCGCGTGCAGGAACTGAACCGGTACCGCTCCGACTTCTTCGGCCGCCTGCGCGAAATCCTCGCCGATCGCGAGAACATCCGCATCGTCGGCGACCGCTTCGTCTTCCAGTCGGAAGTTCTGTTCCCGACCGGGTCGGAAGTGATCAACGATGCCGGCAAGGTCGAGATGAAGAAGCTCGCCGATGCCATCATCGAGTTGCAAAAGGAAATCCCGCCCGAGATCAACTGGGTGCTGCGCGTCGACGGCCACACCGACAACAAGCCGCTGTCCGGCGCCGGCCGCTATCGCGACAATTGGGAATTGTCGACGGCGCGTTCGACCTCGGTGGTCAAATACCTGATCGAGAACGGCGTGCCCGCCAACCGGCTGGTTGCGGCCGGCTTCGGCGAATTCCAGCCACTCGACCCCGCCGACACCGAAGACGCCCGCAACAAGAACCGACGCATTGAACTGAAGCTCACCGAACGGTGATTTTCAGTCACGCGAAATTGTTTGCCGGCTAGGGCGCAACGCCAAGCCGGCAAGGCCTGAAAACATTATCTTTCTTTAACTACACTTCGCGTTTCCGGGCTCCTACTTTGACGCGCAGGGCCGAGAACCGCCGGCGATGCCTCCCATCGCGACGCGACGGAACCGGACGGCCCGCTTCCGGAAGGTGGAGCGAAAGCGCTTGCCCCTTCCACAGCAGGAGGAGACGCACATCATGCGCTCTTTGAAGACTCTCAGGACCGCAACCCTCACGACACTTCTGATCACTGTTCCACTCGCCGGCGCCCATGCCGCCGGACATCACAAGGGCGCCCTCGACGCCAGCGACCCGACCGACATGACCAGTCCGCGCGTGACCGGCCTGATCGAGCAGGTGCGGGGCGTCGAACAGGGCATCACGGATGCGCGCGAAACGAAGGGCATCTCGACCTCGGAAGCGCGGTGGCTGCATCTGCGTGCGGCGCATATCGGCCAGGCCGCCGAACGGGTCGCCGCTTCGGACCATGGCCGGATCCCGGCCGCGCAATATCACGATCTGCTGCGCCGCCTCGACAATGTCGATCAGAGGCTGATGTCCGACACCGGCAGCGGCTTCATGATCGGTGATGGCTCCGACGGCGGGAATTATCCGAACGGCTGAGATCCGCTCTGATATCTCCAGGAATGAGGAAGGGACTGTCTGACGCCCCCGGATCTGGCTCCGAGGGCGTCTTTTTTGTCACCAGCCCAGCCACAGCGCAGCGAGGCCCAGCACCGCCGGCACGGTCTGAATATAGAGGATCTTCCGGCTGGCAGTCGCCGCGCCATAGAGGCCGGCGACGGCGATGCAAAGCAGGAAGAACACCTTGATCTGGAATCCCGCCGCGCCGAGATAGAGGCCCCAGATCAGCCCCGCAGCAAGGAAGCCGTTGTAGAGCCCCTGATTGGCGGCGAGCACCTTCGATGCGCTGGCGAAGTCCGGCTTGAGGTTGAACGCCCTGTGCCCGCGCGGTGTGTCCCACGCCACCATCTCCAGATAGACGATAAAGAGGTGGATCAGGGCCACCAGCCCGACCAGGATATTGCCGATCATCTTAGTCTCCCCTCCATGGCGGTGTTCCACCGTCAGCCAGCATTCCACGCACCAGCTCACCGGCGCAAGCTGCATAGCCACCTTTGAGGGTTGCCAATCCTGGCGCGTTGGTATCTTTTCCCGCGGTCCAAAACGCGGAACCTGTCATGTCTTTTCAGAAGCTCGATGATCTCGGCCACAAGCTCGAAGCGCTGGAACATGCGCTCGCTATCCTCGGCGCCGACGAGGCGACCCACATGGCCGTCGGCGGCGGCGAGAAGCGCGCCGAAGCGATGTCTTCGCTTGCCGGCATGCTGCATATCAGGGCTACCGCGCCGGAGATCGCCGACTGGCTCGCCGCTGCAGAAGCTGAAGCGCTCAACGAGGAGCAGCAAGCGGCGGTTCGGGAGTTGCGCCGGCAATACACCAACCTGACCTGCCTGCCGGTCGAATTCGTCGAGCGCCAGACGGTAGCGCGCATGCGCTCGGAGCAACTCTGGCGCGACCTGCGCGCCAAGAACGACTGGGCCGGATTCCTGCCGGCGCTCGAAAGTGTCATCGCGCTGGTGCGCGAGGAAGCCGCCCTGCGCGCCGACGCGCTCGGCCTCGATCCCTACGACGCGCTGATGGAGCAATACGATCCTGGCAACCGCGCCGCCGACATCACGCCGGTCTTCACCGAGCTGAAGACATTCCTGAAGGGCTTCGTGCCGGAAGCCCTGGCCGCGCAGGAAGCGCGCCTGGCCAGGCATCCCGTGAAGCCGCTCTCCGGCAGCTATGCGATCGACCGGCAGCGCGAGCTTGGTCTCGCCATGATGGCTTCGGTCGGCTTCGACCTCACCCACGGTTCTCTGTCCGTATCGCACCATCCCTTCTGCGGCGGCGTGCCGAGCGACGTGCGCATCACCACCCGCTACAAAACGTCCGATTTCCTGTCGGCTTTGATGGGCGTGCTGCACGAGACCGGCCACGCGCTCTACGAGCAGAACCTGCCGAAGGCCTGGGCGCACTGGCCGCTGGGCAAGGCGCGCGGCATGGCGGTGCATGAAAGCCAGAGCCTGTTCGTCGAAAAGCAGATCGGCCGCAACCCCGAATTCTGGCGCTGGGCGCTGCCGGTGGTGGAAAAGCATCTCGGCGAGGCCTGGTCGCTGGACGACATCCTGCTGCATGTGCACCGGGTCGAGCGCGGCCTGATCCGCGTCGACGCCGACGAGGTAACCTACCCGCTGCATGTCATCCTGCGCTACGAGTTGGAGCAGGAGCTGGTCTCGGGGCGGCTGCAGGCGGCCGACCTGCCCGAAGCCTGGGACGCCAAGATGCGGGAGTATCTTGGCCTTTCGACCATCGACAATCCAGCCGACGGACCGATGCAGGACGTGCATTGGCCGGGCGCCGCCTTCGGCTATTTCCCGTCCTATACGCTGGGCGCCATGATGGCGGCGCAGCAATGGGCTGCGCTGACGCGCGACCATCCTTCAGCCGACAGCGATCTCGCCAAGGGCAATTTCGCCGCCATCAATGACTGGCGCCGCGACAAGATCTGGTCGCAGGGTTCGCGCTGGTCGACGCCCGAACTGCTTGAGCGCGCCACCGGCGAAAAGCTCAACGCCGCGTATTTCACCGAGCATGTCCGCAAGCGGTATGGTCCCGCCTGATTGCGGGTTGCTACTCCGCGGCACCCCTGAAGGCGCTTGCTCCGGTTTCGAACTGCAGCTTGGCCAGCCTTGCATAGATTCCGCCCTTGGCGACCAGGCTCTGGTGCGTGCCTTCCTCGACGATGCGGCCGCCATCCATGACCAGGATGCGGTCGGCCTTCAGCACGGTCGCCAGCCGGTGGGCGATGACGATGGTGGTGCGGCCCTGCATCAGCCGTTCCAGCGCGGTCTGCACCAGCGTTTCGCTTTCGGCGTCGAGCGCCGACGTGGCTTCGTCGAGCAGCAGGATCGGCGCGTCGCGCAGGATGGCGCGGGCGATCGCCACGCGCTGGCGTTGGCCGCCGGACAAGGTGACGCCGCGCTCGCCGACCTGGCTATCGTAGCCCTTGTCGAGCCTGAGGATGAATTCGTCGGCCAGCGCTGCCCTGGCGGCGGCCTCGATCTCGGCATTCGTCGCGCCCGGCCGGCCAAAGCCGATATTGTCGCGCGCGCTTGCCGCAAAGATGGTGACATCCTGCGGCACGATGGCAATGCGCTCCCGCACTTCAGCCGGATCGGCTTTGCGCACGTCGACACCGTCAATGGCGATGCGGCCGGTTTCGGGATCGTAGAAGCGCAGGATCAGCGAAAAGACGGTGCTCTTTCCGGCGCCCGACGGGCCGACGATCGCCACCGTCTCGCCGGGCTTGACCTGAAAACTCAAGCCGTGGACGGCGGCACGGTCCGGCCTTGCCGGGTAGGAGAAGGAGACGTCGTCGAAACTGATCGCGCCTGTCGCCTTGGCGGGCAGCGGCAGCGGATTGGCCGGCGGTTGAATCGCCGGCGTCTCGTCGAGTATCTCGGTCAGCCTTTCGGCCGCACCCGCCGCCTGGGCAAGCTCGCCCCAGACTTCCGACAGTGCGCCCAGCGCGCCTGCGGCAAACACGGAGTAAAGCAGGAACTGGCCGAGCGTGCCGGGCGACATCGTGCCGGCAAGCACGTCACGCGAGCCGAACCACAACACCGCCACGACCGAGGAAAAGATCATGAAGATGGCAAAGAAGGTGAGCAGCGAGCGGGAGAAGATCGACGAGCGCGCCGCCTGGAAGGCGGCTTCCACCGCGGCCGAGAACCGCCCGGTGACCAGCGTCTCGTTGGTGAACGCCTGCAGCGTGCGCACCGCGCCGATCTGCTCGCTGGCATAGGCGGTCGCTTGCGCCAGCGTATCCTGCGCCTGCCGTGACCGGCGCCTCACCGAACGGCCGAACGCGACCAGCGGCAGCACGATGAGCGGAATGGCCGCGATCACCAGGCCCGACAGTTTCGGGCTGGTGACGACCATCATCGCCACCGCGCCAAGGCCGAGGATGACGTTGCGCAACGCCACGGAGGCGGTGGCGCCGACGGCGGATTTCACCTGCGTGGTGTCGGCGGCAAGCCGCGAGACGATCTCGCCCGACTGGGCGGTGTCGAAGAAGGACGGCGAAAGCGTCGTGACATGCGAAAACACGTCGCTGCGGATGTCGGCAACGACCCGCTCGCCGAGCGTGATGACGAAGTAGTAGCGTCCGGCCGACGCCGCCGCCAGAATGGCTGCCATCGCAACCAAAGCGGCGAAATACTCGGCGATGAAGACGGTGCCGGAAGCACTGAAACCGTGGTCGATCATGCGCCGCACGGCCAGCGGCAGCGCCAGCGTCGTCGCTGCGGCGATGGCGAGCGAAATGAGGGCGCCTATGACCAGTTTGCGGTAGCGGAATATGTAGGGATATAGGCGCCTGAGCGGCCCGAGCGAGCGCCTGCGCCCGTCTTGCTCGCCGCTGATGTCCGCCATGACCGTTTCCTCTGGCCGCTCCAGGTGGGCGCGTTCAATATGCGCCTGCCGTGGCCTTGTGATTCAATTCCGGCTGATGTATAGGCTCGCCGACCGTTTTAGAAGCCGTGGCTTTTCAATAGCTGCGGCTTCGAGTTTTAAAAAGGGGCGCATCGACGCAGGCCGCGGGCCCGTCTGTAGCGCCGCAAGCCAGGAAGCACGACAATGAAGGCCGATATCCATCCCGACTACCACACCATCAAGGTCGTCATGACCGATGGCACCGAATACTCGACCCGTTCGACCTGGGGCAAGGAAGGCGATACGATGAACCTCGATATCGACCCGACCACGCACCCGGCCTGGACCGGCGGCCAGCAGACCCTGCTCGACCGCGGCGGTCGCCTGTCGAAGTTCAAGAAGCGCTTCGAAGGGTTCGGCCTTTAAGCCTATCGGCTTTCGCAGATCAGGAACCCGCCCTTGTGGCGGGTTTTTTGTTCAGCGGATCGTGGCGCGGACGAAATCGCCTTTGATGACGATCGAGGGTTTGGCACCGGCAGTGTTGGCAAGCGAACTGTCGACGAAGGACGCCGACGCGGTCACCGAGCAAGCTACGCCACGGGCGACGAGCGAGGATTCCGCGGTCGCGGCGGCGGTCGACGCGCTGATGCGGTCAAAAGAACTCTACAGGGACGTTGACCTCAACCTCGGCCGTATCGCCAGGCGCCTCGGCCTGCCGGCGCGGCAAGTGTCGTCGACGGTCAACCGCATCCACGGATCGAGCGTGTCGCAATATGTCAACGACCAGCGCATCGGCGAAGCCTGCCGCCTGCTGGCGGCCAGCGACGAACCCATCACCCGCATCATGTTCGACGCCGGGTTTCTCAGCAAATCGAACGTCAACCGCGAGTTCCTGCGCGTGACAGGCTTGAGCCCGAAGGCTTGGCGGCTGGAGCATCGGACCGTCGAAGCGAAATCTCGCGGCCATGCCGTTGCCAGGCGAGACAAAATGAAGGCGGGCGACACCGGTCAGGCGCCGACTAATTCCCGCAGCGCCATGCGCTTGTAGGCGGCGACCAGCCTGTCGCCCTCCTGCCGGTCGACCGAGATCGCCAGCCGCACGGCAGCCTCGCCCATCTGCCAGACAAGGAAGGCCGTCGTCTCCAGCGCCACCGGATCGGCACCGGGATGCAGCCGCTTCAGCACCGTGGTCAGGAATTCGGCATTCGCCCGGCTGTCGGCAAGTTCGAGCTGGCGCAGCGCCTTGTCAGCCTGGGTGCCCGACCAGATGTCGCGCATCACCGGCTCGGCCAGGAACAGCTGGTAGTAGATATCGACCAGCTCCGAAAACGCCTGCCGCAGGCCCTCGGCGTCGACGACATCCTTGAGCGCCGAGGAGATGCAGGCCTGGCTTTCGGCGGTGTAGCGCTCGGCCAGCGCCCAGACGATCGCCCGCTTGTCGGGAAAGAACTGGTAGAGCGAGCCGATCGACACCGCGGCCCGTTCCGCCACCTCGCCCATGCGCATGGCGTCGCTGCCTTGCTCGGCAATCAGCGCCGAGGCTGCGGCCAGCATGCGCTCGACCCGCTCGCGGCTGCGCTGCTGGGTGGGCGCCCGTCGCGGCGATGCGACCTGCTCCTGGGCAGATGCGGGCGTTGCTGTGTCTTCCATGACGGCCTCCGGCCTCGACAAAATCTGCCAACAAACGGCTTGACTCCCAAAATACGAGGGTTTATCACGTTTTGCAAATGTGAGGATTACTCATGTTTGTAAACAAAGGAAACCCACAATGACCGACACCAAACCAGTCCTGATCCTCGGTGGCACTGGCAAGACCGGCCGTCGCCTCGCCGAGCGGCTGACCTCACAGGGCATTCCCGTGCGCATCGGCTCGCGTTCCGGCAGCCCCCGCTTCGACTGGGAGGTTCCGGCGACCTGGGAGCCTGCCATGCAGGGCTTGGGCGCCGTGTACATCAGTTACTATCCCGACATCGCCGTGCCGGGCGCCGCCGAGACCGTCGGCGCCTTCGCCAGGCTTGCGGTGGCAAATGGCGTCACCCGCATAGTGCTGCTCTCCGGCCGCGGCGAGACCGAAGCCCAGCGCGCCGAAGAGATGGTCAAAGCCTCGGGCGCTGACTGGACGATCCTGCGTTGCGCTTGGTTTTCGCAGAATTTCAGCGAAGGTTTTCTCGTCGAGTCCTTGCGGCAAGGCGAAGTGGCTTTGCCTGTCGGCCCTGTTGGCGAGCCCTTCGTCGATGTCGACGACATCGCCGATGCTGCCTTCGTTGCGCTGACCGAACCGGGTCATGTCGGCCAGCTCTATGAGCTGACCGGGCCGCGGCTGCTAAGCTTCGCCGACGCGGTTGCCGAGATCGCCAAGGCGACCGGCCGCGACATCCGCTATATCAAGAGCTCGCATGACGAATTCACCGCCGCGACGGCGGCATACGAACTGCCGCCCGAAATCGCCTGGCTTCTCAACGAGCTGTTCACCGAAGTGCTTGACGGCCGCAACGAGACGCTGACCGACGGCGTCCAGCGTGTGCTCGGCCGCGCGCCGAAAGACTTTTCCGCCTACGCAAATGAAACCGCTGCAACCGGCATCTGGAGCAACTGAGATGATCAAGCTTTTTCCCACCCTCACCATCATCGCTGCAATCGGCTCGGGCGTCGTCGGCGGCGTGTTCTTCGCCTTTTCCAACTTTATCATGGCGGCGCTTGCCCGGCTGCCGGTCCCCCAAGGCATCGCAGCGATGAATTCGATCAACATCACGGTGATCACGCCCACCTTCATGACGGCGCTGTTCGGCACCGGCCTGCTCTGTCTGGTGCTTATCGCCGCCGTTCTCATGGGGTGGAGCCAGTCCGGCTCATACTGGCTGCTTGCCGGCGCCGTGATCTATTTGATCGGCAACCCGATCGTGACCATGGTCTTCAATGTGCCGCTCAACGATGCGCTCGCCGCCGTCGACCCGGCCAGCGCCGATGGCGCAGCCGTGTGGGCGAACCATCTGAATCAATGGGTGATGTGGAACCACGTCCGCACCATCACCGCCATCGTGTCGATGGCCAGCTTCATCTTCGCATTACTCTGAAGAATGGCACTCCGAAATGCAGAAGACCTCGCCTCAAGCGGGGTCGTTTTGCGTGTGACCCTTGTGGTCGGAATGGCCTAGATCCCGGTCCGGATCGATGACGTCGCGCACCAGCTGCTTGAGCCTGGCGGCATCGGGAAAGCCGCCGTCGCGCTTGCGGTCCCAGATCAGCACATCGTTGCAGGAAACGGTGAAGATGCCGCCTGTGCCCGGCACCAGCGTCACTTCACCGAGATCCGTGCCGAAGGTGGAGAGCAGCTCCTGCGCCATCCAGCCGGCCCGCAGCAGCCACTGGCACTGCGTGCAATAGGTGATGCGGATGATGTGCAGCTCGCTCATGTCGGATTGAGTTCCGCCAATGTCCTGGTCGATCATGCCGCGCTGAGCTTGGCCATGGTCTCGTCGTCAACCTCGAAATTGGCGTAGACGCTCTGCACGTCGTCATCGTCCTCGAGCGTTGCCACCAGTTTCATCAGCGATTGCGCCCGCTCTTCGTCGACCGGGACATTGTTCTGCGGCTGCCAGATCGGCTTCACCGATTCGGCCTCGCCAAGCGAGGCTTCCAGCGCCTTAGACACTTCGCCCATACTCTCGAACGCGCAGTAGATGGTGTGGCCTTCCTCGTCGGACTCGACGTCATCGGCGCCGGCCTCGATCGCCGCGTCCATCACCTTGTCGGCGCTGCCGGCGGAGGCCGGATAGTAAATCTCGCCGGCGCGGTTCCACATGAACGACACCGAGCCGGTTTCACCAAGCGCACCGCCGGCTTTGGTGAAGGCGGCGCGCACGTTGGAGGCCGAGCGGTTGCGGTTGTCAGTCAGCGCCTCGACGATCAGCGCCACGCCGCCTGGCCCATAGCCTTCATAGCGCACCGCTTCGTAATTCTCGGCATCGCCCATCGACGCCTTGTTGATGGCGCGCTGGATGTTGTCCTTCGGCATCGACACCGCCTTGGCGTTCTGGATGGCCAGGCGCAAACGCGGGTTCATCGATGGGTCGGGCGTCCCGCTCTTGGCGGCGACGGTGATTTCGCGCGCCAGCTTGGAAAACATTTTCGACCGCACCGCATCCTGGCGGCCCTTGCGGTGCATGATGTTCTTGAACTGTGAATGGCCAGCCATGGCACCCCTGTCGTCTTCGGCTAGAGCATCCCGAAGCGAGGTGGTCTCACCTCGTCTTCCCGGGTACTCGAATTCAAATTTCAGAGCCGTCTAAGGTGCAACGCGATGGATGCACGGCGTTCTCTGTCGGAATGGCCGGCTTATAGATAAATCGGCTCAATTCGTCCAGCCGCGCCGGTTCAGCCCTCCAGATCGGATTTCAGCCGGTCGATAATGCTGAGCGCATGGCCGGCATACTGGCTGATCCAGCGGTCGTGGATGTGCTTGATCGGCAGGGCGTTGAGATGGTTCCAGCGCTCTCGCCCTTGGCGCTTTGCCACCACCAGTTCGGCTTCTTCCAGCACCTTGAGATGCAGCATGACGGTGCAGCGATCGATGTCGGGAAACGCCTCGCACAACATGCCGGTCGTCTGCGGCGCATCCTTCAGCCGATCCAGCAATTCGCGACGGCGCGGATGCGCCAACGCCTTGAAAACGTGATCGTCCGCGGTTTGGCTTGACATGTTATGTTTCTATAACATATCGTCGAGCCAATCAAGGAAGGAGCTGTGGATATGTCTCTTGGATTCAGAGTTTCCGGACGCATCGGCAAACCGGTCGCAGAAGTCTTCGACGCAGTCGTCAATCCGGAGAAGCTCAGCGGCTATTTCACCACCATCGGCGGCGCCAGCGGCCCGCTGGAAGCCGGCATCGGTGTCGTCTGGTGGGGAAAAGTGCCGGTCGAGGTCGATGAAGTGGTCAAGGACAGCCGCATCGTGTTGCGCTGGGATGCCACAGATGCCGAGGACAGGCCGGCCTACAAGACACGCATCGAGATGAACTTCGAGCCGCTGGACGATGGCGGCACCCTTGTGACCATTGCTGAATCCGGCTGGCCGGAAGGCGTGGTCGGCCTGCAGAAATCCTACCTCAATTGCGAGGGCTGGTCGCAGATGCTGGCTTGCATGAAGGCCTATGTCGAATACGGCATCAACCTGCGCGACGGCTACTACCGCGGCGAGATGAGGGGCGAGCCGGCCAACGAGACAAACAGATGAACCGCGCAACGGAGCCCGCAATGACCGCGAAAATGACAGGTGGAATCAACATCGCCATGAAAGTCCCGTCACATCAGTACGAGGCGACGATCGCCTTCTATCGCGACGTCGTCGGCTTGAATCCATTCACCGCCAAGACGCCGGCCATCGGCTTCGAGCTTGGCCCAAACCGTCTGTGGATCGACGAGGCGCCGATGCTGAGCCAGGCCGAAGTCTGGCTTGAGCTTTTCACCGACAATTCTGCAGCCATTGCGGATCATCTCGCCAAGGCCGGCGTCGTCCGTTGCGACGCGGTCGAGCCCCTGGGCGAAGGCTTTCGCGGCTTCTGGATCGCCAACCCGGCCAGCATCGTTGACATGGTGCGCGAGCCTGACGCCTGGTGAGCGCAAACCGGACAAGGAAAGGAGCATCGATGGAAATTCACAAAACGCCGACTGCCGAAGCCGGCATGCTGATCAGGCGGCCGGTCGCCGAGGTCTTCGAGGCGATCGTCGACCCGGCCATCACCACGAAATTCTGGTTTACCCACAGTAGCGGCCGGCTGGATAGCCGCAAAGAGGTTCACTGGGAGTGGCGCATGTACGGGGCCTCGGCGATGGTCAATGTCAGCGAGATCGTCGAGAACAAGAAGATCGTCATGCAATGGAGCGATCCGCCGACCACTGTGGTCTGGACATTCACGGAGATGCCCGGCGCCGAAACGCCTGACGGTGCGACCTTTCTTGAGGTCAGCAATTTCGGCTTCGCCGGCACCGCCGACGAGCAGGTCAAGCAGGCGGTCGGCTCGACCGACGGCTTCGCACTGGTTCTTGCCGGCGCAAAGGCATGGCTGGAACAGGGCCTGTCGCTTGGCCTGATCGGCGACCGTTATCCGAAGGGCGTGCCGGGGCGCTAGGATCGCCCCGATCGCCCAGCCTCAATGCCCACCGCTGGATTTCTTCCTTCGCCGCGCCAGCATGTTGAGGCCCTCGACCAGGGCGGAAAAGCCCATCGCGGCGTAGATGTAGCCCTTCGGCACATGATAGCCCATGCCGTCGGCGATCAGCGTCATGCCGATCATCAGCAGGAAGCCCAGCGCCAGCATGACGATGCTCGGGTTCTTGGCGATGAAATTGGCCAGCGGCCCGGCCGCCAGCATCATCACGCTCACCGCCACGATCACGGCGATGTACATGATGGCAATCTCGTCGGTCATGCCGACGGCGGTGATGATCGAATCGATCGAAAAGACGAGATCGAGCAGCAGGATCTGGAAGATGGCGCCGGCAAGCGAGATCTGCAGCGTCTCGCCCATCATCGTATCCTTGTGGTCGTCGGGATCGACGGTGTGGTGGATTTCCTTGGTCGCCTTCCAGACCAGGAACAGGCCGCCGGCGATCAGGATCAGGTCGCGCCAGGAAAAGCCATGGCCGAACGCTGTGAACACCGGCGTCGTCAGCTGCACGATGATGGAGATGGTTGCGAGCAGCACCAGCCGCATGATCAGCGCCGCCGAGATGCCGAGACGCCGGGCGCGGGCGCGCTGCGCTTCCGGCAATTTGTTGGTCAGGATCGAGATGAAGATCAGATTATCGATGCCGAGCACGACCTCGAGCACGATCAGCGTCAGCAACGCGACCCACGCGGTTGGATCGGAAACAAATTGAAAATGCGGCGCCAGGAATTCAACGAGCTGCATGGAGGTCGTCCCCTCTACGATCTAGAGCAGTTTCGTCGCCAGTTAGGTACTATATTCCACCATATCAATGTCACGACCAGAAGGATGGCGCGGTTTCTTCAAGCCGAGGCCCGCGGCGAAACGGCGCGATCTTTTCGGCCAGGCCCGTCCGGTCGGAAATGTCGACGCCGACGCCGCACAATGTCGCCGGTCCGGTGGCCGCCTCGAAGCGGCCTTTCGGAACTTTCGACAGGAAGCGGTTGAGCGGCTCTTCCTTGTCCATGCCGAGCGAGGAATCATAGTCTCCGCACATGCCGGCATCGGACATGTAGCCGGTGCCGCCATTGAGGATCTGGTGGTCGGCCGTCGGCTGGTGCGTATGGGTGCCGATGACGAGGCTGGCGCGGCCGTCGACGAAATGCGCGAAGCACATTTTCTCCGAGGTCGCTTCGGCATGGAAGTCGATGACCACGGCATCGGCCTGCTCGCCCAGCGGACAGGCGGCCAGCTCGCGCTCGCCAGCCTGGAACGGATCGTCGAGCTCGGGATGCATGAACACCCGGCCCATGATGTTGGCGACCAGCACGCGCGCACCGTTTTTGGCGATATAGACGCCGGAGCCGCGCCCCGGCGTTCCCTTGGGGAAGTTGGACGGGCGCAAAAAGCGCTCCTCGCGCGGCGCGAAGATCAGTGCGTCGCGCTGGTCCCAGACATGGTTGCCGGTGGTGACGACATCGGCACCGGCGGCGATGGTGTCGCGAAAAATGTCTTCGGTGATGCCGAAGCCGCCGGCGGCGTTCTCGCCATTGACGATGACGAAGTCGAGTTTGAAATCCGAGATCAGGCTGGGCAGTTGTTCCCGCACCGCCGTACGTCCCGATTTGCCCACCATGTCGCCGAGGAAGAGAAGTCTCATGCCCACTTCTATCCAGAGGCACGGACGCTAGGCAAGCGCTACCCGGGCGATTGGCGCTAACGCCGGCCGAAAGTACCACGCTGCTGTTGAGACGGCTTTGCGCTCGCGCCCGCGACGCGAACTGCCGAAGGTATCATCGGTGACGCCGGCGGTGCGGTGCGTCCGCGCAGCCAGAAGAACCACACGTAGAAAACAGTGAACCCACCAGTAGCGGCCAGGAGCAACAGCCCGCCGCGCCAGCCCTTCATCGCCGCGGTATCGAGGATCGATGGATTGGCAGGGTTGTAATACAACTCCACCGCGTCGCCTTTCGACGCCGTGTAGAGGCCGATGTCCTTTCCCTTGCCGGACCACGTCATCGGTGCATCGTTCGCGACATAGGTGACAGCGACGTTGATGCCTTTCGTGGTGAGGCCATTACCCTGGGCTTCGCTGTAGGAACTGACATCCGTCACTGTGGCAACCGTCTGATGCCAGGCGAACTGGTGGTGCAGGGCCGTTCCGGAAATGTGCAATGCCATCGCGAACAGCGTCACCGCTATGAGGACGAACGGCATCAGCAGGAAGCGTGCGAAGACAAACATGATGGCCGCCATCGGCTCGGACTGTGTTGCCGGAATACTATCCGGCACGTCTTGGAAACGCGTTAAGCGGGATCGCGGTCTTTTAAGCGATATCGAAGCGGCGCAAACCGCTCTCGGTCAGTATTTCCGGGATGATGACGTCGTGCGCCTCATCCGGCACCAGACCCACCTCCTGGCAATCGAAGGCGATGCCGATCAGTCGTGGCGGCTGGCCCTTGTCGATCAGCTTGGCGATGGCGCGGTCGTAATAGCCGGCGCCATACCCGATGCGATGACCGCGGCTGTCGAAGGCCGCGAGCGGCACCAGCATCACCGCGGGATCGAGAACCTCGGCCTCCGCATGCGGACCGACCGTGCCAAAACCCATCTCGACCATCGGCGCGCCGCGCACCAGTTCGCGAAAGACGATGGTGGTCTTGTCGAGGATGGCCGGCAGGCAAAGCCTGGCCCCCTTCTCGCGCAAGGCGAACATCAGCGGCCTGATGTCGACTTCCGATCGCATCGGCCAGAAAGCTGAAACGATCTGACCCGGCTCGATGGCGAGGTGGTCGCGCGCCGTCTCGGCCATCTCAAGCGCGATCTCCACCCGCCACAGCGGATCGAGCGCATCGCGGCGGCCGAGTGCCTCGAGGCGCAGCTGCTTTTTCAGGGCTTTGGGAGATGTCATGCGCGGACGATAGAAAAGGTCGGATCTGGGTGACGTTTCATGAGCGACGTTTTCTACCACATCATCCGCCAAACTGGGCGGATACAGGTAAGTGACGATCCACACAACCGGTGGAGAGAGCGATCCCGGGAACCTACAAAGTAGGTGGGCGCCGTATGAGAAAACCCACGGGTCTTCCCAGGGACAGCTCCCTAAGGATCGTTAAGGCCCCGGGGAAAATGTTCTCCTGCCGGGAAGCGCAGACCGCCAAGCCCAATATAGGCGGCTGGTCGGTCAAGCGCTAGTGACATGAGCCGATGTTTCCATTTCGATCTCACACGCTTGCGTCGCAGCCGGCTCGCCCTTGCACAGGTCAAGCAGCGTCCTTACGGTCGCGCTCACCAACCGAGGAGCAAGTATGCGTTTCGAAGGCACGGCGGCCTATGTCGCCGACAAGGATCTGATGGTGGCGGTGAACGCCGCGATCGCGCTGGAGCGGCCATTGCTGGTCAAGGGCGAGCCGGGCACCGGCAAGACCGAGCTTGCCCGCCAGGTGGCATCGGCGCTCGGCCTCGACCTGATCGAATGGCACGTCAAGTCGACCACCCGTGCGCAGCAGGGACTGTATGAATATGATGCTGTCTCGCGGCTGCGCGACAGCCAGCTCGGCGATGCCAGGTTCAACGACATCAAAAACTACATCAAGCGCGGCAAGCTCTGGGACGCCTTCGCGGCTGGCAAGAAGGTCGTGCTGTTGATCGACGAGATCGACAAGGCCGATATTGAATTCCCCAACGACCTGCTGCAGGAACTCGATCGAATGGAGTTCTTCGTCTACGAAACCGGCGAGACGATCCGCGCCGCTGTGCGCCCCATCGTCATCATAACCTCCAACAATGAGAAGGAACTGCCCGACGCCTTCCTGCGCCGCTGCTTCTTCCACTACATCCGCTTTCCCGATGTCGAGACGCTGCACAAAATCGTCGACGTGCACTATCCCGGCATAAAGCAGAATTTGGTACGGGCAGCCCTCACCCAGTTCTACGAGATCCGCGATGTGCCGGGGCTGAAGAAGAAGCCGTCGACCTCCGAGGCGCTCGACTGGATCCGCCTGCTGGTCGCCGACGACATCGCACCCGAGGATTTGCGCGCCGATCCGAAGAACGCGCTGCCCAAGCTGCATGGCGCGCTGTTGAAGAACGAGCAGGATGTGCATCTGTTCGAGCGCCTGGCGTTCATGGCGCGAAGGCAGGGGTGAGGATCGGCGGTTAGCTAACAGCTATGAGCACGCTTCCGCAGCTTACTCGGCGGGAGCAAACCCTCTCTCCTGCGGCGCGACGCGTTTCGGTCCGAAGATGACGAAACCGATGACCGACAGGGCAAGAACGCCGATCCCGCAATAGAGCATGACCCAGCCGAAGCCATTGACCAGGGCGGCATGCACGATGGCGCCGGATGGGTCGAGGGTTGCGAGCTTCGGTGTCCTCTGCGCAAGGCCCTCCAGATTGCCGGTGGCGATCCTTTCCGCCAGCGCCCGCAACTCGTTCGGCTCCAAAGCCGCGCCGAGTGTGGTCCGCAGGTGGGAAACGATCCCCTGCGTCAGCAACAGGCCGAGCACCGCAATGTTGATGGCGAGCGTGATCAGGCGTGCGCTGATATCGATGCCGGACGCCATGCCGGCGCGATCCGGCGACACCGCGCCGGTCGTGGTGTTGGTGGTCGGCGAATTGGTGAGACCGATGCCGATGCCGGCAATCAGCGTGCCGGGCAGCATGGTCAGCCAGGTGGCGCCCTCGAGCCCGGAGCCGATCCACATGGCGATGAACCCGATCCCCAATGTCAAAAGGCCGAGCGGGATGGCAGTCCGCGCTTGATAGCGCGCGCGCAGCCGCTCGGCGATCGGCGGCATCACCATGAAGGGCAGCGTGTAGACGAGCAGCAGCAGGCCGGTCGTCGTGCTGTCATAGCCAAGCACGCCCGAATAATAGATCGGCAGATAGATGATGAATGGCCAGTAGCTGAAATTCATGCCGATGGCGCCCATGATCGCGCCGGAAAACTGGCGGATGCGGAACACGGAGAAATCGAACATCGGATAGGGATTGACCCTCTCGGCGACAAGGAAAGCGATGAACGCAGCCACGGAGGCTGATATCACGCCGATGCGGGCGCTGGTCCCGAGATCCGCACCCTGCGTGATCAGATAGGAGAAGCCGAAGACAGAAGCCGACAGCGTCAGCATGCCGGCCCAGTCGAGTTTCTGGGCATTGTGATCGCGCGATTGCGTGACGCCGGCGCCGATAAAGGCGAGCGCCAGGATCGCCAGCGGCACGTGGATGAGGAACACCCATTGCCAGTTCGACAGCGCCACGATCAAGCCACCGATGGCGGGCCCGAAACCGAGCCCGATGCCTGAGACGACGCTCCAGGCGACGAAAGCCTTGCCGCGTTCGCGGCCGTCCTGGAACTGATGCGACAGCACGGCGACGCTGCAGGTCAGCATCGCGCCGCCGGCGAGACCTTGCAGGAAGCGGGCGGCGATCAGCAGCGCCGCACTCGGCGCTAGGCCGCACAGCAGCGAGGCGAGGCCGAAGGCGACGGTGGTGATCACCATCACGCTCTTGCGGCCGAAACGGTCGGCCAATGTCCCCGTCGCCATAAGCACCGTCGTGCAGGCGATGGTGTAGGCATTCATGATCCACTGCAAATCCCTAAAATTGGCGGCGAGCACGCTTTCCAGTTTCGGCAGGATCACCGGCACGCTGGAGATTTCGAGCCCGAACAAGAGCGACGCCAAGCACACGCCGGTGAGCGCGATGGTGTTTCGTTGAATTGGCATATCGATCTCTTTCCATCCGAGCAGGAGGCGCTCTTCAAACCGCGACCAGTTTGACATAGAGGAGACTTGACCATGAAAAAAGACTATGCTCGGCTATATCAGAAATGACAAAACGGAATGATTGGCCCAATGGAGTGCTGCGATGACCAGTCTTGATGTGGACGCCGTACGAACCTTCGTGATGGTGGCCGATCTGCAGAGCTTCACCCAGGCGGCATTGGCGCTGGGCAGCACGCAGGCGACGATCAGCGTCAAGCTGCGCCGTCTCGAGGAGAAGCTCGGCGCGCGATTGATCGAAAGAACGCCGCGCCGCGTCAGCCTGTCGGCACGAGGCGCCGTCTTCCTCCCCGCCGCGCGCGACTTCCTTGCCGCGCACGAGCGCGCCATGGCGGAGTTTGCGTCAGCACCATGCCGGCTTGCGCTCGGCTTTGTCGATCATGCCGCCGGTCCGGCGCTGTCCATTCTGATTGCCCAGCTCCATGCGCACGATCCATCGCTGACGCTCAGTTTGAGGATCGACACCAGCACGGTGCTCAAGGAAGCTTTCGATCACGGCGAGCTCGATGCAGTCATCGTGCACCGCGAAGGCGACAGCCGTCCTGGCCGGACCTTGTCGCGCAACCACTATGGCTGGTTCGCAGCACCTTCCTTCGAGTGGCAGCGCGGAACGCCGTTGCGCCTCGCGCTCTTAAGCACCGTGTGCAACTGTCCGGACCGCGTGCGGGCGGTCGAGGCGCTGGACAAAGCAGGCATCGCCTGGGAGGAGGCCTTCGTCGGCGGCGGCGGCGCGGCCGTCAACATTGCGATATCGGCGGGCTTTGCCGTTTCGGCGCTGGCTCACTGCGTCGCTCCGCCCGGCCTGATCGAGGTTGGCCGCAAACTTGGTCTTCCATCGCTTGACCCTTCCGAAGTGGTGCTGCATTCGCACAATCTGGCGCCGCGCGCGCGCGACGCGCTGCAGATGCTGGCGACCGCATTTCGCGAGTACAGTTCGCCGGTGGTATAGGCGAAGCTGCACCTGATCTGATTCCGCCGGAACGGGTCATGCTTTGGAGGAACCGAAATGACCGAGATCACCGTCCGCCCGCTGGCGCTGGCCGACCATGCCGACTGGCGGCGGCTGTGGACTGCCTACCTCACCTTCTACGAGACCAAGCTGCCGGACGAGGTCTACGACATCACCTGGAAACGACTGTTCACGGAAGGTGAATTCGAACCGAAGGGGTTTATCGCCACGCTTGACGGCAAGGCGGTCGGCCTGACCCATTATCTCTATCACCGCTCCGGCTGGTCGGAGAAAAACAACTGCTACCTGCAGGACCTGTTCGCCGACCCTGATGTGCGCGGCAAGGGCATCGGTGCGGCCCTCATTGAAGCGGTCAAGCAGGAAGCCGGCAAGATCGGCGTCAAGAACGTCTATTGGATGACCCACGAAACCAACGCCACAGCGCGCAAGCTCTACGACCATGTCGCGCGGCGGACAGGGTTTATCGAGTATGATCTGCTATGATGCGAGCGCGATCGAAATAACGCGGAAGGAGCCGAATGATCCGCTATGTCGGAATCCTGGATGGCAGTGACGGCGTTTGGGGAGTGCGGATGCCCGATCTCGCCGGCTGCCACGGGGCCGGCGCAAACCCGGCTGAAGCGATAGCCGATGCCGCGTCGGCTATGCGCGAATGGGCGGAAGCCCGCATCGCAAAGCACTTGCCCATGCCCAACCCACGTACTGTGGCAAATCTTCTGCAATCCGGCGAAATCGACAGTGCCCGTGGCGACTCCGCCGTGACCGTTCGGCATAGATAACGGCCAACCATGTTCCTCCCCTTCTTTCTCGAACTAAAGGCCGCGCGGGTTCCCGTTTCGCTCAGGGAATATCTGTCGCTGCTGGAAGGGCTGGAGGCCGGGCTGGTCGACTATGACGTCCAGGGTTTTTATTACCTCGCCCGCGCCGCGCTTGTGAAGGACGAACGCCATATCGACCGCTTCGACCAGGTGTTTGCGCATGTCTTCAATGGGATCGAGGCGCTCGCCGGACCGGATGCCGTCGATGTCGCCAACATCCCTGAGGAATGGCTGCGCCGGCTCGCCGAAAAGCACCTGACCGAGGAAGAGAAGAAACTGATCGAGGCGCTCGGCGGTTTCGACAAGCTGATGGAGACACTGAAGCAGCGGCTGGAGGAGCAGAAAGGCCGCCACCAGGGCGGCTCGAAATGGATTGGTACCGGCGGCACCTCGCCTTTCGGCGCCTATGGCTACAATCCCGAAGGCGTGCGCATCGGCCAGCATGAAAGCCGCAATCGCCGTGCGGTGAAAGTCTGGGACAAGCGCGAGTTCAAAAATTTCGACGACGCCGTCGAGCTCGGCACCCGCAACATCAAGGTGGCGCTGAAGCGCCTGCGCCGCTGGGTGCGCGAGGGTGCGGAGGAAGAGTTCGACCTGCCCGGCACCATCCATGCCACCGCCGAGCACGGCTATCTCGATGTGCAGACGCGACCCGAACGGCGCAACGCCGTGAAGCTCTTGATGTTCTTCGATGTTGGCGGCTCGATGGACGACCACATCAAAAGCGTCGAGGAGCTGTTTTCGGCCGCCCGCGCCGAATTCCGCCGGCTCGAATATTTTTACTTCCACAACTGCCTTTACGAGGGCGTCTGGAAGGACAACCGGCGCAGGCATGCCGAGGCCATCCCGACCTTCGATCTGCTTCACAAATACGGCCCCGACTACAAGGTGATCGTCGTCGGCGATGCCTCGATGAGCCCTTACGAGATCGCGCATCCCGGCGGTTCGGTCGAGCATTGGAACCCGGAAGCCGGCAGCGTCTGGCTTGGCCGCCTCATCCAGCAATGGCCGAATGCGGTCTGGCTGAACCCCGAAAACCAGAAAAACTGGGGCTTCACCCATTCGATCGCGATGATCCGCGATCTCTTCGGCGGCCGCATGTTCCCGCTGACGATGGGCGGGCTGGAAGCCGCGACCAAGCAGCTTTCACGCAAGCATTGATATGAGAGGAAAACCGATGACCTGCTTTCTTTGCCCGCAATGCGGCGTCCAGTTCGCGGCAACGCAGACCCCTCCAGAAAATTGCCCGATCTGCGAGGACGAGCGGCAATATGTGCGCTGGGAAGGCCAGGCCTGGATCACTGGGGAAGAACTCTCTGCCGGGCATAGGCTTGTGATGAAGGACGATGCCGGCGTTCTCGCTTTCGGCATCGAGCCGCGCTTTGCTATCGGCCAGCGGGCGCTGCTGGCGCAGACGCCGCACGGCAATGTGCTGTGGGATTGCATCTCGATGGTGAGCGACGAGGCGGTAGCCGAAATCAACCGTCGCGGCGGCCTGGCCGCGATCGCCATTTCGCACTGCCACTATTATTCGGTGATGGTCGAGTGGAGCGAGGCGTTTGGCGGCGTGCCGATCTATCTCCATGCCGACGACCGCCAGTGGATTATGCGGCCGCACAACGCCATCGTCAGCTGGGCGGGCGAGACGCTGGCCATAAACCCGTCGCTGACACTCGTGCGTTGCGGTGGCCATTTTGCCGGCGGCCAGGTGCTGCATTGGAAACGCGATGACGGTAACGCCCTGCTGTCCGGCGACATATTGCAGGTGACGCCGACGCGTCGCCATGTCAGCTTCATGTACAGCTATCCGAACTACATTCCGCTCAATGCGCCGGCCGTGCGACGCATCGCGGCGGCACTTGAGCCTTTCGAATTCGACGACATCTACGGCGCGTGGTGGCAGCAGAACATCATCGGCGACGCAAGAACGGCATTTCATGCGTCGATCGCCCGCTATCTTCAGGCGATTGGGTAGGAGCTCGGCTGAAAATGCGAGCAAAACACGTAACAAACGCCTATCTCTAAGCGAATATAGCTTGCAACCAACAACAAGCCGCCAAGGCTGAGGAGATCAAATGGACACCCACACCTACCCTGTCACGCGCACCGACGCCGAATGGCGCGCCCGCCTGACGCACGAGCAATATGCGGTCATGCGCGGCCATGGCACCGAACGGCCCGGAAGCTGCGCGCTGCTCTACGAAAAGCGCGCCGGCACCTTTTCCTGTGTCGGCTGCGACCAGCCGCTGTTCGAATCCAAGCTCAAGTTCGAGAGCGGCACCGGCTGGCCGAGCTTCAATGATCCGGTGCCCGGTTCGGTCGAAAACACCGTCGACCGCAGCTACGGCATGGTCCGCACCGAATGCCACTGCGCCCGCTGCGGCAGCCATCTCGGCCATGTCTTCGAGGACGGCCCGCCGCCGACCGGCCTGCGCTATTGCATCAACGGCGTGGCGCTGAAATTCGAGCCGGCGGCTTAAGCCGCGGCTTGACCACCATCTTCAAAGGGCGGCTTCGGCCGCCCTTTTTCGTGTCAATCTTCTCAGACAACCACCACCAGGATCAGCCAAAGCGTAGCCCCGAGCGTCATCAACGAAGCCTTGGCGCCACTGGATTTTTCCGTGGTTCGCCAGACGGCAAAGGTCAGAAAGATGTTGTAGGGCACGGGCGCGAAATGCACCGCCAGGACGACGGCGAGCGGCAGCTTCAAGCCGAGCAGAATGAGCGCGGCCACCGACGAGGTGATGTTGATCGCCGTGCCGACAAGGACCAGATCGCGCCAGAACAACCGCTCGACCGGCACCGCGCCTTGCCAGCGCGAGCCGAAGAAGGATCCGATGCTTTGCACCAACACCTGATAGCTATCCCTCTCCCAGCACGTCGGTGACGGCGCGCTCGAAGCGCGAGCATTCCGTCACCAGCCAGTCGGCCATGGCCGGCCAGTTGTCCTCGGCATAGCAGTTCACCCGCCACATCGAATTGATGCCGAGGCCCTCGCAGCTCTGCTCCGGCCTGAGCTTCAGCCTGTCTTCGATTGCCGGTCGGAACGGCTTCAGCCGCGACCAGACCCCGGTCGCGCCGAACTTCTCGTTACGGCCGAAAAAGACGCCAACTTGGCTTTGCGCCGGCGCGACATACATGGACAGGACCAGAGCGAAGTCGGGCAGCCCGCGCTGCCAGAACCAGGGTCCGCGCCGCGCCATGGAAGCGCGTTCCTCCGGATGCCGTTCGGCGAACAGCGCCCAGAAGCTGCGTTGGCGGAATTCAGAGGCGCGGCGGGCGCCGAAGTCGAATTCGCTCATGGTCGATGCCCGTTCCAGCATCATTCCTTGGCCCGAGACTGTTTCGAAATTCGCTCCGGCGATATCAGCCGGAGTAGAATTTCCAGACAGGCTTACACCATGCCGAGCGCGGCCTTGTAGAGATCGAGGATGGTTTCCTCTTCCTGGCGCTCGGCCTGGTCCTTCTTGCGCAGCCGGATGATCGACCGCATCGCCTTGGTGTCGAAGCCGGTGCCCTTGGCCTCGGCGAACACTTCCTTGATGTCGTCGGCGATGGTCTTCTTTTCTTCCTCGAGCCGCTCGATGCGCTCGATGAAGGCGCGCAACTGGCCGGCGGCAACAGTCTGGCTGGTATCTGTGATGTCGTCGGCCATGTTTTTTCTCCGCTACTTTTTAAGCACCGCGATTCTGGCGCGGTAAATTGGGAGCGGGTTCGATGCCCGAGCAGGCGCGGCGGGTCAAGCCATTATCGATGCTCCATCAACGGCTGCTGCCAGCCGTCCCCAGTGTGATGGATCCGCGCGTCAGCCAAACGCGATCAACAGATCCTTCGCATCGATCTGATCGCCGGCCTTGACCAGCACTTCGGCCACTGTGCCGTCGCGCTCGGCATGCAGGGCCGTCTCCATCTTCATGGCTTCGATCGACAACAGCACGTCGCCGGCCTTGACCGCTTGGCCGGCGGCAACCGAAAGGGCGGAGACCACGCCCGGCATCGGCGCGCCGACATGCGCCTCGTTGCCGGGCTCGGCCTTGCGCCGAGCCTTGGCCGCCGAGGCGCCATGCGCCCTGTCCGGCACCCTGACGCGGCGCGGCTGGCCGTTGAGCTCGAAGAACACGGTGACCATGCCCTTCTCATCGACGTCGCCGATCGCAAGGCAGCGCACTACAAGCGTCTTGCCTTTTTCGATGTCCAGGAAGATCTCGTCTTCGGACTTCATGCCGTAGAAATAGGTCGGCGTCGGCAGCACACTGACCGGCCCGTAGGTTTCCTGCGCGGCGGCGAAGTCGGTAAACACTTTCGGATACATCAGCCAGGAGGCGAATTCGTACTCCGAGAGCTTGCGCTCCAGCTTCTGCTCGATCTCCTTGCGGCTGGCCTTGAGGTCGGCTGGCTTGAGCAGCGAGCCCGGCCGCTCGGTGATCGGCTTGCTTTCCTTCAGTGCCTTCTTCTGCAGCTTCGCAGGCCAGCCGCCGGGCGACTGGCCGAGATCGCCGCGCAGCATCGAGACGACCGAGTCCGGGAAGGCGATGTCCTTGGCCGGGTTTTCGACGTCGGCAACGGTTAGATCCTGGCTCACCATCATCAGCGCCATGTCGCCGACCACCTTGGACGACGGCGTCACCTTGACGATGTCACCGAACATCAAATTGACGTCGTGATAGGCTTGTGCCACCTCGTGCCAACGCGTTTCCAGCCCGAGCGAACGCGCCTGCTCCTTGAGGTTAGTGAACTGGCCGCCCGGCATTTCGTGCAGATAGACTTCCGAGGCTGGCCCCTTGAGATCGCTTTCGAAGGCCGCATACTGGTTGCGCACCGCTTCCCAGTAGAAGGAGATGTTGCGGATCCATTGCGGATCGAGGCCGGGATCGCGCTCGGTTCCCTTCAGCGCCTCGACGATCGAGCCCAGACAAGGCTGCGAGGTGTTGCCGGAGAAGGAATCCATCGCCGCGTCGATGGCGTCGACGCCACTTTCCACGCCCGCCAGCACCGTCGCCGCCGACAGGCCTGACGTGTCGTGGGTGTGGAAATGGATCGGCAGGTCGGTGGCTTCGCGCAGCGCCTTGAACAGCACGCGGGCGGCGGCAGGCTTCAAAAGCCCGGCCATGTCCTTGACGGCGATGATATGGGCGCCGGCTGCCTGCAATTCTTTCGCCAACCCGACATAGTATTTAAGGTCGTATTTGGCGCGCGCCGGATCGAGGATGTCGCCGGTGTAGCAGATCGCCGCTTCGACCAGCTTGCCCTCCGCGCCCACCGCGTCCATGGCGACGCGCATATTCTCGACCCAGTTCAGGCAGTCGAAGACGCGGAACAGGTCGACCCCGCCGGCCGCTGCCTGGCTGACGAAATGTTGCACGACATTGTCGGGATAGTTGGTGTAGCCGACGCCATTGGCGCCGCGCAGAAGCATCTGCAGCAAAAGGTTGGGGGCCGCTTCGCGCACTTTGCTCAACCGCTCCCACGGATCCTCGGTGAGGAAGCGCATGGCGACGTCGAAAGTGGCGCCGCCCCAGCATTCCAGCGACAGCAGCCGCGGCAGCGCCCGCGCATAGGTGCCGGCGATGCCGGCAATGTCATGCGTGCGCATGCGGGTGGCGAGCAGCGACTGGTGACCGTCGCGCATCGTCGTGTCGGTGACAAGCACCTCTTTTTGCTCACGCATCCAGGCAGCGAATTTCTCCGGCCCCAACGCGTCTAGCTTCTGCTTGCTGCCATCAGGCACATTGCCGTTGAGATAGGGCACGACAGGCGCTGCCGCATCGGTCTTGGGCATCGGTCGGCCGCGGGTTTCGGGATGGCCGTTGACGCTGACGTCGGCCAGATAGTTGAGCAGCTTGGTGGCGCGGTCCTGCCGCTTCACCTGCGCGAACAGCTCCGGCGTCGTGTCGATGAACCTGGTCGTGTAGGAATTGTCGGCGAAGCGCGGGTGGTTGATGATTGCCTCGAGGAAGGTGAGGTTGGTGGCCACGCCGCGGATGCGGAACTCGCGCAGGGCCCGATTCATGCGGGCGATCGCCTCGGCCGGTGTCGGCGCCCAGGCAGTCACCTTCTCCAGCAGCGGATCGTAGAAGCGGGTGATGACCGCGCCCGAATAGGCGGTGCCGCCGTCGAGGCGGATGCCGAAACCGGCGGCTTCGCGATAAGCGGTGATGCGGCCGTAGTCCGGAATGAAACTATGCTCCGGATCCTCGGTCGTGATGCGGCACTGCAGCGCGTGACCGTTCAGCCTGATGTCGGCCTGCGCCGGCACGCCCGACTCTTTCGTGCCGATGGCAAAGCCGTCCAGTATGTGGATCTGCGCCTTGACGATGTCGATGCCGGTCACCTGCTCGGTGACGGTATGCTCGACCTGGATGCGCGGATTGACCTCGATGAAGTAGAATTTCCCGGTGTCGGCGTCCTGCAGGAATTCCACCGTGCCGGCGCCGATATAGCTGGTCTCGCGCGCGATCTTGAGCGCATAGCCGCAAAGCTCCTGGCGCAATGCCTCGCCAAGATAGGGCGCCGGCGCCCGTTCGACGACCTTCTGGTTGCGGCGCTGGATCGAGCAGTCGCGCTCGAACAGATGCACCGCGTTGCCATGCGTGTCGCCGAGCACCTGGACCTCGACATGGCGGGCGCGCTCGATCAGCTTTTCGAGATAGACCTCGTCCTTGCCGAAGGCGGCCTTGGCCTCGCGCTTGCCCTCCATCACCTCGCGGGCGAGGTCGGCTTCCGCGCGGATGGCGCGCATGCCGCGCCCGCCGCCGCCCCATGATGCCTTGAGCATCACCGGATAGCCGACTGTCTTGGCGAGCTGCTTGACTGCTTCCATGTCGTCCGGCAGCGGTTCGGTTGCCGGCACCACCGGCACGCCAACCTCGATGGCCAGATTGCGTGCGGCGACCTTGTTGCCGAGCCGGCGCATCGTGTCGGGCTTCGGTCCTATGAAGGTGATGCCGGCCTCGGCGCAGGCATCTGCGAATTCAGGGCTTTCCGACAGAAGGCCATAGCCCGGATGGATGGCGTCGGCGCCGGACAGTCTGGCGATCCGGATCACTTCCTCGATCGACAGATAGCTTTCGATCGGCCCCATGTCCCTGGCCAGATGCGGCCCGCGCCCGACCTGGTAGCTTTCATCGGCCTTGAACCGATGAAGCGAATATTTGTCCTCCTCGGCCCAGATCGCCACGGTTTTGAGGCCGAGCTCGTTGGCCGCGCGAAAGACGCGGATGGCAATTTCGGACCTGTTGGCGACGAGGATCTTCGTGATGGCCAAGGAAGGAGGCTCCGGACAGGGAGGGATGGGGCGGAGGCATGATTAACGCGAAAATGCTGCAGTGCAACCAAAATCGGGGAGAGATTAAACCGATTTAAATGCGATTCTAGCACCACGGCTCGAAAAGCTGCGTGCGATTGGCGCCGCGAGGTGACGCTAATTGTCGTGCCCGCACAAATTCGACCCCGGCTACCGGCTTGTCCAGCCACCCTCGCTGCCGCCCTGCACCAAAGAAAAATGCCCGGCGCGAGCGCCGGGCATTCCATAGAGCTGTGTTCCGAATTACGACTTCGGGAACCAGGAGATCTTGCCGTCCGGACCCTTCTTCCATTCGTACATGATGTAGCCCGGGAGCTTCGGATCGCCCTTCGCGTCATAGGCGAGATCGCCCAGAACGGTCTTGAACGGGCCCTTCTCGTGCAGCGCCTTGGCCACTTCCACGGGGTCGTTCGACTTGGCCACGGCAGCAGCCTCAGCGATCACCTGCATGGCGGCGTAGGAGTAGAGAGTGTACGCTTCCGGCTCGAAGCCCTGAGCGCGGAACTTCTCGACCAGTGCCTTGTTCTCGGGGATCAGCCGCGGATCCGGACCGAAGGTGTTGAGCGTACCGATAACCGCATCGCCGGCGATCGCAGCCAACTCGTCGGTAACGATGCCGTCGCCTGACATCAGGGTAGCCTTGAGGCCCTGGTCCGCCGACTGGCGGATGATCAGGCCGGCTTCGGTGTGCAGGCCGCCCCAATAGATCAAGGTGACGCCGGCGTCCTTCATCTTGGCAATCAGCGCCGAGAAGTCCTTGTCGCCGACATTGACGCCTTCGTACATGACTTCGGTCAGGCCGGCTGCGTTCATCGCCTTCTTGGTCTCGTCGGCAAGGCCCTGACCATAGGGGGTCTTGTCGTGGATGACGGCAACCTTGGCGTCCTTGAAGTTGGTCGCGATATAGCCGCCGGCGATGCCGCCCTGCTGGTCATCGCGTCCGCAGGTGCGGAACACGTTCCACAGGCCGCGCTCGGTGAATTTCGGGTTGGTCGCCGCAGGCGTCACTTCGACGATGTTGTTGTCGACGTAGACTTCCTGCGAAACCGGGATCGAGACGCCCGAGTTGAAGTGGCCGATCACGAACTTCACGCCGTCGCCGACGAACTTGTTGCCGACCGAAATGCCCTGCTTCGGATCGGAGACGTCGTCGCCGACTTCGAGCTTGATCTGCTCGCCGTTCATGCCGCCTGCTGCGTTGATGTCGGCAACGGCCGCTTCCGCACCCTTCTGCAGCTGCGCACCGAAGGCCGCATTCGGACCGGTGATCGGACCTGCGACGCCGACGATAACGTCAGCCCATGCATTGCCACCGAACGCGACAAGCGCGGTCAGGGCAACGGCGGACAAAAGTGATTTCTTCATTTAAACGCTCCCATTTACGAGGTGGGCGTGGATGAAACTTTCATGCGATGCCCACCCTTATCGCAGAAAGCGTACTTTGCCGATTTTCAGGCCCTTGTCACGCCGATTCATCCCCGGAACGGCGTTAATGATGAACGTCAACCTTTCGGTTTCCAGCTTAAGATCGAAGCCCGTTCGTAAAGCCAATTATACTGCGTCACCATCTGGTTCGTACGCGTGTATTGATAGCCGACAAACCCCAATATCATGAGCACGATTGTGTCCACGACATAGTATTGCAGCGAAAACATCGTGCCGCCGAACAAGGCATGATGGATGAACCTGATGCCGATGCCGAGACCCAGCAGATAGGCGAACAGCGCCGGCAGGCTGCGCCATGTCTGGGCGCTGGCCTTGCCGGTCATCCATGCCGCCCAGCCGCCGAGCAGACAGGTGACGAAGAAGAACTGCCAGATGGAAGGTTCCTCGTGAAGAATGCCTTGCATGATTAAGACTCCTAGCATGATCCCGAAAAGTTGCAGACTTTTCGGACAAAGGTCATGCGACAAACAAACAAGTTGGAGCGGAATACCGTATGCATACATTCCGCTCCAAAATCAGTGATGGCCGCCTTCGAGATAGGCCGCCCGCACTTCCGGATTGGCGAGCAATTCCTTGCCTGTGCCGCTCATGGTCACGTTGCCGTTGACCATGACATAGCCGCGCGTGGCGAGTTTGAGCGCGCCGAAGGCGTTCTGCTCGACCAGGAACACGGTCAGCCCTTGCGTGCGGTTCAGCTCGCGGATGGCATCGAAGATCTGCTTGACGATCAGCGGCGCCAGACCCAGCGACGGCTCGTCGAGCAACAGCAGCTTCGGCCGCGCCATCAGCGCACGTCCGATCGACAGCATCTGCTGCTCGCCGCCCGACAGCGTGCCGCCGCGCTGGGCAATGCGCTCCTTGAGGCGCGGGAACAGCGCGAACACCTTCTCGGCATCTTCGTCATAGTGCTTGAGATTGTCGAGACCGGCGCCCATCTGCAGGTTTTCCATCACCGTCATGCGCGGGAAAATGCGCCTGCCTTCCGGCGACTGCGCAATGCGCATGCGGGCGATCTCGTGCGTCGGCATCTGGGTGATGTCGGTGCCGGCGAAAGTGATTGAGCCGGCACGAGCGCGCGGCGCACCGAAGATGGTCATCATCAGCGTCGACTTGCCGGCGCCGTTGGCGCCGATCAGCGCGACGATCTCGCCCTGGTTGACGTGGACATCGACGCCGTTCAGCGCCTTGATGTTGCCGTAGTAGGTCTCGACGCCCTTGATGTCGAGCAGCGTTGTCTCGGCCATCACTTACGCCCTCCGCGCGGCTTGCCTGTCGGGGATTTGGTGGCCGCCGGCTTGGACTTGGCTGTTAGACGCTCGGACGGTGCTCTTGGCGCGGAGTTGGCTCTTGTATCGTATTGGGTGGCTTTTGAAGCTCCCTTCGACACTGTGACCCGCTCGCCCTGGCTGTGGCCGATCGTGTCGCTTACCGGGCCGGCGAGATAGGAAGACGATGTGCCTGGTCCGTGAGCCGAATCCGGCCCGATGTCCAGCTGCTCGATAACGTCTTCATCGCCGACCTCGGTCAGCACCGTCTCGACCTCCTCGTCGTCGACGCCGAGATAGGCGGCGATGACGCGCGGGTCGGTACGCACCGATTGCGGGCTGCCGTCGGAAATCTTGCGGCCATATTCAAGCACCACGACATGGTCGGAAATCTGCATGACCACCGACATGTCATGTTCGATCAGCAGGATCGAGGTACTGCTCTTGATGTCCATCAGCAGCGAATTCAGCGCAGCCGACTCCTTCGGATTGAGACCGGCCGCAGGCTCGTCGAGGCACAGAAGTTCAGGCCCTGTGCACATGGCGCGCGCAATCTCGAGGCGCCGCTGCGCGCCATAGGGCAGGTCGCCGGCCGGATCGTCGGCGCGATCGACAAGATCAGCCTTCTCCAGCCAGTGCTTGGCAAGCTCCACCGATTCAGCCGAGGCCCTGCGGTAGCCGCCGATCCCGAACAGGCCCAGGATCGTATAGCCGGATGCCTTCATCAGCTTGTTGTGCTGGGCAACCAGCAGATTCTCCAGCAGCGTCATGCCCGAGAACAGGCGGATGTTCTGGAAGGTGCGCGCCACCTTGGCGCGCGCCGGGATCTCGTGATTGGGCAGCCGTTCGAGCAGGAAGCTCGAGCCGTCGGCCCGGTTGAGCGTAATCATGCCTTCCGACGGCTTGTAGAAGCCGGTGATGCAATTGAAGACGGTGGTCTTGCCGGCGCCATTGGGTCCGATCAGCGCGGTGATCTCGCCGCGCTTGGCCTGGAACGACAGGTCGCCGATGGCGATCAGGCCGCCGAACTTCATCGAAAGATGCTCGACCTGGAGGATGGCTTCTTTCATACCCGGATTGGTCTGAATGGAGGTCGCGCTCATCAGCCGTGCCCTTCCTTGGTGAAGGAGGAGGAGACCGCTTTTCGTTCACTGAGGAAGGCCGTCGGTTCACGGCTGCCGACAAAGCCGCGCGGCTTCCACAGCATGACGATGACCATCGCCATGCCGAACAAAAGCATGCGGTAAAGCTCCGGCGTGAAATCTTTTCCGAAGACACTTTTCAGGAAATCGAGTTCGCGCAGCGCCTCGGTGCCGCCGATCATCACCAGCGCGGCGACCGCGATGCCGACCAGCGAGCCCATGCCGCCGAGCACCACGATGGCCAGGATTATCGCCGATTCCAGGAAGACGAAAGATTCAGGGCTGACGAAGCCTTGCCGTGCGGCGAAGAAGGCGCCGGCAAAACCGCCGAACATGGCGCCGGTGGCAAAGGCGGTGAGCTTGGTGGTGGTGGTGTTGATGCCAAGCGAGCGGCAGGCAATCTCGTCCTCGCGCAGCGCTTCCCAGGCGCGGCCGACAGGCATGCGCCTGAGCCTGATGGTGACGAACGCGGTCAGCAGCGCCAGCCCGAGAATGAGATAGTAGAGGAAGATCTTGTAGTAGGCGCTCGACTGGGCGATGTGCAGCACCTTGCCGATGTAGTTCGGGTCCGTCGAATTGAACGTCATCAGGCCGAAGAAGGTGACCTTCGGGATGCCGGAGATGCCGGCCGAGCCGTTGGTGACTTCACGCCAGTTGATCAGCACCAGGCGGATGATCTCGCCGAAGGCCAGGGTCACGATCGCCAGGTAATCGCCACGAAGCCTGAGCACCGGAAATCCGAGCATAACGCCCCAGAAGGCGGCCATGGCGCCGGCGGCCGGCAGCAGGATCCAGAACGACAGGCCGTATTGCGAACCGAGCAACGCATAGGCATAGGCGCCGACCGCGTAAAAGGCGACGTAGCCGAGATCGAGCAGGCCGGCGAGGCCGACGACGATGTTCAGCCCCCAGGCCAGCATCACATAGATCAGGATCTGGATGCCGAAATTGTCGACCCACTTCAACGAGCCCTGCAGGCCGCCGGTTATCGACCACGCGTAGATCGACAGCACAACGACGACGAGGATCGGGTATAGCACCAGCGCCGCAATGCCGAGCTTGGTGAAATTGGCGTGGATGAAGGAGCGGAAATAGAAGATCACGCAAGCGAGCGCGTAAATGACGGCCAATGCGCGCAGGAACTGAAGGTAGCCGGCCAGATCGGGTCCTACCAACGCCGGCAGGGCGCTGCCGAACGCAACCAGGACAACCGCCAGCACGACGGCGACGATGAAGGCCGGAAGCAGGAAGAAGCGCGACGCGACGCTCGCCGGCAATAGGCCGGTGGCGACATTGGTGATCTTCTGATTGGCCATGAACGGCTGGCCATAGGCAATGTAGAAGAAGCGGCCAAGCATGGTCAGCACGACCACGGTGATGAGCAGCAACCAGCGCTGCACCAGGATCAACTGGTTGCTGATGTTCTGGTCGGTCTTCAGGCCGATGAAGAGAATGAACAACCCCAGCGAGATGGCGCCGGCATAGAACGCTTCGCGCAATGCACGCTGCACGGGGGACGCGACGGTGTCGCGCTCCGAGGATACGGAAACCGCCATTGTCTCAGACCTTTTCGACTTCTGGCCGGCCCAAAATGCCGGAAGGCAGGAAGATCAGCACGATCGCCAGGATCGAGAACGCCGCGACGTCCTTGTAGTCGATCGAGAAATACGCCGACCACATGCTCTCGATGAAGCCGATCAAAAGCCCGCCAAGCACCGCGCCCGGCAGAGACCCGATGCCGCCGAGAACGGCTGCGGTGAAGGCCTTGACCCCCGGCACAAAGCCGTCGGAAAAGGCGATGACGCCGTAATACATCAGGAATAACGTGCCCGCGACGGCCGCAAGCGCTGCACCCATGATGAAGGTGATCGAGATCGTACGGTCGACATCGACGCCGAGCAGCGCCGCCATCTTGCGGTCCTGCTCGCACGCCCTTTGCGCCCGACCGAGGGAAGTCCTGTTGACCAGGTACCAGAACAGCGCCAGCAGCAGGGCGGTGACGACGACGATGATGATCTGCTTCAGCGACACGCTGATGCCGTTGATGTTGTAGACCTGGCTGACCATCGGCGGGATCGGCTTGTTGCGCGGGCCCTGCGTCACCTGGATGAAGTTCGACAGCGCGATCGACATGCCGATGGCGGTGATCAGCGGCGCCAGCCGGAACGAACCGCGCAGCGGCCGGTAGGCCACCTTCTCGATCGTCCAGTTGTAGAGGCTGGTGAGCAGCATCGCCACGATCATCATGATCAGCAGCGCCAGGACGACCGGCACTGAATAGAACAAGGAGCCGAGGATGAGGAAGACGACGAGGGCGGCGAATGCCCCGACCATGAAAATGTCGCCGTGGGCGAAGTTGATCATGCCGATGATGCCGTAGACCATCGTGTAGCCGATTGCGATCAGCCCATAGATCGATCCCAGCGTCAGCCCATTGATAAGCTGCTGGACAAAGTACTGCATGTGTACATGGCTCCCCTGGAATGTCGCCCATGCAGACGCATTCCTTTTCGTATTTCCCCTAGTCGTAAAGTTTCGAGCCCGGATTGCAACGTGATTTTTCAAACGTCGAGCGTGTTTTGCCGGCACGCCTTCCGATTGCCCGTTTTTTTGCTCCCGACCCCTGGACTATCGCGGACCCTATCATTGGCATAACGCAATGTCTTTGACGATTCAGCCGGGCCAGCGACCTCATTTCGAAGAAATCCCGGTCAAAATTCGGTGATGAGACGAATCCTTGCGCTGTTGGCGGGCTTCGTTTTTAAGCCACATTCCGTACTGACCAGCTGCAACATGGGTTACTTCCCGACTATGGCGGTGGATGCCTCGCCCAACGCGCTAACCTTTCGCTGACTGGTTTCGCCAAGAGGTCCCGCTCTGGGTCCAAGTCTTGGTCTCGGTGGATGATCGGCAGCCTACCGTATCACTTAACCACAAAACCGTGCGCGAACGGATCGCGGTCGTCGATGAAGATGGTGTTCAGGCCGGTCATCCGGGCCCAGCCGCCGATCGAAGGAATGATGGCCGGCTTGCCGGCAACAGTCACGTCCCTCTCGACCTTGCCCTTGAACAGCGAGCCGATGATCGATTCGTGGACAAAACTGTCGCCGGCCTTGAGCTTGCCCTTGGCATGGAGCTGCGCCATGCGCGCCGAGGTGCCGGTGCCGCAAGGTGAGCGGTCGATCGCCTTGTCGCCATAGAAGACCGCGTTGCGCGCATCCGCGCCCGCCACTGTCGGCTCGCCCGTCCACAGCATGTGGGACAGCCGGTTGATGCCGGGGTTTTCCGGATGCACGAACGAGTACTTCTCGTTAAGCCGCTGCCGCACCACAGGGCTCCAGGCGATGAAATCGCCGGCGGAATAATCAGCCATGTCGCGAAAATTCGCCTGCGGCTCGACGATTGCGTAGAAATTGCCGCCATAGGCGACATCGACAGTGATCTCGCCAAGCTGCGGGCAGTCGACCGTCAGTCCCTCGGCATAAAGGAAGGACGGTACATTGGTGATGCGCACCTCCTCGACATAGTCGCCGACTTGCTTGTATTCGGCGATGACCAGCCCGGCCGGTGTGTCGAGCCGGAGCACGCCGGGTGTCTTCGGCTTGATCAGCCCATGTTCGATGGCCATCGTCACCGTGCCGATCGTGCCGTGGCCGCACATCGGCAGGCAGCCCGACGTCTCGATGAACAGGATGGCTATGTCGCAATCCTCGCGCGTCGGCGGATAGAGGATCGAGCCCGACATGACATCGTGGCCGCGCGGCTCGAACATCAGCCCGGTGCGGATCCAGTCATACTCCGCCAGGAAATGCGCCCGCCGCTCCATCATCGTCGACCCCTGAAGCAAAGGGCCGCCGCCGGCGACCAGCCGCACCGGATTACCGCAGGTATGGCCGTCGATGCAAAAGAAGGATTTTTTGGCCATGATTTCCTCGAACTCAAAACCGTTGCGGGCTGAAGGGAGCAAGATCGATCGGCGAAGTTTGCCCGAGAACAAGATCGCGGATCAAGCGGCCGCTGGCCGCCGCCTGGGTCAGGCCGAGATGGCCATGGCCAAAGGCGTAGACGACGTTGGACGCGGTGCGCGCCGTGCCGATGACGGGCAACGAATCCGGCAGCGACGGGCGACACCCCATCCACTCGCGGCCACCTGACGCGTCCAGCCCCGGAAGGAATTGTCTGGCTTTTTCCAGCATGGCCTTCGAACGCGCAAAATTCGGCGGCCGGTCGAGACCGCCCAACTCGACGGCGCCGCCGACGCGCAAGCCCGTCTCGAGTGGCGTGATGACGAAGCCATGGCCGGAAAAGATCAGCATCCGCTGCACGTCGAAAGCGGTCTTCGGCAGTGTCGTGTTGTAGCCGCGCTCGGTTTCGAGCGGGATGGTGTCGCCAAGCGCCTTCGTCAGCAGATGCGACCATGCCCCGGCGGCCACGACAAGATGTCTTGCCTGCCTGGTCGTGCCGTCCGTCAGCGTCAGCGTCGCGCCATCAGGATTGGCGGCGACGCGCTCTATGCGCGCCTTTTCGAAACGCGCGCCCAGCCTTTCGGCATAGGCCCACACCCCCTTGCCGAGCAGTTTCGGATCGGCGACGGTCTTCCAGCCCGGCACGAAGGTGCCCTTGATGAAGCGCGGCGACAGTCCCGGCTGCAGCCGCGCCAGTTCGTCGCCTTCGACATGGCGAAAGCCGATGCCGAAGCGCTCGCGCGCCGCCCAGCCCGGCAGCCCGGCCTGAAATTCGGCCTCGCTTTCATAAAGCTCCAGCGAGCCGTCCTCGCGCAGCATCAGCCGCGTGCCGGAACGGTCGAGCAGGCCCATCCATTCAGCCTCGGCGAGCTTCATCATGCCTGCCTGAGCAGCAAGGCTCGCCTCATATTTTTCTGGTGCGCCAGCGCGCCAGAAGCGCAACAGCCAAGGCAACAGCTTCGGCAAGTAGGCCGGCGGGATGCTGAGTGGCCCGAGCGGATCGGCAAGCCATTTCGGCAAGTGCCGCATCATGCCCTTATGCGCCAGCGGCAGCACGTCGGAGAAGGCGAAGGCGGCGGCATTGCCGGAGCTCGTCTCCTCGCAGATGCCGGTGCGGTCGAAGACCGTGACGCTGCGCCCGGCCTCGGCCAGCATGGCCGCCGCGCAGATGCCGACAATGCCGCCACCGACAATGGCGATATCTACCCCTTCTCCCCGTTCACGGGGGTGAGGAGTGGTCCGCGAAGCGGTGGAAAAGCCGACTGCTTGCCTTTCCGAACGACGAACGCCCGGAGCGCCAGCAAAGGGCTGCGGGGCCCGAAGGGCGGATGAGGGGCGGCGGCCCTCCTCTGTGTCCCTGGAATTTCCTTGCACGTCGGCGCTGCCCCTCATCTGGCTGCCGCCATCTTCTCCCCGTGCACGTGCACGGGGAGAAGAAAGCCTTCAGAACTGCGGCAGCTTCGGCCGTACCGCCAGCGCGTCCTTGACGATCTTCTCGACCGCTTTGCGGCGCTCGCCCGACAGCGGCTGGCGCGGCATGCGCACGCGGTCATTTGTGTCGATCGCGAGCACTTCGGCAAGCTTGATGTTTTGGACCAGATAGGTCGAGACATCGAGATCGAGCAGCGGCCGGAACCAGCGGTAGATCGAAAGCGCCTCCTCGCGGCGGCCCTGCTTCATCAGCTGGTAGATGGCGACGGTCTCGCGCGGGAAGGCGACGACCAGACCCGCCACCCAGCCGATGGCGCCCACCGACAGCGCCTCGAAGGCGAGATTGTCGACGCCGGTGAACAGATCGTAGCGGTCGCCGAAGCGGTTGATGATCTCTGTCGAGCGGCGGATGTCGTCGGAGGACTCCTTGATGGCGACGAAGCGCTTGTCGGCGGCCAGTTCCTCCATCTGGTCGACGGTGACGTCGACGCGGTAGGCGAGGCGGTTGGAGTAGATCATCACCGGCAGGTCGCCGGCCTGAGCGACGGCGCGCAAGGCGGCGACCGTCTCTTCCGGGTTGGTGTGATAGATCGGGCTCGGCACCACCATCAGCCCGTTGGCGCCTTCCTTTGCGGCGCGCCTGGCGATGCTTGCGGCTTCACGGGTGCCCGCCTCGTTGACCGTCAGCAGCACCGGCTTGTTGCCTGCAACTTTCTGCGCCGTCTTCAGCACCTCGATCTTCTCGTCATGCGACAGCATCGGCCCTTCGCCGAGCGAACCGCAGACGATGATACCGTCGCAGCCTGCCTCCATCTGCAACGCAAAGCAGCGCTCCATTTCGGCATGGTCGAGGCGGTCGTCTTCGGTGAATTTGGTCGTGACGGCGGGGAAAACTCCGGTCCACATGATCGTCTCTCCATCTGATATATCAGCCGTATATCTGTTGGAAAACCGGCTGTCAATGAGGAATCCGTTGTGATATATGGAAGATATATCAGGAGCCCACCTTTGATATCCAGTGAGACAGCATACCCCGAGCCGGCCGCCGCCAAGGCCTACCATGTACTCGAGCATATGATCGTGACGCTGGAACTGGCGCCGGCGAGCTTCGTGACGGAAGGCGCGCTGATCGAAAAGCTGGCGCTCGGTCGTACGCCGGTCCGCGAAGCAATCCAGCGCCTCGCTTGGGAAGGACTGCTCGACGTCAGGCCACGCGCCGGAATCGCAATTGCCCCGCTTCATCCCGGCGACTGGCTGCGCGTGCTGGATGCCAGGCGCGGCGTCGAGGTGGTGCTGGCGCGCTCGGCCGCCCGCTTCGTCACCCGTGAGGCCGCCGACCTGTTTCATGAGGCAGCCCTTGCCATGCAGAAGGCCGTCATCTCGGGCAATGTGCTGGCCTTCATCCAGGCCGACAAGGCGCTCGACGAGGCCTTGGCGATGGCCGCCGACAACCCTTTTGCGGCCCGTCTGGCCGCGCCCCTGCAGACCCACAGCCGCCGCTTCTGGTTTCGCTACAAGGCCGACACAGGGCTGGCCGAATCGGCCGAACACCACGTCGCGCTAATCCGCTCGATCCTGGCCGGTGACGAAGAGGCTGCCGCCAAGGACGCCAAACGCCTTATGGCACTGCTGCGCGGCCATGCCGAAGTGGCCGCCACACGCTGAACTCCGTCTCTGCTCCAGACTTCCGACCGGTCTTTATCAGGTGCCCGGCAAGACTGCGGCCATGGTCGCCCCGTCCCAGCCTTCGCCAGCCGTGATGATGCAGCTTTGGCCGTGTGTGTCGGTGGCCAGGATGGTCCAGGTGCCCTGGTCGGAGACGAATATCTCAAGCACCACATTTGGGTTCACCAGGCCACGAGCGGCTTGGTTTTCGTGGAACTTCTCGCCGAGCGCCTTGACCAGGTCGGTCCGCGCCGCGCATTGATCCGCTTTAGCCTGGGCGATGCCGGACATCGCGAACACCGCAAAGAACATCGCCGCCACAAGACGTCGTGTCATCTGACACCTCCTTGCGCCAGACGAGAACCCCGGCTGCTACCGGCGCTATTTTGATGGCCTGCACCACGGCAGGAATGCAATTTAAGGCAGATGACCGGCTCTTGGTTCCATCGCTTGAACGTGATGGCCAATGTCGGTTTCGTACAAAGAAAGGCCCGGAACGTTGAACCCAGGCCTTCTTGCCGATCTTCGAAATCGTCCGGTCAGTTCATCGTCGGGATGACGAACTCGGCACCGTCCTTGATGCCTGAGGGCCAGCGCGAGGTCACCGTCTTGGTCTTGGTGTAGAAGCGGAACGCGTCCGGACCATGCTGGTTGAGGTCGCCGAAGGACGACGCCTTCCAGCCGCCGAACGTGTAGTAAGCGATCGGAACCGGGATCGGCACGTTGATGCCGACCATGCCGACCTGGACGCGCGAAGCAAAATCACGAGCAGCATCCCCGTCACGGGTGAAGATGGCCACGCCATTGCCCATCTCATGATCGTTGGCGAGCTTGATGGCGCTCTCATAGGTCGGCGCACGCACCACCGACAGCACCGGACCAAAGATCTCTTCCTTGTAGATGCGCATGTCAGCGGTCACATTGTCGAACAGGCAGCCGCCCATATAGTAGCCATCCTCGTAGCCCTGCATGGAGAAGCCGCGGCCATCGACGACCAGCTTGGCGCCTTCCTTGACGCCGGTGTCGACATAACCCTTGACGCGTTCCAATGCCTGCGCCGTCACCAGCGGGCCGAAATCGGCGGACGAATCCGTCGACGGGCCGACCTTGAGGCTTTCGACACGCGGGATCAGCTTTTCCATCAGCCGGTTGGCGGTGTCGTTGCCGACGGGAACGGCAACCGAGATCGCCATGCAGCGCTCGCCGGCCGAGCCGTAGCCGGCGCCGATCAGCGCATCGACCGTCTGGTCCATGTCGGCGTCGGGCATGATGATCATGTGGTTCTTGGCGCCGCCAAAGCACTGCACGCGTTTTCCCGCCGCCGTGCCGCGCGAATAGATGTAATGCGCGATCGGCGTCGAGCCGACAAAGCCGATAGCCTTGATATCAGGATCGTCGAGGATGGCGTCGACGACGTCCTTGTCGCCATTGACGACGTTGAGGACGCCAGCCGGCAGGCCAGCCTCGAGGAACAGTTCGGCGATGCGCATCGGCACGCCAGGGTCACGCTCGGAAGGCTTCAGGATAAAGGCGTTGCCGCAGGCCAGCGCCGGGGCAATCTTCCACAGCGGGATCATGGCCGGGAAATTGAACGGGGTGATGCCGGCAACGACGCCAAGCGGCTGGCGCATCGAATAGACATCGATGCCGGGGCCGGCGCCGTCGGTGAACTCGCCCTTCATCATGTGCGGCGCACCGATGCAGACTTCGACCACTTCGAGGCCGCGCTGGATGTCGCCCTTGGCGTCGGCAATGGTCTTGCCGTGCTCGCGCGCCAGGAGATCGGCCAGTTCGTCATAGTCGCGGGCAACCAGTTCCAGAAACTTCATCAGCACGCGCACACGCCGCTGCGGGTTGGTCGCAGCCCATTTGATCTGTGCTTCCTTGGCATTCAGGACAGCCGCACGCAGTTCCGCCGGCGAAGCCAGCGCCACCGTGCCGCGCACCGAGCCATCCATGGGCTGCATGACGTCCTGCTTGCGCCCGCTGGTCCCGGCGACATGCTTGCCGCCGATGAAATGACCGTATTCGATCATGGTTTCTCTCCCTGAGTTTGTGATGAAGCATTCAACGCCTTTGCAGGCGCGAAGGCAACGCGAGGGGAAACGCAACCGTTGTGCAAGAAATAGACAACGAAGGACGAGTGTGCATTAATTGCCGCAAATTACAGATTGCTGAAAGGCCCGAAGGTTGCGCTCCGTCACACCCCCCTCTGTCCTGCCGGACATCTCCCCCGCAAGGGGGGAGATCAGATGTGGCCGCCGCCTTCGCAAATCTTCAACGCAGCAAAAGAGACGCAGGTGGCGGAGCTGCCAATCTCCCTCCTTGCGGGGGAGATGGCCGGCAGGCCAGAGGGGGGTGGGCGGGAACGCCGCGTTCGCCGCTAGCCCGGACCACCCCAATGAACTGGGATGACGTCCGCATCTTCCTCGCCGTGGCCCGCGCCGGGCAGATCCTTGGCGCCGCCAAGCGGCTGGAACTCAATCACGCCACCGTCTCGCGCCGCATCGCAGCGCTTGAGGATGCGTTACGGACAAAACTGTTTCGCCGGCTTACCACCGGCAGCGAGCTGACGCCGGCCGGCCAGCGCTTTCTCGACATTGCCGAGCGCATGGAAGCCGACATGATCGCCGCGCGCTCCGCCGTGTCGGGCGAAGGCGACGATATCTCAGGCACGGTGCGCATCGGCGCGCCCGACGGGTTTGGCGTTGCATTCCTCGCCACGCGTCTTGGCGCGCTGACCGCGCTGCACCGCGAACTCACCATCCAGCTGGTGCCGGTGCCGCGTTCCTTCTCGCTGTCGCGGCGCGAGGCCGACATCGCCATCACCGTCGAGCGGCCGAGCGAAGGCAGGCTGGTGGCGGGAAAGCTGGTCGACTACACCCTCGGCCTGTTTGCCTCGCGGGACTATGCGCAGGCGCACGGCTTACCCGAGACCGCTGCCGAACTCGGCCAGCATACGCTGATCGGCTATGTCCCAGACCTGATCGTCAGCCCGTCGCTCGACTATGCGGCGGAGTTCAGCCCGGACTGGCGCACCAGCTTCGCCATCTCCTCAGCGCTGGGCCAGGCCGAAGCGGTGCGGTCGGGCGCCGGCATCGGCATCTTGCACACCTTTGTCGCCCGCTCGATGCCGGAGCTGATCCCCGTCAACATCGTGACGCCGATCCGCCGCGCCTACTGGCTGGTCTATCATGAATCGGTCCGGCCGCTGCGCCGCGTGCAGATCGTCGCCAACTTCATCACCAAGGCGGTCGAGAGAGAGCGCGGGCTGTTTGTCTGATGGCCGCGCCGCCTTGCCTTCGCCACAAAATCGGCCAGTGTGGCAACAAGCGCGATGTCGCCTATCATTAAGGATTGGCTGCGCCGGGTGGGACACTTTTTTGCAAAGCTGGTGCGGATCAAAATGCGAGCGGTGCTCGCCATCTTGCCGCTTGTCGCGCTTTCCGCCTGCGCCAATCCATGGACCGAAGTTCCGGAAGCCGAACTGCCCAAGCCGGTCCGTATCGCAATGGCCCGCCCGTCGCCTTTCGTCTTCGGCAATTATTGCGGTCCCGGCACCCGCACCGGCGACCTCTCGGCTCGCCCTGTCAATCGCCTCGACAGCGCCTGCCAAATCCATGACGCCTGCTACATCGCGCGCCATAATCATTGCGACTGCGACGGCGCGCTCGTCGCCTCGGCAAAGGCGATCCGTGATGACAAGACAGCGCCGAAAAAGATGCGCGGCGAGGCCGAGCTTTTGATCGCCACTTTCGCGCTTCCCGTCTGCAAGGTGTTTCCGCAAGGCTTCCTGCCGCCGCGCGATCCGGCTGAACTGAAGACGATGAACGGTGCGACCGGATGAACCGCGCCATCTGCCTGGCCTTGGCCGGGCTGGGGCTGGCGGCCCTTGCCGGTTGCGCCGCCCCGATCCGGCACAGCTGCGATTTCTTTCCCGATGCGAAGGATTGCGGCCGGCCGTCGCTATCGGCCGACACGCCGGGACCGCAGACTGCAGCAGCAGCGTTTTTCGGCGATGCCGGCGCCCGCGACTATGAAAGGCAGTTTCTGGCGCTGCTCGCCCACAACCAGATCGGCGCCATCGACAGGGCGAACGGCACCGGTCCGTTCGGACATGACCGCCACGCCATCGCCAACCGCGATTTCCAGGCCACCTACCGGACGCTGGAACGGCTGGCGAAGCCGGTTACCGCCGAACAGATGCCGGCAGTGAGCGGCACAGCCGGCGAAGGCCATTTCAACGGCCGTTGGCGCGTGTCGCGGCAGACGCTCTATGTCAACGCCGCCGCGCGGCCCTCCGCGCCAAAGACGTTCAGCTTTTCCGGCCTGCAGGCGCGCTCGATCGAGATCGTGATGCGCCAGGCGGGAAAGCAGCCGGTTGAGATATCGGGCGCCTGCGACGGGGCGCTGGCGATTCGCGCCGGCGGTGGCTCGCGCAGCGTGGCGAGCGGTGCCGCCTTCCGCCTCCGCCTGTCGGCCGGGCAAACCGCCAGCCTGTTCCCCAGCGATGGTTTGAACCGCTGCAGTCTCAAGCTCAGCTCCAGCCTGGCGCCGACAGGCGCCCCGCTCACCATCCTGCGCGAAGAGGTTGCCTATCCGGCGATAGCCGCGCTCGACAGCCGCTACGAGCGTTGTCCAGTGCCCGGTCCATCCGGCCTGGATGAACTCGCCCGCGTCTTCTATGCCGGCCGCTGGCTGTCGCAGACCTGTTCGCTGCCACTCGGGTCACCGCGCCTGTTACGCAAGTCGCGCGACGGCTTCAACGCCAAGGTCGAAGCGCTGCTCGGCGCGCCTTTACCCGACAGCGCCTTCGACAAGGCCGACCCCGAACTGCCGCTCGATTTCTCGCGCGCGCCGAAACTCAAGCTGGTCTATCTGTCGTCGCTGGAGTTCAAGGCCGATTTTTCCGGCCGCGTCATCGAGCGGCTGATCCGCCATCACGCAGGCCTCGGCACCAAAGTGCGCATCATGGTCACAGACGTGCTGGAGCGCGACAAGGACGACGCGCTGCTGCACCGGCTGGCGGCCGATTATCCCAATGTCGAGTTGCAGGAATATCGTTGGCGGGCCGACCACGGCGCGCCGGTCGACGAGCAGCTGTCACAGCTGCACAAGACCCATCACGTCAAGATGCTGGCGACACTTGCCGAGGATCCCGCCCGCTCGCGCGTCATCATCGGCGGCCGCAACATTCATGACGGCTTCCTGTTCCACAGGCCGATCGACCTGTCGCGCTATCCGAACCTCGAGCAATACGGCAAGACCGACGGCCTCTCGCTCAACTACTATTCGAACTGGAGCGATTTCGACATCGAGTTTGCCGACCCGGCCACGGTCGAGACGCTGGCCGCGCATCTCTCGACATTGTGGCTGCGCGACGCCGACACCAACATCGCAAGACCCTTCTCCATTCCGGTGCGCTCCGACAGCCGGCGCCCGCCGGGCACGGTGCGCCATTTCATTTCCGTGCCCTACGAGGACAACCATGCGCTAGAGACCTATTTCGTCGAGCTGATCGACACTGCCCGGCACCATATCGAGATCGTCAATCCCTACCTTAATCTGACGCCGAAGCTCAGCCTGGCCATCGAGCGGGCGCTGGCGCGCGGCGTCAGGATCGACATTGTCGGCCGCATCGACCTCAAGGGCGATATTGGCGGCAAGCTGCTGACCGCGCTCAACAAGCTGTTCGTCGAGAGATATGGCGACCGCATCAACATCCGCGAATTCAAGGCGCCCGATGTCGTGCTGCACTCCAAGATCATGATGATCGACGAAAGGCTGGTGACGATCTCGTCGGTCAATCTCAACAACCGCAGTTTCTTCCACGATCTGGAGAACGGCATGACGGTGCTCGACCCTGCCTTCTACGCCAGGATGCAGCCGGTCTATGACGACTATGTCGCCCATTCGAACCCGGTATCGACCAAGGTGACGATACCGTGGGCCTACCGATGGCTGTTCTCGAAGGGTTGGGTGAAGGAGGCGTTTTGAGGGGCTGGCGAGGCTGAAGGAATGCCGTTCTGTAGCGATCCTTTACACCCCCTCTGTCCGGTAGGACAGAGGGGGTGCTGGCCCGCGAGCTTTAAAAAGCACCTCTACCTCAAATACCGCTCCGGCCCCAGCTCCCGCACATCGATATCAGGCACCTTGCTGGAGATGATGTCGGACAGCACCTTGGCCGAGCCGCAGGCCATGGTCCAGCCAAGCGTGCCGTGCCCGGTGTTGAGATAGAGGTTGGAGAACTCGGTGCGGCCGACCAACGGCGGCCCGTCCGGCGTCATCGGCCGCAGTCCGCACCAGAAGGACGCTGCCTTGAGGTCGCCACCATCCGGGAACAGATCGCCGACCGAATGTTCGAGGGTGCGCCGGCGCGATTCGTGCAGCCTGAGATCGAAGCCGGAAATCTCCGCCGTGCCGCCGACGCGGATGCGGTCGCCGAGCCTGGTGATCGCCACCTTGTAGGTTTCGTCCATTACCGTCGACACCGGGGCGGCGACCGCGTCCTTGATAGGAACGGTGATCGAATAGCCCTTGACCGGATAGACCGGGATCGGGCGCCTGAGCAGGCGCATGAAGCGCGCCGAATAGCTGCCCAGCGCCAGCACATAAGCGTCGGCCGCGCGCGAGCGCTGGTCGGTGCCGACGCTGACGATCCGATTGCGGTTCTTGGAGAAGCGCCGGATCTGCGTGCCGTACTCGAACGTGACGCCGCGCGCCACGCAGAGCTCGGCCAGCCGATCGGTGAACATCTTGCAGTCGCCAGTTTCGTCGCCGGGCAATCTCAGCCCGCCGACAAACTTTTCCCGCACGCCGGCCAGCGCCGGCTCGGCCCCAATGCAGCCTTCGGGATCGAGCAACTCGTAGGGAACGCCATATTTCTTCAGCACTTCGACATCGCCGCCGGTGCCGTCGAGCTGCTTTTGCGTGCGAAACAGCTGCAGCGTGCCCTTGGTCCGCTCATCATAAGCGATGCCGGTCGCCTCGCGCAGCGCCTTCAGCGTGTCGCGGCTGTATTCGGCGAGCGGCACCATGCGCGCCTTGTTGATGGCGTAGCGATCCGCGGTGCAATTGCGCAGCATCTTGATGAGCCATGTCCACATATACGGATCGAAGGCCGGCCGCACCACCAGCGGGCCATGCTTCATCAACAGCCACTTGATTGCCTTCAGCGGAATGCCGGGGCCGGCCCAGGGCGAAGCATAGCCCGGCGAGATCTCGCCGGCATTGGCGAAGCTGGTTTCCAGCGCCGGCCCTTTCTGGCGGTCGAACACCGTCACCTCGTGGCCGGCCTCAGCGAGATAATAGGCAGTGGTGACCCCGATAACGCCGCCGCCCAACACGAAGATCTTCATCGCATCACTCTCCACGACGACTTCCGTCAGAGGGCCGCCGCCTCCTGTCTGCCGGATTCTGCGGCGTCCGCCAAGGGGCGGCGTGTCGCGGCTCTATTCGTTGATATAGCGGCGGTGGAAGCGGGGGCCGAGACTGGTCAGGATTTCATAACCGATCGTGCCGGCATGACCGGCGGCGTCATCGACGCTCTGCGAGGGGCCCAGGAGTTCGACAAGGTCGCCCTCGCGCAGCCGGCCGGCCGGCAGGGCCGAGATGTCGAGTATGATCGAATCCATCGACACCCGCCCGACAAAGGGCAGTCGCACGCCGTCGAGCCAGGCAGCCGAAGCCGCGCGCCGGTGCCAGCCATCGGCATAGCCGAGCGAGATCGTGGCCGCGCGCAAGGGACCGCTGGCCAGAAACGCATGTCCGTAGCCGACGCCCGCGCCCTTATCGATGCCGCGTGTCTGGATGATCTTTGCCTCGAGCCGCACCACCGGCAGCATCGGGTTCGCCTCATCAGGCGTCGGATTGATGCCGTAGAGCGCAGCGCCCGGACGCGCGAGGTCGTACTGATAGCGCGGCCCAAGAAAGATGCCGGAGGAATTGTCGAGCGACGCCGGCGCCTTGGGCAGCATTTTGCGCAGCCGTTCGAACTCTTTGAGCTGCGCGTCATTGGCCGGATTGCCCGGCTCGTCGGCGCGGGCCAGATGGCTCATGACGAGGACGACATCGACGCCGGCGAAAGCATCGGCCGTAAGCGCCTCGACCTCTGCCGGCGCCATGCCCAGCCGCGACATGCCGCTGTCGACCTGGATGGCGGCCTTGAGCTTGCGGCCGGCCTTTTGGCCTGCCTCGCTCCACGCCTTCAGTTGCCCGGTGCTGTTGATGACGGGAACAAGGTCGGCGGCCACCGCTTCAGGTTCCGAGCCCGGCGGCAGGCCGTTCAGCACATGGATTTCCAGCTTCGGTCCGAGTGCGTCGCGCAGCGCGACACCCTCGGTGAGATGCGCGACAAAGAAGCTGTCGCAGCCTTCGGCAACCAGTGCCGCCGCCACTTGCCGCGCGCCGAGCCCGTAACCGTCGGCCTTGACGACGCCGGCGCAGCGCACGCCGCCGAGCTTTGCCTTCAGCCGCCGGTAATTCTCCCTGACCGCGCCGAGATCGATGGTGAGAATGGCGCCGGCCGCCGCTTCGCTGATCGGCTGCAAGCCGGCTTCCGGTGCAGAATGCAATGACTTCCCTGAGGCGCTGCTCATCCCCGCTCCTGACCAGAGCACGAAACAAACCCTATCAGTAAGGACAGATCATGGACGTCGCAACAGCGAGCCGCCTAAGCCAAATGCCGGAACGCCGTCACCACGTCCTCATAGACCTTGCGTTTGAACGGCACTATCAGATCGGGCAGGTCCTGCATTGGCCGCCATGCCCATTCATCGAATTCGGCGGTGTGGCCGCCCGGCGGCGGATTGATCTGGATCTCTCTGGTCTCGCCGTGAAAGCGGTAGGCGAACCATTTCTGCGTCTGGCCGCGATAGCGGCCCTTGAGGGCGATGCCGACCAGATCGCGCGGCAGGTCGTAGTTGATCCAGTGCGGCGCCTCGTCGAGCAGCGTGACCGAGCGCATGCCGGTCTCTTCATAGAGCTCGCGCCCGGCCGCCTGCAGCGGCTCCTCGCCCTCCTCGATGCCGCCTTGCGGCATCTGCCAGAGCTGCGTGGTCCCGGCAAATTCGCTGTCCGGTTCGGCGATGCGGTGCCCGACCCAGACCAGCCCGTCGCCATTGAGGATCATCAGTCCTACGCAAGGGCGGTAAGGCAGCGTCTCGGGGTCGACAGGTTTCTTCGTCATGATCAGCCTTTTTCCGGGTCGATGGCCACCGCCGAGATCGGCACGATCTCGATGCCGCGCTTTTTTGCTTCGACCACCCAGGACGCCACGGTATCGACGGTGAGGTCGAAGGCCGAGCCGATGCCGACGGCGGAGCCTTTGGCACGCGCGGTCGCTTCCAGCGCGTCGAGCTTTTTCAGGATGGCGCCGCGGTCCTGCACGGCGTCGATTGCCGTATCGCCGGCGACGAATGGCACACCGTCCTTCAAGGCGAGATCGGACGCCAGGCTCCGCGCGGACGAGCCGTCATCGACATAGGCAAGGCCGCGCTTGCCAAGCTCGGCCATGAACGGCCCCATCGCCGTCGCGTCGGCCGAAAAGCGCGCCCCCATATAGTTCATGACGCCGGTATAGTTGGTGGTCCGCGACAGCGCCCAGCGCAGATTCTTCAGATTGTCGTCCGGGCTTGCCGCCACCGTCAGCGTGTTGCGGCCGGGATTGACGTTGGGATAGTCGAACGGTTCGAGCGGCACCTGCATGACCACCTCATGCCCGCTCTGCCGTGCCGCCTGCATCCAGCGGCCGATGCTGTTGCCTTGCGGCGCAAAAGCCAGCGTCACTTCGGCCGGCAGCTTGGCGATCGCGGCCTGCGTGCCGGTCTGCGACACGGCAAGCCCGCCGATGACGATTGCCACTCGAGCGCCACGCGAACCCGACCACGGCCGCGCATAGACATCGAACGGCCGCCGGCCGTCAGCGGCGCGAACCGGCAACGGGCCGGTGTCGCTGGCCTCGATCAGCGCCCTGTCGGGGATATGCGCGATCTTCAGGTTCTGGCCGATCGTCGACGGGTCGTGGATGACGATGGCTGCATTGGGCGGGCCATCACCCTCCTGGGACTGCACATGGATGATCTGCGGACCGCTGGCCTTGGGCGTTTCCGCCTTCGGCGCTGCCGCCGTCGCTTGAGCAGTGGGCGCTGCGGCCGCGGGCTCGGCCGCCGCCGTCACCTTCGGCGTCGAGAGCGCGATTGCTTCCGGTTTGCGGAACGGCTTCTCGCGCAGCGCGATCGCACCGGAGATGCCGACCGCGGCCAGCACGACCAGCGTCGCCGCGACGGCGCCAGCGCTGATCCCGCGCGACGCGGCACGCGGTCGGACGGTCTGTCCGAGCGGGCGTTCGATGTCCTTGCCGACGTCAGCCAAGCCGCATCCCCCGGGCGCGTGATCAGCGAAATCTTTTCGCCATGCGCAGATCCAAAACTGACGGCGCGTCCCCTGCGCCTTTTGAGGCGCAGCGCCCAGCGGTCCCCGAATCAAACTGCCGGAACCTCACGGTCCCGGCAGCATTGCATCGCTTCGATTGGGCAGCCAGAGCTACCAGTCGATTTTACTGGTTGAGCACTGCCTTCTCCGGATTCGGCGGGAATGCCGGATCGGTCTTCTGGCCGCGCAGCAGCTGTTCGGCATAGATCAGCTGCAGATCGTCCTTCGGATCCGGCGGCACATAGGCAGCCGAGCCCGAGCCGGTATCGCTCTCGTCGGCGCCCTTGATATGGCCCTTGAGGTCCGATTCGCCGCGCGTCAGGTCCCTGCCCTGCAGTTCGGGCGGCAGCGGCTGGTCGACCTTGATGTCGGGCGTGATGCCCTTGCCCTGGATCGACTTGCCGGACGGCGTGTAATAGAGCGCCGTCGTCAGGCGCAGCGCGCCGTTCTCGCCAAGCGGGATGATGGTCTGCACCGAGCCCTTGCCGAACGACTGCGTGCCGACCACTGTGGCGCGGCGCAGGTCCTGAAGCGCGCCGGCGACGATCTCGGAGGCGCTGGCCGAACCGCCATTGACGAGCACGATCAGCGGCTTGGCGCCGATGTCGTCGCCTGCCTTGGCGTCGAAGCGTGTGACGTCCTTCGGGTCGCGGCCGCGGGTCGAGACGATCTCGCCACGGTCGAGGAAGGCGTCGGACACGCTCACCGCCTGGTCGAGCAGGCCGCCCGGGTTGAGCCTGAGATCGAGCACATAGCCCTTGAGCTTGTCGTTCGGCACCTGCTTCTTGATGGTGTCGATGGCATTCTCGAGGTCGTCATAGGTCTTTTCGGTGAAGGAGGTGATCTTCATGTAGCCGATGTCGTTCTCGACCCGGAACTTGACCGCCTTGACCTTGATGATATCGCGCACCACCGTCAGCTCGATCGGCTTGTCGGCGCCTTGGCGCAGGATGGTCAGCTTGATCGGCGTGTTGACCAGGCCGCGCATCTTTTCGACTGCATCGTTGAGCGTCAGGCCGCGAACCTCTTGGCCGTCGATCTTGGCGATATAGTCGCCGGCCAGCACGCCTGCCTTGGCAGCCGGGGTGTCGTCGATCGGCGTGATCACCTTGACCAGGTCGTTCTCCATGGTGACCTCGATGCCGAGGCCGCCGAACTCACCCTTGGTCTGCACGCGCATGTCCTGCGCCTGCTCGGCATTCATGTAGGAGGAGTGCGGGTCGAGCGAGGTGAGCATGCCGTTGATGGCGTTTTCGACCAGCGACTTGTCGTCCGGCGGCGTCACATACTGCGCCCGCACGCGCTCGAAGATGTCGCCGAAGATCGCCAGTTGCTTGTAGGTCTCGGAGCCTGCAGCGTTCGCCGTCGAGCCGGGGGCGCCATAGACCAGGCTCATCGCTGACGCGCCCATCAGCGCACCGGCAATAAGAAGCGACAGTTTCCGCATCATTTCACGTCCTTCCAGAGAAGCGGTCCGCCCACCATGGGGTCGGATCGACGGGTTTTCCATCCTTGCGGAACTCGACATAGAGTTCCGGCGTGGCATTTCCATTCTTCGAGGCCGAGGTGCTTGCCACCCGGGCCTCTCCCATCGCGCCGACCGGCTCTCCTGCGAGCACCGACTGGCCAGACGCGACGCTGATTCTGCTCATCCCCGCCAGGACGACATGATAGCCGTCTCCCGCATTGAGGATCAAGAGTTGACCATAGGAGCGAAAAGGCCCCGCATAAAGCACATTTCCGTCCGCCGGTGCCGTGACGATGGCTCCCGATTGTGTCGCAACCATGTCGCCAAGCATCACCGCGCCGTTACCGTCATCGGCCCCGAAACGCAGCTTGATCTTGCCGGTGACCGGCAGCGAGACTTGTCCCTGAAGTGCCGAAAACGGCGCGGCGGCGGTGAGGCGGTTGCCTTCCGGCACGGGCAGCGAAGCCAGCTCCGTCGACGCGGTTGTGCCTGCATCGGCGTTATCGGCGTCCGGCTTATCGCTGTCGGCCGCTTTCTGTTCGCCTGCCTTGACGGCATCCGCCGCCTTGCGGCTCTTGTCGGCTTCAAGCGAAGCGATCAGCTCTTTCAGGCTGCCGGCCTTGGCCGCAAGCGCCTGGGACCGCTGCTTTTCAGCGGCCATCGCCGTCCAGGTGTCCGCCTCGAGCTTCTGCTTGGCTTCGAGCAGCATGGAGAGGCGTTTCTTTTCCGCCGTCTGCTCGCCGACCGCCGCTGTCAGCCGCGTCCGCTCGGCCTCGATCGAGGCCGTCACCCGGGTCTGTTCCCTGAGGTCGGCCAGCAATTTGTCGGTCTGCTGGCGCAGTTCCGGCACCACTGCGCCGAGCAGGATGGCGCTGCGCACCGACGACAGTGCGTCTTCCGGCTTGACCAGGATCGCCGGCGGCGGATTGAGCCCCATGCGCTGCAGCGCCCCCAGCACCTCGGCCAGCACGTCGCGCCGCGCCGCCAGCGAGACACGGATCTTCTGTTCCTCGCCCTTCAGTCCTTCGAGCCTGGCGCCGATATCCTCGATGTCCTGGCCGAGCTTCTGCTCGGTCATCGCCGACTGGATAAGCGCCGCGGTGATCGAGGCATGGTCCTTCTTGACCGAAGCAATGTCGGCGGCGAGCTTGGCCAGCCGTTCGGACGACAGCGTGATCTCGGCCGACACCTTCTCATATTCGGCACGGCTCAGATCGGGGTCGGGCGCCACGTCCAGCGTATTTTCGGCCCGCGCAAGCCCGAGCGACAGCAAAACCACTGCTGCAGCGATGCCGCAGCGCGCGTGCCGGAAGCCCGTTCGTGATTTCCCGTTGTCAGCCATTGAAGCCCGACTCTATGCGTGGCTTCGTTAACGAACCATCAACCATGATCGAACCGAAGCCTAACACAAAACAGCCGCGCATTGGGGCGGAAATCCGGACGATTGATCCTCGACCCACTGATTTACGAACGGTGGTAGGGATGTCCCGAAAGAATCGTTGCCGCCCGATAGAGCTGCTCGCCCAGCATGACGCGCACCAGTTGGTGCGGCCAGGTCGCCGCGCCGAACGAGACTATCAGCTCAGCCTGATCGCGAATCGACTGGTCGTGCCCGTCGGCGCCGCCAATGGCGATGACCAACGCCTTGCGTCCGCCATCGCGCAGCTGGCCGATACGGCTGGCGAAATCGTCTGAGGACAGGTTTTTGCCGCGTTCGTCGAGCAGGAACAGCGCCGTGCCCGGCTGCAGCTGTGCCTGCAGCTTCTGGCCTTCCTCGCGGCGGCGCTCATTGGCGTTCTGGGCTCGTCCCTCGGCGATCTCGGCGACACCAGAGAATTCGAACCCGATCGCCGGGCCGCTCTTGGCGAAACGCTCGAAATAGCGGTCGGCGAGTTCTCTCTCGGGGCCGGCCTTCATCCGGCCCACGGCATGAACTGCTATCTTCATCCCTGCCTCGGCGAGCTTTCAATCCATGTCGCACCCCGGATGGTTACGACATGAGACGGAGCTCAGTGCAAGGTCTCTTCCTCAAGGTCCGGCGCCTGCCACATCTTTTCAAGATTGTAGAATTCGCGGACTTCTGGGCGGAAGACATGGACGATGATGTCGCCTGAATCGATCAGGACCCAGTCGGCGCCGGACAGCCCCTCGACGCGCGCCGTGCCGAGACCGGCATCCTTGAGCGCCTTGAGCAGGTGGTCGGCGACAGCCGAGACATGACGGTGCGACCGGCCCGACGCGATGACCATATAGTCGCCGAGGCTCGATTTCCGCTGAATGTCGATTGAGACAATATTTTCGGCCTTGGAGTCTTCCAGACTGGCAAGGACTGTCTTGATGGCACGGGACACGGCGTCATCTACGCTGATCCTGGCCGGCGAAGGCATGACGTCAGCCTTCTTCCGCAATGCTGTTCTCAGTGTATTTCCTTTCGCAGCAAGAACAACCAAATCACCCACGAAATCAGGTGACACCCTATAGATAGGCAGAGTTCCCTTGCAGTTTCAAGACGGGAGGCCCTGCCACCGCGAACGCAGTGCACGACTTCCGGTTCCGGAGCCTTGAGAAAAATCGGAACCCATGGCCGCGGCAGGGGTTATCGACACACCCCCCAAACGGATTTTCCTGATGCCAATCGACCCCCAGAACACGCTGCTCACCGTGCAGGCTGGCCTTGCGCAACTCAGCACACTGATCGTTTCCTATTCCTTCTCCGCCATCGGCGCCATCATCCTGCTGGTCGTCGGCTATCTCGTCGCCGGGCTCGCAGAACGATCGATCTCAGCCGGCCTCGGCCATATCCATGGTTTCGACGCGACGCTGCGCCATTTCTTCTCGAAGATCGTGCGCTACGCCATCCTGATCCTGGTCGTCATCATGGTGCTCGGCCAGTTCGGCGTTCAGACGGCCTCGATCATCGCCGCCATCGGCGCCATCNGCCATCGGGCTGGCAATCGGCCTGGCGCTGCAAGGCACGCTGCAGAACATCGCCGCAGGCATCATGCTTCTGGCGCTCAGGCCATTCCGCATCGGCGAATATGTCGAGGTCGGCGCCATTTCCGGCACCGTCGAGGAAATCGGCCTGTTCGCCACCAAGCTCCGCACGACAGACGGCGTCTATGTGCTGGCGCCCAATTCGACGCTATGGAACCAGCCGGTGCGCAATTTTACCCGTAATGGTGTGCGCCGCGGCGGAATCACGCTGAGCATCGGCTCCTGGAACGACATCGACCTGGCGCAGAAAACCATGCTGGGCGTTGCCGGCAGCGAGCGCCGCGTCAAGCGAGAGCCGGCGCCGATCGCCTTCGTTGCCACCGTGGGCGATGCCAGCGTCGCCATCACCTTGCGCTACTGGACCACGGCGGCGGATTTCTTCGCCACCCAGATCGATCTCACCAAACGCGTCAAGCAGGCGTTCGACGCCGAAGCCATTTCGGTTCCCGCACCTCCGCCGGAGGCTCGACAGGAAACTGCCGCCACCAGGCAGTAGGAGCTGTGAAACCGTTCAGCGCTGATCTTCCGGGGCGTAGGCGAGGTCCACCGGCAGCGGCGCCTGCGCCGACATCGGCGCGAAACTGCTGGTCTCCGTAGCGGGGACGGCGCGCGTGGTGGCCACTCGCCACAGCACGAACAGGCAGAAGACGGTGGCGATGACGATGGCCACATAAATGAAGGCCTGCGTGCCATAGACAGCCGACAGGGCCGTCACGATACCCGGCACGATGAACCCCGACAGCGACCAGGCAAACAGCAACGAACTCGACAGCGCCACCATGTCGTCCTTGCCGGCGCGGTCGGCGGCATGCGCGCTGGCCAGCGAATAGATCGATTCCGAAGCGCCGTCCCAGATCACATAGATCACCACCAGCACCGCCAGAGCGCCACCGTCAAAGCCGATAGCCATAATACCGGCAACGATGGCCAGTGCCGCAGCGCCGGCCAGCACGTAACGGCGATCGGTACGGTCGGAAATCCAGCCGAGCGGTATCTGCAGGATCAGCGTGCCGACCGGCATGGCCGACAAAAGGAGCGCCACATCGGCCTGGCTATAGCCTTTGGCCGTGGCATGGATCGGCGCAAAGCCGGCGATCGCCATCGACAGACCGCCGACGGCGAGCATGCCGGCCACTCCGACCGGCGAAATCCGCCAGGCGCGACCGAGCGCCACGGAGGCTGCGCGAGGTGGCGGCGGTTGAGCCAACCGCGTCATGCCGACCGGCAGGATCGACACTGCGGTGAAGGCAATGCCGATCAGCGGCGCCTGCGCCGCCGCGATGTCGACCGCCGCCAGCAGGGCATAGCCGACGCCAAGTCCGGCGACATAGGCGACGTAAAACACCGCCATCACCCGGCCGCGAATGGCGTTTGCGACGGCATCGTTGAGCCAGCTCTGGGCGACGATGAACAGGCCGCATATTGCAAAACCGTAAAGCGCGCGCGCCGCGATCCACAGCAGCGGGTAGGTGCCGGCGCCAATGGCAGCATTCGACAGCGCTATCAGCGCCGACAGCACCATGAAGGCGCGGGCGTGCCCGACGCGGCGCACCAGCGGCCCGGTCAGGATACAGCCGGCAAGTCCGCCGGCAGACAGGCCGGTGATGATCAGCCCGGCCCAGGTCGGATCGAAGCGCTCGACGCCAAGCCGGACCGGGATATAGGCGAACATCAACCCGTTGCCGACCGCGATCAGCGCCATCGACACGATTACGCTGGCAATGGCGATCACGGGCGCCGGCGGGGCGCCATGATTGGGGTCGATGTCGGTCTGGTTCACTGAAGTGGCCATATCCAGCGCAGCATCGCCCAGCCAATCGCGAAAGGCCGCCGTAAAAGCGACATCGGCGATCTGGTCTTACGGAGTTACCCCTTGGCTTGCTGGCGAATAGCACTCGATGACAGCGACGAGCGTGGGCCGTGGATGAAGGTCCAGGCCGGCGCCTTCATGCGGGCGAGCCGGGGCGCGTCACCCTCGTCGACGCGGGCATAGTCGAAGGTCTTGGCCACGACCGAGGACAGGAAGGACAGCGTCGCGCCCGGGCGGTCGATGACGGCGATCGGGAAGGTCATGACGATCTGGCGCCAGCGCTGCCAACGGTGGAAATCGCGAAGTGAGTCGGCGCCCATGATCCAGACGAAGTCGACGCCGGGATTGCGTGCCTTGACCAGCGCCAGCGTGTCGGCGGTGAAGCGAATATGATGCGCCGCCTCGAAGGCGGTGACCTTGATCTTCGGGTTCTTGGCGACCTGCTCCGACTGGAGCAGCCGGTCGCTCAGCGGCGCCAATTCCCTGGTGCTCTTCAGCGGATTGCCAGGCGTCACTATCCACCACAATTGGTCGAGCGCGAGGCGCCGCAAGGCAATTTCCGCCACCAGCGCATGGCCGGCATGCGGCGGGTTGAACGATCCGCCGAACAGGCCGACGGCGAGGCCTTTCTCGGCATGCGGCATACGGAGGTAGTGCGAGGGGATGGCGGGCTGAAGGGACGACAGCATGGTGCTAGGCACCCCCCTCTGCCCTACCGGGCATCTCCCCCGCAAGGGGGGAGATCAGCAGCTTCGGCAAAGGCACTTTTCTTGCAACGTTAGTGATTGGCGAAAGCGGAAGAAAAAGCTGATCTCCCCCCTTGCGGGGGAGATGTCCGGCAGGACAGAGGGGGGTGTCTGGGCTCAATGCCTCAAGCCCTGACGCGAATGATTCAAGGCCTCACCTGTCCCGACCCGCGCACGCGGTATTTGAACGAGGTCAGCTGTTCGACGCCGACCGGACCGCGCGCATGCATCTTGCCGGTGGCGATGCCGATCTCGGCTCCCATGCCGAATTCGCCGCCATCTGCGAACTGCGTCGAGGCATTGTGCAAAAGGATCGCCGAGTCGATCTCGTTGAAGAACCGCTCGACCGCTTTGGTATCCTCGGCGATGATCGCCTCTGTGTGGTGTGAGGAGAACGTCTCGATATGGTCGATGGCACCGGCAATTCCGTCTACCAGCTTTACCGCGATGATGGCCTCGAGATATTCGGTCACCCAGTCGGCATCGGTCGCCGGCTTGGCGTCGAAGAACAGCTTCATCACTTCCTGATCGGCATGGATCTCGCAGCCGGCGGCGCGTAGCGCGTCGAGGATCGGCACCAGATGCGTGGAGGCCACCGCGCGGTCGACCAGCAAAGTCTCTGCAGCGCCACAGACACCGGTGCGCCGCATCTTGGCGTTGACGGCGATCCTGACCGCCATGTCGAGATCGGCCGAGCGGTCGATGTAGAGATGGCAGATGCCTTCAAGATGGGCAAAGACCGGCACCCGCGCCTCGCTCTGGACGCGCCCGACCAGGCTTTTGCCGCCGCGCGGAATGATGACGTCGAGATTGCCGCCAAGCCCTTTCAGCATTTCGCCGACGGCGGCGCGGTCGGTGGTCGGCACCAGCTGAATGGCGTCTTCCGGCAGGCCGGCGGCCTTCAGCCCCTCGACCAGGCAGGCATGAATGGCGGCGGACGAATTGAGCGAGTCCGAGCCGCCACGCAGGATTACCGGATTGCCGGCCTTGAGGCAGAGCGCACCGGCATCCGCCGTCACATTCGGCCGGCTTTCATAAATGACGCCGACAACGCCGAGCGGCGTGCGCACGCGCTCGATCTGCAGGCCGTTGGGGCGGTCCCATGCGGCAATCACATCGCCGACCGGATCCCTTAGCCCGGCGATTTCACGAATGCCGTCCGCCATGGCGCGGATGCGCGCCGGATCGAGCTTCAGCCGGTCCATGAAGGAGCCGGACAGCCCGGATTCGTGTCCGTTAGAGACATCGATGGCGTTGGCGTCGAGAATCTGCTGCTGGCGCGCGATGATCGCGTCGGCCATGGCGAGAAGTGCGGCATCTTTGGCGGCGGCGGTCGCAATCGCCAACGGTCGGGCGGCCGCGCGGGCGCGGCGGCCGATATCAGCCATCAGCGCGACGGTGTCATCCCCGGATTGTTCATGCAACTTCAGCATGTCTCATCCTCCGCTTACCTCGCCCCCGGCCCATACCTGGCCGGCAGCCCGTATCTGCTCACCCGGATCGCTCACCACCAGATCGTCGCGGTGGATCATCGCAGAGCGCGCCTCGTACCCGAGCACGGTTTCGATCTCGGCGGTCTTCAGGCCTGCGATCCTTACGGCATCGGCGGCATCATAGGCAACCAGCCCGCGCGCGATCTCGCGCCCTTCCGGCGACAGGATCGCCACCGTGTCGCCGCGCGAGAAATTGCCGCTGACCAGCCTGACGCCCGCCGGCAGCAGCGATTTGCCGGACAGCAGCGCACCGACGGCGCCGGCGTCGACGGTGAGCCGCCCGGCCGGTTCGAGCTGGCCGGCGATCCAGCTCTTGTAGCCTTTCACCGGATTGGCGCTCGGCCTGAAGAAGGTGGCGCGCTCGCCACGCTCGATCGCCATCAGTGGCGACAGCCTGGTGCCCGAGGTGATGATCATGGCGGTGCCGGCGGCGGTGGCGATCTTGCCGGCATCGAGCTTGGTGCGCATGCCGCCGCGCGACAGTTCGGATGCGGCCGCCCCGGCCATAGCCTCGATATCGGGCGTGATGCGGTCGACCACCGGAATGAATTTTGCATCGGGATCGCGCGCCGGCGGCGCCGTATAGAGCCCGTCAATGTCGGAGAGCAGCACCAGCAGGTCGGCGCCCATCATGGTCGCCACGCGTGCCGCCAGCCGGTCATTGTCGCCATAGCGGATTTCGGACGTCGCCACCGTGTCGTTCTCATTGATGACCGGCACCGCCTTCATCTTGAGCAGTGTCGAGATCGTCGCCCGCGCATTCAGATAGCGACGGCGCTCNGCGCTCTTCGGTGTCGCCCAGCGTCAGCAGGATCTGGCCCGATTTCAGCGCACCCTTGCCCAGCGCATCCGACCATGCGCCGGCGAGCGCAATTTGGCCGACGGCGGCCGCCGCCTGGCTCTCCTCGAGCTTCAGCGCCCGTTTTCCGAGACCGAGAATGGTGCGGCCGAGCGCAATGGCGCCGGACGACACGACCAGGATCTCGGCGCCGCCATTGGCCAGCACCGCAATATCCTCGGCAAGCGAAGCCAGCCAGTCGCGCTTCAGGCCGCTGGTGCGGTCGACCAGCAAGGCCGAACCGATCTTGACCGTGATGCGCCGGTATTTTGTCAGCGACTGCGCCGTCATCGCTATCGGTCCCAGCGGGTCTCGACGGGAGCGGCAGCCCTGTCGCGCGCTTCGCCGACAACTGCCATCAGCGCGCGCAGCACCGCTTCGACGCCCTCGCCGGTGGCCGCCGACAGCAGCATCGGCGCGCGGCCGGCAGCGCGTTTGAGGGACGCAACCTTCTTCTTGCGCTCATCGGCGTCAAGGATATCCACCTGGCTGAGCGCGACGATCTCGACCTTCTCGATCAGCCCATTGCCATAGGCGTCGAGCTCGGCGCGCACGGTCTTGTAGGCCTTGCCCGGGTTTTCCTCCTGCGCCGAGACCAGGTGCAGAAGTACACGCGTGCGCTCGACATGGCCGAGGAAGCGGTCGCCGATGCCGACACCCTCATGCGCGCCCTCGATGAGGCCCGGAATGTCGGCGATGACGAATTCGCGCGCATCGATGCGGGCAACGCCGAGGCCGGGATGCAGCGTGGTGAAGGGGTAGTCTGCGATCTTCGGCTTGGCCGCGGTGACGGTTGCCAAAAAAGTCGACTTGCCTGCATTGGGCAGCCCGACCAGGCCGGCGTCGGCAATCAGCTTCAGCCGCAGCCAGACATTCATCTCTTCGCCGGGCTGGCCGGGATTGGCGCGGCGAGGCGCCTGGTTGGTCGAGGTCTTGAAATGCTGGTTGCCGAAACCGCCATTGCCGCCCTTGGCCAGCAGGAAGCGCTGGCCGACCACGGTCAGGTCGCAGATCAGCGTCTCATTGTCCTCGGCAAACACCTGGGTTCCGGCCGGCACCTTCAGCGTCACATCGGCGCCCTTGGCGCCGGTCATGTTGCGGCCCATGCCGTGGACACCAGTCTTGGCCTTGAAATGCTGCTGATAGCGATAGTCGATCAGCGTGTTGAGACCGTTGACCGCTTCCAGCCAGACATCGCCGCCGCGGCCGCCGTCGCCGCCATCCGGGCCGCCGAACTCGATGAATTTTTCGCGCCGGAACGACACAGAGCCGGCGCCACCGTCGCCGGAGCGGATATAAACCTTGGCTTGATCGAGAAATTTCATTGGACTACGCAGTTTCTGTTGGCCTTGCGGCTTTGCTTTAGATCTTGCGCCTTGCTCTAAACCAAAGCGCGGCCAAGGGCGAGGCCGTTTTGCGACTAAAGCGCCGGATGCCCTTTTGTCGGGGACGCGGTAGCAGTGTTCGCGGACGGACCTTGAGGGGCGCGGGAATGAAGGTTGTGAGCTACAACATCCAGTACGGTATCGGTCTGGATGGCCGCTACGATCTCGGCCGCATCACCGAGGCGGTTCGCGGCGCCGACGTGATCGCGCTGCAGGAAGTGACCCGCAACAATCCGAGGAACGGCAACCGCGACATGGTCGCCGAGATCGGTGAGGCGCTGCCCGAATATTTTGCCGCCTACGGCAGCAATTTCGAGGTCAATGTCGGCTCGCGCCTGGAGGCCGGCCGCGCCATCACCACCACTTTCCAGCTCGGCAACATGGTGCTGTCGAAGACGCCGATCCATCTGTCGCGCAATCTGCTTTTGCCGCGCAGCCGCAGCCTTGAGGCGATGAACTTCCAGCGCGGCGCACTCGAGGCGCTGGTCGAGACCCCGCTCGGCTTCATCCGCTTCTATTCCACGCATCTCGACCATCGCAGTCCGGTTGAGCGCGCCAGCCAGATCCGTTTCCTGCGCCAGCGCCTGTTGAACTATGCCTTCGAGGGCGGCGGTCTCTCCGGCATTCCCGAGATCGGCCTGCCGGACCTGCCCTATCCCGAAGCCTTCATCGTCATGGGCGACTTCAACATGCTGCCCGGCTCGCCCGAATATGTCGAACTCGTCGGCCGCCCGGACCATGAATTCGGCATGCCCTTGACCGCCGATCTCGCCGTCGACGTCGCCCAGCGCCTGAACACACCAGACGTCGTCACCTGGGTCGATCCCACGCGACCCGAAGACACAAGCCGCCACAAGCGCATCGACTACATCTTTACCTCGGCCTCGCTCGCCGGATCGCTGAAGCGCCTGTGGGTCGACCCGCAAGCGGTCGGTTCGGACCATCTCCCGATTTGGGTCGAGATGGGCTGAGTTGAGCCCGATCCACAACCAACGTTTCCAAACCTGTCGTTTGGAGGCACGCGCCTAGGTGTTGAGATTCAGGTCAGGCCGAGCCGAAAACACTGGTTTTCGAGAACCGGAGCGGAGTGTACTTAAGTACGTGCACCGGAAGCGCATAAGACCCGCGTTTGCAGGCCGGCCTCACCTGAATATCAAAACACCTAGAAATGCACCCAGTTTCGAAGACTGATCCAGGTCTTTCTGTCCAGCCGGTACCGCTCGACCGGCACCTGGCCGGCGACGATCGAGTTCAGCATGCCCTGGCCGGCATACTGGAAGCCGCATTTGTGGATGACCCGGCGCGAGGCCGGATTGATCACCCGCGTCGAAGCCTGCAGCACGTGGATCGACGTCCGTTGGAAGGCAAGGTCGACCAACGCGTGCGCGGCCTCCGTCGCATAGCCGCGCTTCCAATAGGGCTCGCCGATCCAGTAGCCGAGTTCCAGCCCTCGATCGGTCATGTTGAGGCCGGCGCAGCCGACGAAAATGTCGGTGCCGGCGAGCGTCAGGGCGTGGGCGATGCCGGCCCGGCGCGACCGGGTCATAGCCAGGAAGGCGCGTGCCTCGGCCTCGCCATAGGGGTGCGGCATGCGGGCCAGCATCTCGGCGACGTGACGGTTGTCGGCAAGCTCGACCAGTTGCGCGATGTCGGCTTCACACGGGGCGCGCATCACCAGCCGCTCCGTGGCCAGCACCGGGCAATCTATCGCGTAACTTTCGTCTTCGGTGTCTTCCGCTTCGGCAACCATTCGACGTCCTCCAGGCAAGAAAAAAGGGGAGATGGAATACCCATCTCCCCTGATCCTTTTCCTGGCTCCATTCACTGGTTTGGCCAGACACCGGTTCCCGAGATGGGCGCCGGTTTTATAGTGCGGAACCGGCTACTCCGCGGCTTTGGTAATCGGGTTGACCGATACGTAGGTTCGGCCGTTGGCTTTTTTGTTAAAGGTGACTGCGCCGGTCTCGAGCGCAAAAAGGGTGTGGTCCGTGCCCATGCCGACATTGACGCCGGGATGCCAGGTGGTGCCGCGTTGACGGATGATGATGTTGCCCGGGATGACGGCTTCGCCGCCGAACTTCTTCACGCCCAGACGCTTGGAATGCGAGTCGCGACCGTTGCGCGACGAGCCGCCAGCTTTCTTGTGTGCCATCTAACTAACTCCGATGCGCCCTGGGGCGCTTGAATGGTCTTATGAACGCGTTCGCGTTCCGTTTCAAGTCCGATCCGGCGACCTTGTCGCCGGTTCGTTTTACTTCTTCGCCAGTTCCTTGGCCTGCTCGCGCCAGTCGTTGATCTGGTCGGTGCTGAAGGGCATGTGCGCGTCGATCTTGGCCACGTCCTTGTCCGACAGCTTGGCAAGCTGGGCGAAGGTGGTGATGCCCTGCTCGTGCAGTTGGCCGGCGGCAACCGGGCCGATGCCCTTGATCACGGCCAAATCGTCCGGCTCGCCCTTCGGCGCCTTGAACAGCGGCGCGGCGACGGCGGCCTCCGTCTTGGCTTCATCCTTCGGAGCAACCTCGGCTTTGGCTTCCTTCTTCGCCTTGGCTTCCTTCGTCGCGGCCTCGGCCTTCGCCTCGGGCGCTACGTCAGCCTTGACTTCCTTGGCTTCCACCTTGGCTGCGGCCTTCTTGGAAGGCTTGGCGCCACCCAGCAGGATCTCGGCGATCCGCACGGTGGTCAGAAGCTGGCGGTGGCCGATCTTGCGGCGCGAATTCTGCCGGCGGCGCTTCTTGAAAGCGATGACGGTGCGGTTCTTGCCCTGCTCGACGACTTCCGCCGTGACCAGAGCGCCATCGACGAACGGGGCGCCGAAGGTGACATTTTCGCCTTCGCCATGGGCGAGGACGCTGCCGATTTCGACGATATCGCCGACATTGGCTTCGAGCTTCTCGATCTTCAGGAGATCGTTGGCGGCAACGCGATACTGCTTACCGCCCGTTTTAATGACTGCGAACATTTTTTGCCTTTCGCTGTTCGGTCGGCCTCGATGAGCCGCGTCACGCGGTTCGGCCGTCTTTTTGTCAGTCTGCGGGTTCGAAAAACAAGCGGCGTGGAAGAACCCTCCACGCCGATTGCGCGCTTCCCCTAACCGAAGGTTCGGTACGAGTCAAGGCAAACGGCCGGATTCCTTGGCCATGCGGCCTCCTTGCCGCGCCCGATCCCTCTGGTCGAGACCGGTTGGCCTATCTGCCGACGTGGCCGCGGCGCAGCCCTCCCGGCAAAGCCCGCACAGGAAGCTGAATTTCCCCGCGGATTTGGCCTTGTAACCTGCCCGCCCAGCCGTTATCTAGTGCGCCGCGCCGGCAACGGCCGACCATGACCGCGGAGAGGTGGCAGAGTGGTCGAATGCACCGCACTCGAAATGCGGCATGGGTGCAAGCCCATCGGGGGTTCGAATCCCTCCCTCTCCGCCACCCTACGCCCTGCGGGCTTCGGGTGGCAGGCCACCCGGAACCGCATCTGGGCGTAGGAGTGTCGCCCGAAGCTACGAAGTAGCGTAGGGGGGACCGGAACGAAGCAGGATGCCCTCCGAAGCTTCAGCGTAGAGGCTGCCGCTAGGCAACAAGGCCTTGCCTTATTTGGTTAACCTCTTCGATCGGGACTGGATGCCCGGTGAGGAAGCCCTGCATCAAATTTACCCCCAGGCGCTGCAGCAATATGTACTGCTCCTCCGTTTCGACGCCCTCGGCGAGCACGACATGGCCGAGATTGCGAAGCAGCCCGACCATGTCCCGCAACAGGCTCAAGCCACGAGACGTCTGGCAATCGTGGAGGAAGCTGCGATCAATCTTGACCACGTCGAATTTGAAGCGGCGGAGCCATGTCAAGCCGGCAAATCCCGTTCCGAAGTCGTCCAGCCAGATCTGAACGCCGAGTTTTCGCAACCGCTCCACGTTTCTTACCGCTTGCGCCTCCAGAAAGATGTCACTGCCTTCGGTGATTTCGATGGCCAGTTTCTGGGGCGCAAGGCCGTGCCTGCCAAGAATCTCGGTGATCCGGAGTGAAAAGTTAGGAGCCTTGAGCTGAAGAACGGAGACGTTCACCGTCACGACCGAGCCCAAACCGTATTCCGCCATGTCGCCGCACGCTCGATCGATCAGCCACGTACCCAGCTCCACGATCGCTCCGGTCTGCTCGGCAAGGGGTATGAATACGGACGGACTGATCATGGTGCCGTCGAAGTCACATAGCCGCATCAGACTCTCGTGCCCCAGCACGCGCCCCGACGCCAGCTCGCGAATTGGCTGGTAAGCGACGGAAACGAGCTGGTTGGAAACTGCCACCTTCAGCAGTTCTGAAAGATTTTCGCCGGAGCGATCCTGGCTGGTGGCGTGCGGGTCGTAAATCGTGAACGTAGCCCGACCGGCAAACTTGGAAGCGTAGAGTGCGCGGTCAGCTTCCTGCAGCAGGATTCTAAGCTCTATGCTCTGATCGGCGCGCGTCAACGACGCTCCGGCACTGATCGTGACGATGTTGAGCTTGTCGCCCCGATCAGGGTGATAGATATCCAAATCCTCTACAGCGCGACAGAATTTATTCGTTATCTCATGAAGGTGAGCCCGCCCGGTGACCTTGCAGAGAATGACGAATTCTTCTCCGCCATAGCGGGCCGCGATGGCGTTGTTGGCAGCCGCCATCTCGGAAAGGACATGGGCGAGTTTGATCAGGCAATCGTCGCCGGCCTGATGACCAAGTCCGTCATTGAACCTTTTGAAGTAGTCGACGTCGATCAGAATGAGCCCTATCTCGTCGTCGTCTGCGGCCCAGTCTTCGCGCAGCTCCGAGAATTCTCGAATGATCGCCCTGCGGTTCTTCATTCCCGTGAGCGGATCGGTGTCGGCGATTTCGGTTAGCTTCTGCCCCTTCTTGATAGCAGCCTGCTCCTGGAACTGCGCCCGAAGCGCGTGCAGGAAAGTCTGGTACCGCTCCAGGCTCAGCCGCCAGGAAAGATAAAGCGACAAGACGAGACAGTTCACGAAATAGGCCGACAGCACGATGCGGCCGGCGATGTCGGCCTGAAGGGAGAACATCGCGGCGTACACAAAGCTTGCGGCGACCGTCGCGGAGGCAAGGGCTGAAAGCCAAAAACGGAAGTTGAAGAACAGATTCGCACCCAGGATGAACACTGTGCCAAAAACCATGAAATGGGAGAGGGCATCCTGATGCTCTGTTCCAACAGCGGAGACGAGCCACCCAAGGGCACCGGAGACAATCGCCAGCGCTGCTACAAGGTGCAAGGTGGCAAGGGCAAAGCCCCGTCGGGCGACAAATTCGACAAGCGCCAGGGAAGTGATCCCTAGCGTAACGCGCGTCAAAACAAGCCGGCCGGCGACATCCGGAAAGAGAAACCAATCGAAAAGGCCATAGGCCACATAGCTGAATACAGCAGCCGCAATACCCCATCGCACAAGGCTGCGATTCTCATCGGCATCCTTCTGCAGGAACAGTGTCAGGAGTTCCGGATCGGCGGAATGCCACCGCGGACGTCCAATCGCTGCCGCCACCTTCTGGGCAACGTCCTCGCTCAGTTGCATCGCAACGCTCCTCCGCGATCTGCAGTAGCGAATGCAACAGCCGACGTCGCCTGCGGTCGGGGAATGAAGACGTCCCTGTCCGCAAGAAAAGTCAGATGTCGCTAACCGAGGGTAAACGGGCGGTTCGGATTTAGCCAGTTTGCAGGATTGATGGCCGTCCCGTCGATTAAAATTTTGCTAAAATTTTATTAAAATTGTTAGCATTGGTTGGCGGCGCACCTATGCTGCTGGCCGGGGACCGGGGCGGTAAACCGGAGAGTAAACGGCATGCCTATCAAGCCAAAACTGCAGCTCGACCAATACAGCCTGGTCACCACCAGGCTGATGAAGAAACATGTTGCGACCTCCGAAGAGGCGGCTGACTCCGACGAGTTGAGGGACAGCACGGCCCAGCTCGCCCTGATACTGGACCTTGCTCATCAAGCCTTTGCGCGAAACAAACCGGCCGCCCCCGTCGTCCATCGTTTGGCGGGGCGACTCCACAAGCTCCGCCGGCAGGTTGCTACCGCGGTTTGGCAGAAACTCGTTCCTTTGGCTCAGCAGCATCGGGTCGCGGAATATTTGCTCCAGGACCCGTTCACGCGGTGGTCGGTCGAAAAACCGCGCGGGTATTCGGGCGATGCAGGCCTGCTGGATATTTACTACAAGCATCCGATCGCCGACGAGATCGTGGCCTCGTCGACCTTACTTGGTCGGCAAATCTATGCGTACACCAGTGAAGCTGCCAGTTCGGTGGCGGGGCGCGAGCGGCGGGATATTCTGGCCAGGACCGTGGACGAGACGGCCAGCAGTGTGGAAAAGGCTGAGGTGCTGGCGATTGCCTGCGGCCACCTCAGGGAAGCCGAACGCTCCGACGCGTTGGCCAGGCATAAACTGCAACGTTGGATCGGCCTGGATCAGGACCCCGTCAGCGTAGCCACGGTGAACCACGACTTTGCCGGCACGGCAGTCGAGGCAGTCCAGGGTTCCGTACGCGGCATCCTACGCCGCGCCTACGCCCTTGGCACATTCGATCTCGTCTACGCATCGGGGCTTTACGATTACCTGCCGCGTGCCATCGGCGTCCGCCTGCTTCAAAGAGCCATGGAACTCGTCAAGCCCGGTGGCGAATTCCTGTTTGCCAATTTCAGCGACGAGATAACGACGGATGGTTACATGGAGACTTTCATGGATTGGCCGCTCATCCTACGTTCGGCCGACGATATGTGGGACATCATCAATGCCGCCCTCGGCGGGAGTCCTTTCGACGCGAAAGTCTACTATGGCTCGAACCGGAATATCGTTTACGGCAAGGTGAGGAAGGGCGATCTCTAACTAGGCGCGGGAATCGCGCGCGCATCCCCGTAGCAAGGTAGGTCTGCCATGACGAGGCCATGTCTTCGCCGGCTTTCCGGCGACGGGCGAGCAGCTCGTCCGGGCTGCGGTCGGCCTACGCCGTGTTCGTTCTGCTTGCCGCCATACAGATGTGGCGGCGGTTCCAGCAGCACGACGGTGCTGCCCGCTCGGCGGGCTGCGTCTGGCCNGCCATACAGATGTGGCGGCGGTTCCAGCAGCACGACGGTGCTGCCCGCTCGGCGGGCTGCGTCTGGCCGTGTTGCTGGCACTGCCGCTGATCGCCAGGCTGTCGGTCGTGCAATGCAACGCGACTGGCCGGCCTGATCAGGCCTCGAAATAGCCGGGACGGTCGAGATCGGCGATGAGCCCAAGCCCGGTCGGCTGCCATCCCAGCGCAGTGCGGGTCTGCTCACTTGACGCCGACAAGTCCCTGCCGATGAAATGCCCGAGAAAGCCGAAATGCGCAGCCGCCTCCTCGGGGCCTATGGAAACGACCGGCAGGCCGAGCCGGCGGCCGATGATCTCGGCGATCTCTTTGCTCGCCACGCCCTGTTCGGCAACCGCATGATAGCTGACGCCGCCCGCCCCCTTCTCCAGCGCCAGCCTGTACAGGGTGGCGGCGTCGAACCGGTGCACCGCCGCCCAGCGATTTGCGCCGTCGCCGACATAGGCCGAGACGCCCTTTTCACGCGCAATGGCAATCAGCATCGGCACGAAACCGTGATCGCCCTCGCCATGGACGGTCGGCGCCAGCCGCACCGTCGATGCGCGCACCCCGCGCGCTGCGAGCGCCACGGCCGTTGCTTCCGAAGCGCGCGGCATGGAGACCGATGGAGGCGCAGGTTTGTCGTCTTCGGTTGCCGGCCTTCCCTGAGCAAAACCGGCGAGTCCGGAGGTGACAAGCAGCGGCCGCTCGGAACCCTCGAGCGCCGCGCCGAGCGTTTCGATGGCGCGCTGGTCAACTGCGCAACTGGCGGCGAATCTCGAAAAGTCGTGGTTGAAGGCCGTGTGGATGACGCCATCCGATTGGGCAGCGCCGCTGCGCAGGCTCTCGAAATCCTCGATATCGCCGCGATGCGCCTCGGCGCCCGCGGCCACGATCGACTCCGCACCTGCTTCCGACCGCGCGAGGCCAAGCACCTGATGGCCCGCCCCGAGCAATTCCCGCACAACAGCCGAACCGACAAAACCGGTAGCCCCGGTGACGAACACACGCATGATCATTTCTCCTTGGTTTTCGGCGAAGGCCGTACAGGCAGCCCGTTGCCGAAGGAGATAGAAGGTTGCGATCATACGATCTATACTGTAAAATCCGAGATATCTTCGCAATCGTCCGAGAACGCTCATGGATCCGCTGTCAGACGTGCTGTCGCTACTGAAGCCGCGCAATTACCTGTCGGCTGGGCTGGAAACCGGTGGCGACTGGGCGATCCAGTTCCCTGACCAGCAGGCCGCCATCAAATGCGGCGCCGTGGTGTCCGGCCGATGCTGGCTGTCGGTCGAGGGCGTCCCTGACGCGGTGCGGCTGGACGTGGGCGACTGCTTCCTGTTGCCGCGCGGCCGGCCTTTCCGCCTTGCCAGCGATCTCGGCCTGCCGACGGTCGATGCGCGAACGATCTTTTCACCGGCGCGGACCGGCGGCATCACCGTCCATAATGGCGGCGGCGATTTCCTCCTGGTCAGCAGTCGCTTCACGCTGTCCGGCGACCATGCCGGCATCCTGTTGCGGATGCTGCCGCCCATCGTCCACATCCGCGGCGAGAGCGACCATTCGGCGCTTCGCTGGCCGGTGGAGCGGATGATGCAGGAATTGCGCCAGCGGCGTCCCGGCGGCTTTCTCATCGTCGAGCACCTCGCCCACATGATCCTGATCGAGGCCTTGCGCCTGCATATGACCGCGCAAGGCAATGTCGGCTGGCTGTTCGCACTCACCGACAGGCAGATCGGCGCGGCGATCGGCGCCATGCACGAGGACCCGGCGCATGGCTGGACATTGCAGCAACTGGCGGAGCGCGCCGGCATGTCGCGATCGACTTTTGCGCTCAGATTCAAGCAGACGGTCGGGGCCTCACCCCTGGATTATCTGACGCGCTGGCGCATGATGCTGGCCGGCGACAGGCTGATGCATTCCGGCGATCCGGTTTCCGTCATCGCCCTGGCGCTCGGCTACGAATCCGAAAGCGCCTTCAGCACGGCATTCAAGCGCGTCATGGGCTGTTCGCCGCGGCAGTACAGCCGCCAGGAGCCGGACCCGACTGCGCAGGCCGAACGCGAAGCCGCCTGAGGCGGCGATCCGAGCGCCTTGATTACCTTGCCCTTAGAGGCTGTAGCGCGAACGAAACTCGGTGAACGACATCGCCAGATTGTTCTCGTCCACATGGCCGGTGATTCCGTCCACACTGCGCGAGTCGAGTTGTAGCGGGCGAGCCAGAGCGGACAATTGCCGAAGCCGCTCGGATTTCCCAGCGCGCTTCGACCGCTGCGGCCCTTCTGCTCAAATCGATCCCTTGCTTGCTCCATGGCATGCGCTTGACAATCGACTGATTCGCAACCCTTCGGGGATATAAGTATTCCAGTTAACTTAGGGATAATCGGCAGGAGGAACTAGATTTCAGACGCTCAATTGGCACGAGCAAAATCGCGTTTTTCATGCTTTCAGAATGACTTGCTCGCGTGCTGGCGGTTAACCGGCACCAACTTCTCCGATTTCCTTGCCTCTACGGCTGGGTAGCGCAATAGGGTTAATTGCGCGATTGCTAATATGCCTATATCTTAGGCGGCGCGGGGGGCCTCATATCTTCCCGCAGTGGCCGGTGCGGTGAAGCCCCACAAGCATGCCCAACCTGCACCGGCCATTCCCTATCTTTTCCAAGAGCTTCCGTGAAGCCTCTAGGACGCGTCGCGTTTCGGCGATGGTCGATTGCAGGGAGTCCAGTTGGCTCTCCGCTCGGAGCTGGCTACGGCGGGCGCTTTCAATGAACTGGTGGTCAGGTTCCCACCGGTCTTTCATCGGGCTTAGCCTCTCTACAGACGAACGAACTTGTCGAGATGCAGGCGTATCCGCTGGCCCTCAGCATAGGACAGCGCAAACGGTTCAATCACGAATGATCGGGTAATTTCCTGGTCTTCCTTGGCCACAGGAACGGACCATCCGCCGCCGGCTTCGACCACTTCCACGCAAGGCAATGCTTTGCGGATTGGACCCACGTTTCCACCACAGCCTCTATACGAAAAGCAATGGTAACCTCGAGTTTTATACTCCCGTCGAAAGCGGGTTTTCAACAACAAAGATGGTCTGAATCATACCATTCGGGTCAGCGGATAGCGGCTGCCGAGGTAGCGTCTCCAAGGCCGAGAAAACCGCCATCCGCGCGCAACAGCGGGTTTCCATAGTCACGGCTACATCCGAAGAATCGACCGCATAGATTCAGGAATGTGTGTTGTCGTCACGGTTCCATACAATTTAGAAGGCCATTCCCCTACGGCAGGGTAGCGCCAAAATGAAAGGATAAGCGGGCGGGCAAGTTGAAGGCGTACTGATGCCGGATCGGGCTTTGGTCCAGCAAAACCCTTTCAGCCTGGCGTCTCGGAAAGGTGCGCGGCAATGGCGCTCACAAAAGCCTTGCCGAACTCCTTGAGTTTGGCGGCGCCGACGCCATTCACCCCGGCAAAATCGTCGAGGTCTTGCGGACGACGCTCGGCCATGTCGATCAGTGTACGATCCGAAAACACCACATAGGCCGGCACCTGGCGTTCCTTGGCCAGACGCAGCCGCAGCGTCTTGAGCGCCGCGAGCAGCGACGCATCTACATTTTCGCTCTGGGGGCTCTGCCCGGCGCGAGCCGCGCGGCGCGCGGCGCGCGTGCGCATCTCGACCCGATACTGGAACGGCACCTCGTCCCGGCCGAGTGCGTGGCCCTTGTCCGCGATGGCCAACCCGCCATGGCCGGCCGGGTCCGGCATCAGGAAACCGTTCGCGACCAGCTGGCGAATCATAGATTGCCAAAAATCCTTCTTGTGCGCGGCGCCATTGCCGAAGGCTGCCAGCCTGTGATGCCCCCTTGCCGCGATCTTTTCAGTCTCGTGGCCGATCAGGATGTCGATGACATGGCCGGCGCCGAAGCGCTCGCCGCTCTGCGCCACCGCCGCCAGGATGAGGCGCGCCTCGGAGGTGCCGTCGGCGCGCGGCGCCTGTTCCAGGCAATTGTCGCAATTGCCGCAAGGGACCGCCTCTTCACCGAAATAACCGAGCAGCACCTGGCGGCGGCACTCGGCCGTCTCGCAATAGCCGATCAGCGTATCGAGCCGGCCATGCGAGCGGCGCTTGTGTTCGACAGCGGCGTCCTCGTCGTCGATGAACATGCGGCGCATGCGGATGTCGCCAAGGCCGTAAAGCATATGCGCCTCCGCCGCCCGGCCGTCGCGACCGGCGCGGCCGATTTCCTGGTAATAGGCCTCGAGGCTGCCCGGCAGGTCGGTGTGGAAGACATACGCGACATCAGGCTTGTCGATCCCCATGCCGAAGGCGATGGTCGCCACCATGACGACGCCCGACAGCGTCATGAAGGCGTTCTGGTTGGCATCACGCGCCTCCTTGCTCATGCCGGCGTGATAGGCGAGCGCGGGGACGCCGTTCTTTTCGAGGAATGCCGCCATCTCTTCGGTCTTCTTGCGCGACAGGCAGTAGACGATGCCGCTGCGCCCCTGATGGCGCTCGATGAAGTTGAGCAACTGCCGCTTGCTGTCCTGCTTGGGCTCGATGGCAAGCTTGATGTTGGGCCGGTCGAAGCCAAGCACCTGCGTTTCGACACGCCCGCCAAACAGCCGTCTCTCGATGTCTGCCCGCGTCGTCTCGTCCGCCGTCGCCGTCACCGCAATGATCGGTACGTCGGGAAAGATGCCACGCAGCTGCGACAGGTCTTCATATTCGCGCCGGAACGCCGGCCCCCACTGCGAAATGCAATGCGCCTCGTCGATGGCGATCAGGCTGACATCGAGCCTGGCAAGCGCATCCAGCATCCGCTCGGTCATCAGCCGTTCCGGCGCGAGGTAGAGCAGCCGCGTCTGGCCCGACGCGACGCGGCGCCATGCCGCGACATTGGCATCACGGTCGATCGAGGAATTGATCGTATCGGCGGCGACGCCGGCGAGGCGCAGTGCCGCGACCTGATCCTGCATCAGCGCCACTAGCGGCGAAACGACAATGGTCAGCCCACCCTTGACCAGCGCCGGAACCTGGTAGCACAGCGATTTGCCGGCACCCGTCGGCATGACGGCCAGCACATGGCGGCCGCCAAGCAGCGCCTCCATCACCGCGGCCTGTCCGGGACGGAAATCGTCGAAGCCGAACACGTCCTTGAGGACGCGCCGTTTGGGATCGTGCGTCGGCACGCTTGTCGTCAATATCTGCATCACTGATGTTTCGATCGGCCGCCCGAAGCAGCGGCGTGGACAGAACGATTAGCGCAGCCCCTGCGTGACCACAACAAGCAGCAGCAACACCCCACCGGCGATCGACCTGATTGGCATCGTTAAACCTATCTTCACCATGTTGCGGCACCGTCCAACCCTGCGGCGATGTTTCGAGTACCGCTGCGCCACGAGCGCACAGGCAACAGCCCGCGCCTCCCCAGGAGGCGCGGGTTTCCTGTTTCTGGAATTGCCGAAAAACGTCAGGCCAGGAAATCGGCGCGGTNCCGCGCCTCCCCAGGAGGCGCGGGTTTCCTGTTTCTGGAATTGCCGAAAAAGGTCAGGCCAGGAAATCGGCGCGGTGCGGGGTAAAGCTGTCGACCAGGCGCCCGGCCTCCAGCGCCTTGACGCCGTGCACCAGATTGGACGGCACGATGAAGCTGCCGCCGGTCTCGATGGTCGCGGTGCGGCCGTCGATGGTCACCTCGAAGCGGCCTTCGGCGACATAGCTGGCCTGGACATGCGGGTGCGAATGCAGCGCGCCGACGCCGCCCTTGTCGAAGCCGAACTCGACCATCATCAGCTCATCGGTGGAGACGAGAACGCGCCGCCTGTTGCCGTCCGGCGTCGGCGTCCACGCGCTCTCGCCGGGCTGTGCGAAAATCTTGGCTTCAATCATGACCATCTCCTCATCGCGCCAGCCAGCCGCCGTCCACGGGAACCACCGCGCCATGCATATAGTCGGACGCTGGCGCCAGCAGGAACACGGCGGCATCGCCTATGTCTTCCGGCCCGCCCCAACGTCCCGCCGGAATGCGCGCCAGGATGGCAGCACTGCGGTCGGGATCGGCGCGCAACGCCTCGGTGTTGTTGGTTTCGATATAGCCGGGCGCAATGGCGTTGACGTTGATGCCTTTTGCCGCCCATTCGCAGGCCAGCAGCCGGGTTATGCCGAGCGCGCCATGTTTCGACGCGGTATAGGACGCGACGCGGATGCCGCCCTGGAAACTCAGCACCGAGGCTATGTTGACGATCTTGCCGCGCCGCCTCGGGTCGGTCAGCACGCGCCTGGCAAAACCCTGGCTGAGAAAGAACAGCGTCTTCAGATTGACGTCGACGACGTCGTCCCAGTCGGTTTCCGAGAAATCGACCGCATCGGCGCGGCGGATGATGCCGGCATTGTTGACCAGCCCGTCGATCGGGCCGGTCTTCTCCCACACCTGGTCGAGCATGGCCTTGGCGGCAACATGATCGGCGAGATCGCACCGCACAGTCTCGAACTGGCCGCCGGCTTCCGCGACTTGTCTTTCCGTGTCGTCCATCGCCGAGCGGCCGACACCGATGACGGTGCCGCCGGCGCGCGCGATCGAGACCGCGATGCCCTGGCCGATGCCGGTGTTTGCGCCGGTGACCAGGACGCGCTTGCCGGCCAGGCTGAAGGAGGAAGGGCCGCTCAACGCAGTTCGCCCAGCGGCACCGGGTCGACATCGGTGTAGTCGACATTGTCGCCGGCCATCGCCCAGATGAAGGAATAATTCGAGGTGCCTGCCCCTGAATGGATCGACCAGCCGGGCGACAGCACTGCCTCCTCATTGGCCATGACGATGTGGCGGGTTTCGTCCGGCTCGCCCATGAAATGGAAGACGCGCGCCGTCTCCGGCAGGTCGAAATAGAGATAGGCCTCCATGCGCCGGTCATGCACATGGCAAGGCATGGTGTTCCACACCGAGCCCGGCGCCAGCTGCGTCATGCCGACGACCAGTTGGCAGGTCTTGACGCCATCGGCATGGATGAACTGGAAGATCGAGCGCTCATTGCAGGTTTCCTTGCTGCCGAGGTCGAGCCGCTTGGCGTCGCCGATGCGGATCAGCCGGTTCGGATAGGCGTGATGCGCCGGGGCGCTGAGCAGATAGAATTTGGCCGGCGCTGCCTTGTCGGCCGACGCGAACGCCACGTCGGTGCTGCCCATGCCTAGATAGAGCATGTCGCGCGCCTGCAACTGGTGGGTGTCGCCATCTGCCGTCACCGAGCCGGCGCCGCCGATGTTGACGATGATCAGCTCGCGGCGGTCGAGAAAATTCCTGGTCCCCGTTGGCTTGATCGCTTCCAGCGGCAGCGCTGTCCCTTCCGGCACGGCGCCGCCGACGATCATGCGGTCATAATGGGCATAGGTCAGGCTGACGCGTCCCGGCTGGAACAGGTCGTCAATATGGAAGTTGTGCCGCAGTTCGTCGGTGCCCATAGAAGCCGCGGCAACCGGGTCGATGGCGAAACGCGAGGTGAAATCGGTATGCGGGTGACTTTGAGACATTACTGCTCCGGCTGAAATGGTTATTCGGATGCCGTCGCCCTGACCGAGTCGGCATAAAAGACCTGGCGGGCGTGCAGGCGCTCGCGGTAGCGCTGCTGGCTGGCGGTGAGATGGGTGCGCATCGCCTCGCGCGCGGCTTCGGCGTCGCCTGACGTGATCGCATTCAGGATCACCAGATGCTCGCGCTGCAGCCCGCGCTGATAGCTGTCGGATTGCACAAGTTCCGTCGACCAGGGCGAGGTCACGTCGCAGGGAATGGCGCGGCGTCCGAGCACATCGAGCATCTCGACATAGAACGGGTTGTTGGTGGCGCTGGCGATTGCCCGGTGGAAGGCGAGATCGGCCGGACCGGTCGGCTCGCTGTTGAGAAGCAGCCGTTCGAATTCGAAGAACGCTTCCTGGATCGCTGCTTCCTGCGCGGCGTTGCGGCGAATGGCGGCGAGCCCGGCCGATTCGATTTCGACGGCCAGGCGCACTTCGAGCACATTGAGCGCGATGGAATCCTTGCTGCCCATGTCGGCGGCGAGCGCGCCGAACATCGTTGAGATGTGCTCGGTGACGAACACGCCTGCGCCCTGGCGCGCCTCGACCAGCCCGTCGGCGGCGAGCTTGGCCAGCGCTTCGCGGATGACGGTGCGGCTGACGCCGAAGGTCTCGGTCAGCTGGCCCTCGGTCGGCAATTTGTGGCCGGGCAGGATCTCGCCCGCCTGCAACTGCTTGCGGATCGCCGCAACGACGGTCTCCGACAGTTTGGGTTTTCTCTCGACCCTGAGATCAACAGCGCTATCCGATGCCATATCGCACCCCTGTTTGAAGACGCCTATTTGAACACGCTCGGCAACCAGAGCGAAATCGCCGGAATATAGGTCACCAGCCCCAGAACCAGGATGCCCGCGCCATAGAACGGCCAGATCGAGCGCATCGCTTCCCAGACCGTAATCTTGCCGACGGCACAGGCGACGAACTGCACCGTGCCGACCGGTGGCGTGTTGAGGCCAATGCCGAGATTGAGGATGGTGATGACGCCGAAATGCACGGGGTCGACGCCGTAATGGGTGACCAGCGGCAGGAAGATCGGCGTGCAGATGATGATCATCGGCCCCATGTCCATGAAGGTGCCGAGCAGCAGCATCAAGACGTTGAGCAGAAGCAGCACCACCAGCGGATCGGTGGAGATGGCGTTCATGCCTGCGATCAGCAACACCGGCACTTTGAGATAGGCCATCAGCCAGCTGAACGAGGCCGCCGTGCCGATGATCAGCAGCACCATTGAGGTCGTGCGCACCGCGCCCTTTGTGGCATGGACGAAATCGCCCCAGGCCATCGACCGGTAGACGAAGACGGTGACCAGCAAAGCGTAGATGATGGCGATGCAGGAGCTTTCCGTCGCCGTGAAAATGCCCGAGCGAACGCCGCCGAAGATGATCCCGATGAGCAGAAGTCCGGGGATGGCGATGACCGCCAGCTGGCCGACACGCGAGAAGCCGGGAAAAGCCTCGACCGGGTAGCCGCGGCTGCGGGCGACGAAATAGGCGGTGACCATCAGCGAAGCGGCGAACAGCAGACCAGGCAGGATACCGGCGGTGAACAGGTCGGCGATCGAAATCTTGCCGCCGCCGGCGATCGAATAGATGATCATGTTCTGCGACGGCGGCAGAAGCAGCGCGATCAGCGCCGCCATCGAGGTGACGTTGACGGCATAGTCGGCTCCGTAGCCGCGCGCTTTCATCTGCGGGATCATCAGCCCGCCGACGGCAGCGGCTTCCGCCACAGCCGAGCCGGAAATGCCGCCGAACAACGTCGCGGCGATGATGTTGACCTGACCGAGCCCACCGCGGACATGACCGACCAGCGAGCCGGCAAAGGAAACGATGCGCTGCGCGATGCCGCCGCGCACCATCAGGTCGCCGGCAAAGATGAAGAACGGGATCGCCATCAGCGAGAACGCCGACATGCCCGACTTCAATTGCTGGAACACCACCAGGGGCGGCAGGCCGAGATAAAGCACGGTGGCGAAGGACGCCGCACCCAGGCAAAAGGCGATCGGCGTGCCGGCAAACATCAAAAGCGTGAAGACGCCAAACAGGATCCAGAGTTCCATCTAGGCCTCCTGCACGGCCGGCATTTCCGGCACTTCTTCGAGATTGATATCCTTGTCGATGTCGGCGCCGGACCAGCGCAGCGCGATGCGTTCGGCCGAGAACAGGCAGATCAGAAAGCCGCCGGCAACCAGCGGCAGATAGTCGAAACCGCCGGGAAGTTCGAGCGCCGGGATGACAGTGTGCCAGGTCAGCCCGACCAGCTTGCAGCCGTACCAGACCATGCCGAAGCCGAAGCCGAACGCGATCAGGTCGGACAGGGTGCGCAGCGCCCATTTGCTGCCCTTGGGCAGGATATAGAGCAGCACGTCGAAGCCCATATGGTAATTCTCGCGCACGCCGACGGCAGCGCCCAGGAAGATGAACCAGTTCATCAGCATGATGGCGGTGACTTCGGTCCAGCTCGGTGACGCGTTGAGCACGAAGCGGGAAAACACCTGGTAGGCAACAAGCGCGGTCATGGCGACCATCCCGATGCCCGCGAGATAGAGCGCACCGTCGCAAATCTTCGAAAGCACCGCGCTGAAGCGCGGTGGCGCTCCGCTCCTGGCCGTTCCCGCAGTCATCCGATCCTCCCGGTCTTTCCGTCCCCTAAAAGCGATTGGCGGGGCGGCGCCATGCCGCCCCGCCAGAAAATCACTTGGTCGCCTGGATGCGCGTCGCGAGGTCCTTGAGCTCCGGCGTCTTCAGATACTTGTCGTAGACCGGCTTCATCGCATCGATCAGCGGCTGCTTGTCGATCTCGCTGACCTTGACGCCGGCCTTCTCGACGATCTCTCGCGACTTCTTCTCCTGCGCGTCCCACAATTCGCGCATCTTGACGACGCTATCCTTGGCCGCCTGCTTGACGATCGCCTGGTCTTCCGGCGTCAGTCTGTCCCAGCTCGATTTCGACATCACCAGCACTTCCGGCACGATCTGGTGCTGGTCGACGGTATAGTGCTTGGCGACTTCGTAGTGCTTGGCGGATTCGAAGCTGGGCCAGTTGTTCTCGGCGCCGTCGATGACGCCGGTTTCGAGCGCCGAATAGACCTCGCCATAGGCCATCGGCGTGGCGTTTGCGCCAAGCGCGTTGACCATGTCGACGAACACGTCGGACTGGATGACGCGGAACTTCATGCCTTTCAGATCGGCGATCGAGGTGATGTCCTTCTTGGTGTTGTAGAAGGAACGGGCGCCGGAATCGTAGAAGGCAAGGCCGACCAGATCATGCGTCTCGAAGGCCTTGAGGATCTCGTCGCCGATCGGCCCGTCCATGACATGGCGCATGTGCTCGACCGAACGGAACATGTAGGGCAGCGACGGCACCGCGGTTTCCGGCACGATGCCGTTGAACGGACCCATCGAGACGCGGTTCAGATCGATGACACCGGTCTGCGTCTGCTCGATCGTGTCTTTTTCCTCGCCGAGCTGCGCCGAATGATAGACCTCGACCGAATAGCGGCCGGCGGTGCGCTCCTTGATGAGCTCGCCGAGATATTTGACCGCCTCGACGGTCGGATACCCGTCCGGATGGGTGTCGGCCGAGCGCAGTACGGTCTGGGCGCCGGCAACGCCGATCATCAGCGAGCCGAAGGCGAATGTGGCTGCCATCAGTTTTGAAAAATGCAACATGACTGTCTTCCTCCCTTTTAAAATTCCACGCGCCCGGCTCACAGCCGGTACGCCTTCTTGGCAAGCGTGTAGGCAAGCTCCCGCGCCAGCTCATGCGCCTCGTCCTCACGCAGCCGGTGCTCGGCGACGAGACGGGCGAGAAAGGCGCAGTCAACCCGGCGCGCCACATCGTGACGGGCGGGAATCGACGGAAAGGCACGGGTGTCATCGTTGAAGCCGACGGTGTTGTAGAAGCCGGCGGTCTCGGTGGTCATCTCGCGGAACCGGCGCATGCCTTCCGGACTGTCGTGGAACCACCAGGCCGGCCCGAGCTTCAACGCCGGATAGACGCCGGCCAGCGGCGCCAGTTCGCGCGCGTAGCTGGTCTCGTCGAGCGTGAACAGAATGATGGAGAGGTCGCGCTCCAGCCCGACGCAGTCGAGCAAGGGTTTGAGCGCCGCGGCATAGTCGGTGCGGGTCGGAATATCGAAGCCTTTGTCGCGGCCGAATCTCTGAAGAATTCCGGGCGAATGGTTGCGCCATGAGCCGGGATGGATCTGCATGACCAGCCCGTCGTCGCGGCTCATCTTGGCCATCTCGGTCAGCATCTGGGCGCGAAACAGCTTGCGCTCGCGCTCGTCGTCCGAGCCGCGGCGGATGGGGTTGAACAGCTCTTCCGCCGCCGCATCGGAAAGATTGGCGGTCTCGGCCGTCGGATGGCCGTGGTCCGATGAGGTTGCGCCGAAGCTTTTGAAGAAAGCGCGGCGATTGCGATGCGCGTCGAGATAGCCGGCCCATGTGCCGGTGTCGCAGCCGGTGATCTCGCCCAGACGATCGAGATTGGCCGAAAATCCTTCGAAGTCGGGATCGACGACGGCATCCGGCCTGTAGGCAGTGATGACGCGGCCCTGCCAGCCGCTGTCGCGGATCGTCTTGTGCCATTGGAGATCGTCGAGTGCGCCCTCGGTCGTCGCGATGACCTCGATGTTGAAGCGCTCGAACAGCGCGCGTGGGCGATAATCGTCGCGCTGCAAAAGCGCCGCGATGGTGTCGTAATGGCGGCTAGCGGTGCTGGCGTTGAGCGGCTCTTCGATGCCGAACAGATGCTCGAGCACATGGTCGAGCCACAACCGCGTCGGCGTGCCGCGGAAGAGGTAATAGTGCTCGGCGAAGCGCCGCCAGATCGCCCTGGGATCGGTCTCGACCGGCGAGCCGTCGAGGGTCGGGACGCCGAGATCTTCCAGCCGCACGCCCTGGCTGAACAGCATACGGAAAATGTAGTGGTCGGGCACCACCAGCAATTGCGCGGGATCGGGGAATGGCTCGTTGAGCGCATACCAACGCGGATCGGTGTGGCCGTGCGGGCTGATGATCGGCAGGTCCTTGATGCCGGCATGGAGATCGCGCGCGATCGACAGCGCGCGCCCTTCGGCGGCAAAAAGCAGATCCGGATCGGTCAGTCCCGCCACGTCGTTCCTCCCAGGGGCGATATCGGTAGGATTGGAAAGAAATAATGTCAACATACAAAAACTGGATTGTTGTATGATGACTTTTAACCGGCGTCAGGTCATTGTGCGGCGGAAGAGCGGATGTTAGGCCGCTAGCAGATCCCGCCCCGCTCACCATCCAGCGACAAGCCGCGCCATGACCAGCAGACGCCTTTCCAACGCAACAGTGCAATCCTTGCCGGCCTCGGTCGCGGTCCCCCCCTATGATCGCGCCAGTGTCGCCCCAGGCATCGTCCATCTCGGCGTTGGAGCCTTCCACCGTGCCCATCAGGCCGCCTATGTCGATGACTGCCTAGCGGCCGGCGAGACCGGCTGGGGCATTGTCGGCGTCTCGCTGCGCAGCCCCGACACGCGCCATGCGCTGACGCCACAGGACGGGCTCTACACGCTGGCGGTGCGCGGCAGCGATGGCGAAGCGCTGCACATTATCGGCTCGATCCAGTCGATGCTGGTCGCGCCGGAAGACCCCGGCGCGGTGCTGGCCGCGCTGACCGACCCGCGCACCCGCATCGTCACCCTGACCATCACCGAAAAGGCCTATCTCAGGGCCGCCGACGGCAGCCTCGACGAAAACCATCCCGATATCGTCCACGATCTGGGCAATCCCGGATCTCCCAGGACAGCGCATGGATTCCTGGCGGAAGCGCTGGTGCGACGCCGGGCCGCCGGCACGCCGCCCTTCACCGTGCTGTGCTGCGACAACCTTCCGGCCAATGGCGCCACGCTGCACCGGCTGCTGGTCGGGTTTGCAAAACTGCGCGATGCCGGCGCTGCTGCTTCAGGCGACGCTGCCCTCGCCGGTCATATAGCCGATGACGTTGCATTCCCATCGAGCATGGTCGACCGCATCGTGCCGGCAACCACCGATGCCGACCGGGCGCGCATCGCGGTCGAACTCGGCCTCGAGGACGCCTGGCCGGTGATGACCGAACCGTTCCGGCAATGGGTGATCGAAAACAGGTTTCCAGCCGGCCGCCCGGCCTGGGAGAAATTCGGCGTCACCATGGTCGAGGATGTCCGGCCGTTCGAGGACATGAAGCTTCGGCTGCTCAACGGCGCCCATTCGGGCATCGCCTATATCGGCCTGCTCAGCGGCCACGTCACCGTCGACCGCGCCTTCGCGGATCCCGCGATCCGCGCGTTCGTCGACCGGCTCTGGGCCGAGGCCATCCCGACATTGCCTGGGGATGCCGGGCTCGACACGTCAGCCTATACGGCCGAACTTGCCGAACGTTTCTCCAACACCGCGCTGGCCCACCGCACCGCGCAGATCGCCAATGACGGCAGCCAGAAATTGCCGCAGCGCATTGTCGCTACCGCCATCGAGTGCATCCAGGCCGGCCTGGTCCCGGAGCATCTGACGCTGGTGATCGCCGCCTGGATCGCCGCCTGCGAGGCGCGCGGCAAGGACCTGCCGGAAGCCCACTTTACCGATCCGCTCGACGCGGCGCTGGCGGCGCTCGACGAACGACGGATGCTGGAACGAGTAGCGGCGGTGTTCGACTGGGCCGGCTTCGCCAGTGGCAAGCCCGAGCGGCAGACGCTGATCGAACTGGTCGCCGCTCATCGCGAGCATATCCTGCAAGGCGGGATCGTGCTTGCGCTCTCAGCGCTCGGCATACCGGAGCCGACAAACGTAGGCTGAAGCTGGTCCGGAACCGCCCATTTCAAGCCTATTGTCCCGCCGGAGCGTCCAGCCTCTGCCGCGACGAATACTCCGTGCCTTGCGAATTCCAGAACAGTCGCACTGCCTTGCCGACCAGGTTTTCGGCAGGAACGAAGCCGACACTGAGCCGGCTATCGGAGGAATTATCCCTGTTGTCGCCAAGCGCGAAATAGTGGCCTTCGGGCACGTCGAACACCCGTGTGTTGTCGGTTGTTGAATTGTCCGTAAGACTGATGACGGAATAGGAAACGCCGTTGGGGAGGGTTTCACGTTGCAGTCTGGCGCTTTGGGGAGAGTCCTCGGAGCTGTACGGACCAACATCCTCGAGTTTGACCGCCACACCATTGATGCGAAGGATTCCGTCGACCATCTGGATTTTGTCGCCCGGCAGTCCAACGACCCGCTTGACGTAGTCGATGCTCGGATCCGCTGGAAATTTGAACACCACAATATCTCCGCGCTTCGGCTCGGCGGCAAAGATCCGGCCTTCGAAGGGCAGCAGCCCAAGAGGAACACTGTAGCGGCTGTAACCATAGGCAAACTTCGAGACGAAGAAATAGTCGCCGAGTTCCAGCGTTGGTGTCATGCTGCCTGCCGGGGTCGAAAACGGCTGGAAGAGGAATGTGCGGATCGCTAACGCGGCTCCGTAGGAGGTCAGCACGGCCAACAGCAGCACCGAAAGGCCGTGTGAATACCACCGGTTCGGTCTGTATCGTGACGCGAAAGGCACGACGAGCGCTACCCACAGGACCATGAGACCTAAACTGGAGAGATCCACCAGCCAGGCGAGATCGACCCCCGGCAGAACCGGGAATCCCTCATATGTCAGCGCAATGCTTATGGCGCTGATCACCACCAGGCTGGCAACCGCCGGCCGGCCGGCGCCGATCCAAAGGAACCCGCCGAACGGACCGCCAAAGGCCGCGATCAGCGCCGTCGTCCACCGGGATCGCGAGGCCGCTTCCGGTTGCGTTGTCTGTTCCGTCATCGGCCACCCCAAATCGATAGACAGCCGGACTGTCGAACAACCAGAAAGCAGGGGCAAGCCCCGATCCGACTGTACCGCCGCAGCCAAATCGCGGTTCCGCCGGCGCCATCGCCTAATACAAGCTCATCTCGCCCTGACTGGCAGCCGGCATGCCGCCACCCGATCTGATCATGCTGGCTGCCCGCCCTGAAATCCCGCCAAGGCCCTGCGCCTATGCGAGACGATCCAGGATGGCGGCCGCAACAAAAAAGCCGGGCTGAGCCCGGCCTTTTCTTCAAGTCATTCTGCGGCTTACGCCGGCAGCAGCGCGCCTTCGAGCGTGGTAAGCTGGCTAAGGAACTGCTCCGCCTTGCTGCGGGACTGATCGTCCTTGGCGTCGGCGGCGTCTTCCTTGGCTTCCTGGATGCGGCGGGCGAGATCGGCGCGGTCGATATCGCCGACAGCAACCGCCGATTCGGCCAGCAGCGTGCAACCGGCCGGAACGATGTCGGCAAAGCCGCCGAACACCACATAGCGCTCTTCCTTGCCGCCGGCGGTCTTCAGCGTGACGACGCCCGGCTTGATCGTGGTCATGACCGGCGCATGGTGCGCCATGACTGTCATTTCACCTTCGGCGCCTGGAATGACGACGGACTCGACCTGCTCGGAAACCAGGAGGCGCTCCGGCGAGACCAGTTCGAACTTGAAAGCTTCAGCCATGTCAATTTAGTGAGTAGGGAATAGTGAGTAGGGAGTAGGGAGAGGACAGCTGTCCTGATCACCCGGCCGCTATTCACTACTGACTACTGACTACTCCCTATTGCCTTGATTACGCTGCTTCAGCCGCCAGGCGCTGAGCCTTCTCGACCGCTTCGTCGATGCCGCCGACCATGTAGAAGGCGGCTTCCGGCAGGTGATCGTAGTCGCCGTTACAGAGGCCCTTGAAGCCCTTGATTGTGTCGGCGAGGTCGACCAGCTTGCCCGGCGCACCCGTAAACACTTCGGCGACGAAGAACGGCTGCGACAGGAAGCGCTCGATCTTGCGGGCGCGGGCCACCGTCTGCTTGTCCTCTTCCGACAGCTCATCCATGCCAAGGATGGCGATAATGTCCTGCAGCGACTTATAGCGCTGGAGGATCGACTGCACCTGGCGGGCGACGGCATAGTGCTCCTCGCCGACGACCAGCGGATCGAGCATGCGCGAGGTCGAGTCGAGCGGATCGACGGCGGGGTAGATGCCCTTTTCCGAGATCGCGCGGTTGAGCACGGTCGTCGCGTCCAGGTGGGCGAACGAGGTCGCAGGCGCCGGGTCGGTCAAATCGTCGGCCGGCACGTAGATCGCCTGCACCGAAGTGATCGAACCCTTGGTCGTTGTGGTGATGCGTTCCTGCAGCGCACCCATGTCGGTGGCCAGCGTTGGCTGGTAACCCACGGCCGAAGGAATACGGCCGAGCAGCGCCGACACTTCAGAACCGGCCTGCGTGAAGCGGAAGATGTTGTCGACGAAGAACAGTACGTCCTGGCCCTGGTCGCGGAAATATTCGGCGACCGTCAGGCCGGTCAGGCCGACGCGGGCACGCGCGCCCGGCGGCTCGTTCATCTGGCCATAGACCAGTGCCGCCTTGGAGCCTTCGCCGCCGCCCTTCTTGTTGACGCCGGACTCGATGAACTCGTGATAAAGATCGTTGCCCTCGCGGGTGCGCTCGCCGACGCCGGCGAAGACCGAGAAGCCGCCATGCGCCTTGGCGACGTTGTTGATCAGCTCCTGGATCAGAACCGTCTTGCCGACGCCGGCGCCGCCGAACAGGCCGATCTTGCCTCCGCGGGCGTAGGGCGCCAGAAGGTCGAGCACCTTGATGCCGGTGATCAGGATCTGCGCTTCCGTCGACTGTTCGACATAGGTAGGCGCCGGCTGGTGGATGGCGCGCATCTCGATGCCGTCGACCGGGCCTTCTTCGTCGACCGGCTCGCCGATGACGTTGATGATGCGGCCGAGCATGCCCGGGCCGACCGGAACGGTGATCGGCGCGCCGGTGTCATAGACGTCCTGGCCGCGAACCAGGCCTTCGGTGGAATCCATGGCGATACAGCGCACGGTGTTTTCGCCCAGATGCTGGGCAACTTCGAGCACCAGGCGGTTGCCGACATTGGAGGTTTCGATGGCGTTCAAAATGGCCGGCAGATGATCGCCGAACTGCACGTCGACGACGGCGCCGATGACCTGGCGAACCTTGCCGATGGCGCCGGTCTTCTTGACGGCAACGCTCGTCGTCTTCACTGCCGGGGCCGCGGCCTTGGCGGGCGCGGCCGCCTTCTTGGCCGGAGCGGCCTTCGCCGCTGCTGCCGGAGCCTTTGCGGCCGCCTTGGGGGCCGTCTTCGCGGGGGTCGCTGCTTTCGCCATCGTCTTTACCCTTCTCGTCCTTTGTTTCTCACGCTCCATCAGAAGGTCGATGACCTCCTGGCGGTCGCGCCTAGAGCGCTTCGGCGCCCGAAATGATTTCGATCAGTTCCTTGGTGATCTGCGCCTGCCGCTGGCGGTTATAGGTGATCGACAGTTTGTTGATCATGTCGCCGGCATTGCGCGTTGCATTGTCCATGGCGCTCATTTTGGCGCCCATCTCGCCGGCTGCGTTTTCGAGCAGCGCGCGGAAGACCTGGACCGAGATGTTGCGCGGAATGAGGTCGGTGAGGATCTCGCCCGGCTCCGGCTCGTATTCGTAGACGGCATTGCCACCGGCGGTCGCTTCGGCGGGAGCGGAAGCCACGCCGGCAGGAATGATCTGCTGCGCGGTCGGAATCTGGCTGATCACCGACTTGAACTGCGAATAAAACAGCGTGCAGATATCGAAGCCGCCTTCGCCGAACAGATGGATGATCTTACGGGCGATCGCATCGGCATTGACGAAGCCGAGCTTCTTGACATCGCGCAGGTCGACGCGGTCGATAATCAGCGAGGCATAGTCTCGGCGCAGAATGTCGAAACCCTTCTTGCCGACGCAGATGATCTTGACCTGCTTGCCGTCGGCCAGAAGCCGGCGGATATGGTCGCGGGCCAGACGTGCGATCTGCGAGTTGAAGCCGCCGCACAGGCCGCGCTCGGCGGTGCAGACGACGAGCAGATGCACATCGTCCTTGCCGGTGCCGGTCATCAGCGCCGGGGCATCGCCGCCGCCGCCGATCGCCTGCGTGATATTGGCCAGCACCGCACCCATCCGCTCGGAATAGGGACGCGCCGCCTCCGCTGCTTCCTGCGCGCGGCGCAGCTTCGCCGCGGCGACCATCTGCATCGCCTTGGTGATCTTCTGCGTCGCCTTGACCGAGGCGATACGGTTACGAAGGTCTTTTAATGAAGGCATGCTTCAAACCTGATCCCGAGCGTCCGGCTTCTTCTCAAGCGAAGGTCTTGGCGAAGGCGTCGATCTCGGCCTTCAGCTTGGCGCGCAGATCGTCCGACAGCGCCTTTTCCTTGCGGATGCCGTCCAGCACGTCCTTGCCGGCCGAGCGCATATGGCTGAGCAGGCCGTGCTCGAACTTGCCGACCTGGTTCAGCGCCAGCTTGTCGAGATAGCCGTTGACGCCGGCGAAGATCACCGTGACCTGCTCCTCGACCTTGAGGGGCGAGAACTGCGGCTGCTTCAACAGTTCGGTCAGGCGCGAGCCGCGGTTGAGCAGGCGCTGCGTGGCGGCGTCGAGATCGGAGCCGAACTGCGCGAACGCAGCCATTTCGCGGTACTGCGCGAGCTCGCCCTTGATCGAGCCGGCGACCTGCTTCATCGCCTTGATTTGCGCCGACGAACCGACGCGCGACACCGACAGGCCGACGTTGACCGCCGGACGGATGCCCTGGAAGAACAGGTTGGTTTCGAGGAAGATCTGGCCGTCGGTGATCGAGATCACGTTGGTCGGGATGTAGGCCGACACGTCGTTGGCCTGCGTCTCGATGATCGGCAGCGCGGTCAGCGAACCGCCACCCAGATCGTCGTTGAGCTTGGCGGCGCGCTCGAGCAGGCGCGAATGCAGGTAGAACACGTCGCCCGGATAGGCTTCGCGACCCGGCGGGCGGCGCAGCAAGAGCGACATCTGGCGATAGGCGACGGCCTGCTTCGACAGATCGTCATAGCTGATCAGCGCATGCATGCCGTTGTCGCGGAAATATTCGCCCATGGTGGCGCCGGTGAACGGCGCCAGGAACTGCATCGGCGCCGGATCGGAAGCGGTGGCGGCGACGATGATCGAATATTCAAGCGCGCCGCGCTCTTCGAGAACCTTCACGAACTGCGCGACCGTCGAGCGCTTCTGCCCGATGGCGACGTAGACGCAGTAGAGCTTTTCCTTTTCTGGCCCGTTGTCGTGCACGGCCTTCTGGTTGAGCATCGTGTCGAGGATGATCGCGGTCTTGCCGGTCTGGCGATCGCCGATGACCAGCTCGCGCTGGCCGCGGCCAACCGGGATCAGCGCATCGATGGCCTTGAGGCCGGTCGACATCGGCTCGTTGACCGACTTGCGCGGGATGATGCCTGGCGCCTTGACGTCGACGCGTTTGCGTTCGGTCGCCTTGATCGGGCCCTTGCCGTCGATCGGATTCCCGAGCGCGTCGACGACGCGGCCGAGCAGGCCCATGCCGACAGGCGTATCGACGATGGCGCCGGTGCGTTTGACGATGTCGCCTTCCTTGATGTCGCGGTCGGCGCCGAAGATGACGACGCCGACATTGTCGGCTTCGAGGTTGAGCGCCATGCCGCGGATGCCGCCGGGGAATTCGACCATTTCGCCGGCCTGGACATTGTCGAGGCCGTAGACGCGAGCGATACCGTCACCGACGGACAGCACCTGGCCGACTTCGGAGACCTCGGCCTCCTTGCCGAAATTCTTGATCTGGTCTTTGAGAATTGCGGAAATTTCCGCGGCGCGGATGTCCATCAGCCGACCTCTTTCAGTGCAAGCTTGAGCGAATTGAGTTTGGTTTTGAGCGACGTATCGATCTGGCGCGAGCCCATCTTGACCACCAGCCCGCCGAGCAGCGACGGATCGACGGTAACAGTGATGGCCACGTCCTTGCCGGCGACGCCTTTCAGCGCGGCCTTGAGTTCGGTCTGCTGGGCAGCCGTCAGTTCATGCGCCGAAGTGACCTCGGCTGATGTCTCACCGCGCTGTTCGGCGGCGATCTTGCGAAAAGCCTTGATCATGCCGGGCACCGCGAAGAGCCGGCGGTTGCGGGCGACGACGCGCAGAAAATTGCCGGTCAGGCCGGTGATGCCGGCTTTGTCGGCGATCGACGCGATTGCCTTGGCCTGGTCCTCGCTGGAGAACACCGGGCTGTTGATGAGGCGCGTCAGGTCGGCGCTGTCATCCAGCATCTTGGCGAAACTGTTGAGGTCGGCCTCGACCTTGGCCACCGAATTCGACTGCCGCGCAAGTTCGAACAGCGAACCCGCGTAGCGTTCTGCGACACCTGAGATTGGCGATGACGATTGAGCCACGGACCGTCTTTTCTCTTGTCTGAGGGGCCGCAGATTGTTGGCGCGAGCAAAAACTCTGGCTAAATCTTTGACCTTACTAAGTTTTTCCAAGCACGGAGGCGCGGCTTCCGCTATCCCCGGCCGAAAGTCGATTGCCGTCTAGCACAGGCATTTTAAGACCGCAATGCGTCGTCCCGCATGCTTTTCGGGCACTATTGTCGCATCCGGCCGCAGAGTTCAACTGAAGCCTTTGGATTGGCTGCCGATTCAGGGCAGAAAGCCGAAGACGAAGGCAAGCGGCAACGCGGCCAGGACGAGTTCGACGACGATCGACGCCCAGTTGAAAGGCGTGTTGGCGCCGTCCGACATCATCGACAGCAAACGGCCAAAAGCGGTGAACAGCCAGGAAAAGCCGAGTGCCATATAGAGCCACGGCTGCGCCAACAGAATGCAGCACAGGCTGACGCCGAGATAGAAGCCCGACATGCGGCCGCGCCCTTCCGCGATTGCCGCTCCCCTTTCGGGCCGGACCTGCAGCCGCAGAATCCGAAATGCCAGCCCTGGCGCGAGGAAAAACAGCAGACCGAGCGCCAAGGTGACGACGGCGCTGGACCAAGCCAGCCATTCGCCCTGGCTGGTCGGCCACGGAAACGCAAATTCCATCTTGCTTTCATCCCCTCACAGCAATGCCGGATGTATTGAATGTCGCTGCAAAAAGAAGTCAAGCGCGCGGCAGTTTTGGCACGCAATTCGTGAAGGAGCGGAAGGCTGTTTAGCCCGCGCGCGCGTCCGGCCAGCATCGTGGCCAACCTGTATTGTCAGGCGACGCCTCCCTCCTATCTGCAGGACCGGTTTTGCCCAGCCAAAGGCCCCAACACCGATCGCCCTTATTTCCTGACCAGGCACCTCAATCTGGCCGGCACGGAAGCAGATCGATGGAAGCTGAAAGTTGTCGGCAGCGGCAATGTCGCCGTGGCCGCCCAGCCCTGATCCCTGTTTTGGCCCTTCAGGGCAGCATGAATGCGACCGCCGCCTCGGCATGGATGCGCGTGGTGTCGAACACCGGAATGTCGAAATCGCGCTCGCCAATCAACATGGTGATCTCGGTGCAGCCCATGATGACGCCATCGATCTTCTCATCGCGCCGCAGACGGGCGACCTCGTCGATATAGGCCGCCTTCGATGCCGCGCTGACGATGCCCCGGCAGAGCTCGTCGTAGATTACCTGGTGCACCATGTCGCGCCCGGCCTGGTTCGGCACCACGGGCTGCAGCCCGTATTTCTCCGTCAGCCGGCCCTTGTAGAAATCCTGCTCCATGGTGAAGCGGGTCGCCAGCAGCGCCGGCCGCTTGACGCCGGCGCCCTTGACCGCGACGGCCGTGGCGTCGGCAATGTGGATAAGCGGGATCGACACCGCCGCCTGCACCCGGTCGGCGAGCTTGTGCATGGTGTTGGTGCAGATCAAAAGCCCCTCTGCGCCGCCCGCCTCCAGCTTGCGCGCCGCATCCGACAGCAGCACGCCCGCACTGTCCCAGTCGCCATGATGCTGCCGGTCGGCGATTTCGGCGAAGTCGAAGGAATAGAGCAACAGCTTTGCCGAATGCAGCCCGCTCAGCCGCTCGCGCACGATCTCGTTGAGCAGGCGATAATAGATCGCCGTCGATTCCCAGCTCATGCCGCCGATGAGGCCAAGGGTTTTCATGCGCTGAGCCTCCAGCAGGACCGAACGATCTCTCTCACAGAAAAGCTTTACGGGTCGATGTCAATCTTAACGCGCGCCGTACCACGCTCTTCGGCCCGCCTCCACAAACATCACCGCGCGCCCGATTCGGTCATCCTCGCATTGGCGCCGAGATGATGCAGGCTTTGTGTCGTGTGCCTTGAACTCCAGGCAACCGGCGGACCGGGCAGATCGAGATCGAACTGTGCCCGCCCGAGCATCGAATTGACGATCTTGGCGCTGCGCCAAGCCATCAGGCTGAGCTGCGGCTCGGCTATGCCATGGCTGAGCCGGCCGGCATTGAGCGCGTAGATCCGGCGGTCGTCGGGCCCGTCCCATTCGACCTCGAAGCTGGCGTTGAGCCTGTAATGACCGCGCTCGTCCGGCGCGATCCTGTTCATGAGCGGCGCCATGCAATCAGGAATGGCAAAGGCATAGCCGGTGGCCAGAACCACCGCATCGACGGTGCGCGTCTCGATGGCGCCGTCGAAGCCGTTGCGCATGATCAGCCGGTATTCGCTGCCTTCCCGCGTCACGTTCAGCACTTCGCGGTGCGGCGTCATGTTGACCGCCGTCGTTTCCTCCGAGAGGTGCCGCAGCGTGTAAAGCTGGCGATAGATCGCCTTCAGTGTGCTCGTCGATGCGCCGTCACCGGCAAGCAGTTGCTGTTCCAGGATCGTCTCACGCCGCCCTTGCGGCAGCCGATGGAAGCTTTCGACATAGCCCGGCGTGAAGAGTTCGTCGGTGAAAGGCGAGTCGTCCAGTGGCAGGAAATTCGGCCGCATCGAGATCCACTCGATTTCGCGGCCGGCGAAGCGGTCGGAGGAGATCAGATGCAGAAGCACTTCGGCGCCGCTCTGGCCACCGCCGATCACGGCGACACGCTGTCCGCTCAGGCGATCGAGGCGGTTGGCGGCCTGGGCGTTGTGGAAGCATTGATCGGAGGCCGCCCCCCGCGCCCAGGCGGGGATGTTGGGCACCAGCCCGACGGCAATGGCGAGATTGCGCGCGTTCACCTGCTCGCGGCCGATACGCAGCCTGAAATTCGTTCCGTCGAAGTCGATCCGGTCGACGGCGCTGGCGAAGCGCAGCGAAGACAAGTTCTCGCCGACCCATCCGAGATAGCGGGCGAATTCCGGCCGCGGGATGGCTGAGAAATCCGCGTTGAGGAATTCATAGAACCGCTTCTGCGCGACCAGATAGGACATGAACGACCATGGGCTGGTCGGATGCGTCGCGGTGACGAGATCCTTGAGGAAGGATGTCTGCAGTTCGACGCCCGGCAGCATCATACCCGGGTGCCATTCGAGCCGCGTCGCCCGATCGAAGAAGCGCGCTTCGACGCCGTCCACCGCATCGAGATGGGCGGCGAGGCTGAGATTGAACGGCCCGATGCCGATGCCTGCGAGGTCAAGCGTATGGGTCATGGCGAACTCCTTATGGAGCTGGCTGGGCTGATCGGAGATCGCCGGGCTGACTCGGGGTTAAGCGGATTGTCGAGCGGTGTGCCAAGGTCGGGCAGAGGGCGTTCGCCGCTGTCGCCGTAGCCGATGGCGAAGCGCACCTTGTTGATGGCGATGCGTGGGATCTTCGGAGCAAACAGATCGAAGAGCGCGAACCGTTCCGACAGCTCCGGGTTCTGCGCCTGGTAGCGCCGGATGGCGGCGGCCAGGATGGCGTAGAAAGTCCTCTCGTCGAAGCGGTCATAGGCGGCCAGCGCCTCGGAAAGGAAGCGCAGAACGCTGACGATGTGTCCCGTCTGCAAATGCTGGAGAAGATGTGCCGGCGGCCGGCGCTTCAGCGTCGACAGGATTTTGGGGTCGAGGCCGGCCAGTTCGGGAAACGGCTGGTCGACGAGGTCGAGGTCGCCCTGAAAATCCTTGACCGCCACGCCGAGAGGCGTCGCTCCGTCGAGGATGATGGTGACGTTCTGGCCATGGGCGATGAAGCCGACGCCGTAACGGCACATGAAGTGGTAGAGCGGCACGAAGGCCGTGGAGAACAGGCGATCGAGCCATGCCTCCGGACCAAGGCCGGATTGCTCCATCAGGGCGCTGGCGATCGGCCTGCCATGCGCGTCGCGCTGCGGCAGGGCGCCCATCATCATCGGCCGCTGGCCCGCTGTCAGATCCTTTTCGGGGCTTTCGCGCCATATGGCGCCCAGCATCTCGCAAAATTGATAGGGCGCGCCTTCAACGCCGGCGTAGTGCGGATGCGGATAGAAGGCGCCGGCGACTTCCTGCAAGACCTTGACGTCCTTGAGCACCGGGTCCGCGGCCGCCACCGTGGCCAGCCAGCGCGACAGATCGGCGCCGATCGCCATGTATTTGCCCGGCACGCCGCGCCACGCTGAGGTGTTGAGGACGGTCAGCGGCAGCTTGACGTGCAGCGCCTCGGGCCGTGCCACATTGGCAAGAGTGCGCAGCGACTGCAGGGGCAGGAACGCGTCGCCGAACGGACCGAGCGGCACCAGCCGGCCGGCAGCGATCTCGCCACCATATTGCGAGGCGATCATCGCCTGCCACTGCCAGGGGTGGACCGGCAGCAGCCTGTGCGTCGATCGCGAGATCCCGGCGGCGCTGAAAGCCGCTTCGAGCCTTGCGCGCTCGTAGTCGCCGAGTGCGGCCTGCAGCAGCGCCTCTTCGTCGAGCCCGCGGTCAAGCGCCAGCAGGCAGCGATCGCTGGCGGCGGCAAGCCAGAAGAGCTGGAATGCGGCAGCCGATTCTGGCGCGTAGCGCTCGAAGTCGTCCCGTCCCCAGCCGAGCCGTCCCTTGTTGGCAGGGGCCTTCGGATGGCCGTCGAGCAATGCCTGCAACTCGGTATCCGGCAGCGCGGCTAGATCGGCGGCCGGTCGATTGCCGCGCGCCTTGGCGATCCGCATGTCGGCCATCAGCGTGTTGTAAAGCTCCTTCGCATAGGTGCAGAATGTTGCCGGCGACATGCCGAGCGTCTCGCGCGCGTCGGCGAAGAAGGCGACCGCATCGTCGACCGGCAGCTCGATGCCGGCGTCGCGGGTCAGCGCCTCCGGACGGACGGCGATCTGGCCCCACAGGCGCCGCGTCGCGGCAAAGCGATAGGTCACGCCGGGGCCGGGCGTCAGCTCCCATCGGCCAGGCGAAAGCTCGCGCGGCGACAGGCACTCCTCGAAGGTCAGTTCGGAAATGGCCTTGGCGACGGCGTCGCGGTTGATCGCAGCCCAGCGTGTCGCCTCCTCCGCTTTGGCAATCGGTTGCTGCACCGTCACAGCGGCACCTCGCGGAAGAAGCGCTCGCGTTCGCAGCAGACCAGCGCCGCGCGCTTGTGCGGGAAGTCGAACTCCTTGACCTTGTCGTAGGCGGCGTCGGCGCAATAGCTCAGCATCTTCTGGTGCGCGGCGCGTGGCTCGCCGACGATGCGCTGCGTGCGCGGCTCGTCGAGGAACAGATAGTGGGTGACGGAACGGAACAGAGCCAGCGTCTTCGGCCGGCCGAGATGGCGCGTATTGCCGATCAGCCCATGCCAGCCGCGATCCCAGTCGAGCGGCTCGTAATAAGGCCCGAGCCGGTCCTCCTTGGCCCAGTAGAACTCGAAATAGCCGGTCGGCTCGCCGTCGAAGCTGGCGATGACGCCGAAAATATGCGGATCGCTCTCCTGCTCGGCGAGATATTTGTCGAGCTCTTCATGGCTCTGGGCAAGTTCCCAGAAGAAGGCGACACGGCCATCGTTCATCCAGCGATGGAAGAGGTCGAGATCGGTCCGGCGATCGATCGGACGCAACGACACGGTGAGACCGAGCTCGGCAATCCAGCGTTCGTACATCGGGCCGCTGGGGCGCGGTTGGCGCAATGGCGGCAGCCGGTCTTGCGGGCCGATAGCGGTCATCAATGCCGGATAGGTGACATGCGAGGCCTGGCTGCGCCACAGCAGCGGCAGCTGGCGCAGGACCGAGCGATGGATGACGGCGCGTTCCGGTCCACCCGGAACCGTCTCGGTGGCCAGCGCCGAAACTGGCCACAGCGTCTTGGCCGCCGGCAGGAAGGCGCAGTCGAAGGAAGGATGCAGGCGCAGCGCGGCGTCGACGAGACCTGCCAGGATTTGCGGTTGGTCGAGGCGGCCGCCAATAAACGCGACATCGTCGATGAGCAGGCGGCCATCCGCGTCGGAGATGCGGGCCTGTCCCACCGCTGTTCCCTCAGCGTTGACCAGGCTGACATGGCCATCGCCGGCACAAATGGCGAGCGGCTCCGCGGCCGAGGCCAGATGCTGCCATCCTTCGTTGCCGGCGACGGTGGCGGGTGACCGGTTTTTCGCAGCCTCGATGTTCATGCGTATTCTCTCACATGCAGGGGGTTCGGAAGCTCGACGTAACCGGCCAGCGGGTCGGGCACTTCGGTGTTCTCATTGATGTCGCGCAGCGCGATCAGGAAATTGCCCTTGGCGGCGAGCGTCGGCGCGTTGAGCAAATAGTCGACGCAGGACCGGTCAGCCATCGGCGTGGCGGCCAGCCGCTCGAGCGAGCGGCGGAATATCGCCAGCAGATCGTCTTCGTTGGTGAGGCCAGCGGCGGCAAGGGCTGCGACGGCGGCGAAAGCGCCATTGACGACCAGATAGTAGCCGAACAGCTTCGCGGCCGCTTCCGCTGGGAAGACATGATCGCCCGCCTGACCGGCCTCGGGCACGAATTCGCGCAGCCTGGGCAGGAATTCCTCGACATAACCGGTGCCCTGGCAGTCGCGAAAATAGAGCGCATTCGGCCAGCCTCCGGAAAGACCGACGACGAGGTTCTGCTGATGGGCGCCGAACAGCAGGCCGAATTCCGAGAAGGCAACGATAAACGGCTCGATGGCGGCATGAAGGAAACGCTCGAACCACAAACGCGCCGTTTCCTCGACAGGTCGCTTCTCGTCGCGGGCGATACGGTGGACCAGGTCGGACAGATGGCTTTCGGTACGGCCAGGATGGCGCTCGCAAAGCGCGCCGAGAACGGCAGCCGGCGGATTGCCCGTGCCGCGAAACGGATTTTCGCGAAACGAGACGATGGTATCCGTCATCAGCCGGCCGTCTTCGTCACGCAGGCCGAACCAGGCGGGCTCACCCAGCACCGTCATGGTCGGGCAGCGCCGCTGCAAGGCATAGCCGAGCTTGCCCTTGACCAGCCGGTGCACCGAAAGGCCGCGCCGGCACTCATGCTCCTCGACGATGCGCCTGGAATTGGTCAGGCGCAGGCTGAGCGAGAATTTCAGCATCCACTCGGCTTCAGACGAATGAACCGTGCGCAGCGAGGTCGTGGCCCGCCACGCTGGTCCGCCGAGCCCAACATCGACGATACGACCGGCGCGAAACAGGCGCTCGACGCGGTCTTCCAGCATGAGCCGTACGGCCTGCCACGGATGCATCGGAACGAGAACCTTGCCCTGTTGCTTGCCAGCCCGAGCAAGCAGCTGCGGATCGCTGGCGGCAAGCCCGCGGACCATCTCGGTGACATCTAGCGGCTCGACGCTGCCTCCAGTGAGGATGGTCGGGTCGACGGCCCACCAGCGCAGTTTGAACGCATTGCAGTATTCATGCCCGAAGCGCGCGGAATCCGTGTGCGTGAACTCTTCGCGACTCATCGGCGCCGGATGCACGGCATGGCCGAAGCGCAGGGCGCTTTCGGCATCGATGAAATCAGGATCGCCTTCGGAGAAGGGCCGCGACGATCCACGCGCCGCAGTCGCGTCAGCGATTGCGGCGATGCTGGCCAGGCTGCGGCGCAGGAAGGTCAGTCGGCTTTTCGCTGTCGCCCGGCCGGCAATGTCGGGATCCGCCAGGATCAGCGCCAAAAGGCTGAAAAGGTCGATCTCGGTCGCTTCGCCATCGGCCCCCTCGTTACTAATATCGAGGCGCCAGAGCGGCATCGCTAAATCGTGGTAACCGACCTTCGAGCGATGCCGCGCTTCGACGAGCACCGCCGCGCGCGAGGCAGGGAAATTCAGACGCAGCACGGCTGCCTGCGGCCGAAACAGCGCGGTTTGCCTGGCGTCGACGAATTCCCAGCCATTCCATTCCCGCAGCAACGCGTTGAGTAACGGGCTTAATGCAGAGGAAGATTCTGGTCCTACTTGTTCCATGTGCATCTCGATAAATCCTAATAATACTGCAGATTACATCTATAAGTCGTCGTCTTTAAACATTTATGTTGATTAACTATTATAAACAAGAAATAAGCTTGGTCTTATGACGACCGGTATGAAAAATCGATCTTCGCTTCTGCGCCGCCTGGCGATCGCGGTCTCGGCAATCGGCTTCGGCCAGTCGGCCTTCGTATCGCTCGTTCCCCTGGTGATGGACCGGCTGAGGCTCGACACGTTTGCCATCGGCGCGGCAACTGCTGTCGGCGCGGCGGCCTTTCTGGTCGGCTCGCCGCTGTGGGGTCGCATGGGCGAGCGGCTTGGCCATGCCAGGCTGCTGCGCTTGCTCGGCCTCGCCATGCTGGCCGGCCAGGCGGTGTTCGCCATTCTGCTGATAGCCGGCACGGGAGCCGCGCTGGGCATCGCTTTGCTGATGCTTTCGCGAACCGTGTACGGTTTTGCCGCGTCCGGCGTCATGCCGACGGCGCAGGTCTGGGCCAGCCGCTCGGTTGCCGATGACAGGCGACAGGCCGCGCTGGGACTGCTTAGCGCCGGCGTCAGCATGGGGCGGCTGGCCGGCGCGCTGGCGGCAACGGCTGCCGTCCTGTCGCCGCTGCTGCCGCCCATCCTGTTCCTGTTCAGCCCGCTGTTGCTGTGGCTCGCGCCGGGCAAAGGGGAAGCCGGCGGACGGAGCGACGGCAAGGCAGCCGACGTCGGCCGTGGAATATCGCCCTTCGATCGCCGCGCTCTGCCTTGCCTGGCGATGGGCTTGTGCCTGACGCTCGGCTTCGGACAGGTGCAGATGATGCTCGGCCCGATGGCCCAGCAGCGTTTTGGCCTTGGTGCGACGCAGGCCACGACGGTGACCGGCCTGGCCCTGATGCTGGTCGCCATCGTCATGGTTTTGGTCCAGGGACTGCTCATGGCGCGCCTGCGGCTGGCGGAGCGCAACAGCGTCGTCGTCGGCTGTCTCATGGTTTGCGTCGGCATGACGGCGCTGGCCGTCACGGCCAGCCATGTTGCCTCGGCAGCGTCTCTGGTGGTGGCGGCGGCCGGCATTGCCCTGGCGACACCCGGCTACACCGCCTGGCTGATGAAGCGCCTGGAGCCCGGCGAGCAGGGCGCGGCGGCCGGCTGGCTCACCAGCACCCATGTACTCGGCCAGAGCATCGGCGCATTGGCCGGCGGCTTTGCCTTCACGCTCTGGCCCTTTGCGCCGCTGGCCGACTGCGCGGCGCTGGCGCTGGCCGCTGCCTGTCTCGCTGCCATGGTTCGCAAGCACTAGCCAAACCGCGCTCATTCGGCGACCTCCGGCAGCGGCTGCATCGGAGTACCCGGCTGGGCTTTTGCGGCATCGGCGAAATGGGCATTCAGCATGCGATAGGTCGCCACCACGGCGACGCCCGACAGCACTGTCGCCAGGGTGAACAGCGCGGAGTAGCCGAGCATGTCGGCGAGGCGGCCGGCCAGCATGGAGCCGACGAGATAGACGATAAGCTGGGCGCAGGACAGGATGGTGAAATCGGTGCCGGGTTGGTCCGACGACGTGACGGACATGAACAGGCTGTAGAGCGCCACGATCTCCATGTAGCGCACCAGCGTCTGCAGGAACGAGGCGCCGAAGATCGGCCAGAAGCCGGCGATAGCGCCGAAAGCGTGCAGCGCGAAGATCAGGAAGCAGATGGTTCGCAGCGCGCCGAGCAGGCCGAGCACCGAGGCGGCGCCCCTTTTGTGCAGCAGCCACGCCGCCAGCGCCGAGCCGCCGAGCCCGACGGTGAGCGCGGCACCCCCCGAGAGATAACCGATGATGTCGAGCGGCACGCCGGCATCGACGAGATAGGAGCCTTCCATCGACTTCACCAGCCCCTCGCTGGCGCGGTAGATGAGCGCGATCCACAGGATCTGGCGCGCCTCCGGCCGGCGCAGGAAACGCAGGATCGAGGGGCGGTCCATGGACGCCTGCGGCGCGCTGGCGACGGGATCGGTCTCGCGCATGGCGAAGGCGGCGACCAGCGGGATGATGGACAGCGCGGCCACCATGGCCACCATGGTTTGCCAGCCGGCATGATGATAAGCCAACAGGCCGAGCGTGCCGCCGAGAACGACGCCGAGCGCGACGGCGCCGCCCTGGATCGCATTGCCGATCGGCCTGTCCTTCGGGTCGAGATATTTGGCCGCGTAGCCGTCGGTGGCGATGTCCTGGGTCGACATCAACAGGCTCACGACAAGGCCGACGGCAAAGATACCGGCGACATCGGTCGGCTCGATCCAAAGCATGGCGGCGATGCCGGCGATGACGCCGATCTGGGTGATGATGACCCAGCCGGCGCGATGGGCGCGGGCCACTGGCCGAAAGCGATCGACCAGCGGCGCCCACAGGAATTTCAGCACCAGCGGCAGCATCAGCAGCGCCATCATGCCGATGGCGGTGCGCGACACGCCCTGTTCGCGCAGGATCGGCGGGATCGCCGCGGCAAACAGATAGCTCGGGATCGCCTGCGCCAGATAAAGGCAGGCGAGAACGACGAAAAGCCGCAGGCGCGAGAGCCCGGCGGGCGCCGACCGGTCTGCGTCGGCGCTCATTTGGCATAGTCCTTCGGTGCGTAACCGTTCAGGAAGGCGTCGGCCTGCGCCCGGCTGCGGGTGACGAGCACTGGAAAGCCGAACAGGCTTTGCCAGACGCGCTGCATGTTCTCGTCAACGGCGGAGCGCACCAGCGCGCAGGCGCGGCAGGCTTTTTCGAGCCGCTCGCGCTCCGCCTTGTACCAGAGGTTTTGCGCCTTGCGCTGGGTGTCGCTCAGCGCGATCTCGATGCCGATATCGACCAGCAGCACGAACGGCTCCCGTTCCTGCGAAAGGCGGCCGAGCGCCTCGACATAGCGCTCGCCATCCGCCGGATCGGCGGGCGCTTCTGCCAGCAGCGAGACCAGCGCACCATTTCGTTGGAGAGACACCGCCATCGCCGCCCTCAGAAGGTGATCTGGTAGGACAGCGCGACCGAACGCCCCAGACCCGGAACGTCCGCCCCACGCGTCGCCGATGCGGAAGGGTTGATGTAGTAGGTGTCGAACACGTTGCGCACGGCAAGGTTCAGCACGCTTTCATTGGCGAACTTCTTCGAGACGGCGAGATTGACCAGAGCCGCACCGTCCAGTTCCTGGGTGGCGATGCGGTCGCGCCCGGAGAACAGCTCCAGCTCGCTGCGCAGGGTCAGCTCGTTCTCGAAATGGGTCGTGAGATAGACCAGGCCTTTGTAGGTCGAGGGAATGCGGTTGTTGGGCAGATATTCGTTGGCTTCGATGTGGCCGTCGCGATCCGCATCGTATTTGCCTTCGACATAGCCGACAGATCCGCCCAGCGTGAACATGCCGCTGAGGTCTGCCTCCAGATTGGCTTCGACGCCCCAGATGCGTTCCTTCTGCTGCGATACCCGGTTGTTGACGATGTCGTAGCTGACGCCGTTGTCCGAGGTCGACAGATAGGTGCTGACGCCGCCGCGATAGTCGCCCCAGTCGCCGCGCAGGCCGGCTTCCCATGTGTTCACAAGCTGGGGCTCGGGCGCGATATCGGCATAGCTGATCGCATAGTCCGGCGCGTTGGTGCAGGGCAGCAGCGGCCTGATGGCGGTGCCGTAAGCGTCGCAGGTCTCTGCGTTGGAGTTCAACCCAGCGCGGCGGGTGAAGCCGCCAATGTCGGTGAGGCTGTAGCCTTGCGAGAAATTGCCGAAAAGCTGCATCCTTTCGGTCAGGTCATAGACGGCGCCGGCGTTGAAGGTGACGGCGTCGTAGTCGAACGAGCCGCCGGTCACCCGGATCGCCGGCAGGCCTATGATGTTGCGGCCAAGCAGGACCGCGGCGGCAGGCCGGGTGAAGTCCTCAACGTTGAGATAGAACTGGTCGTAGCGCGCGCCGCCGCTGATGCGAAAGCGATCCGTCACCGGAATTTCGCCCTGCGCAAACAAGGCGACCGAGTTCTGGGTCGTGGGCGAGATGGCGTCCTGGCCATTGGTCAACTGCTGATCGGTGGCGTCGAAGACATAGTCGGCGCCCCAGGTCAGCGTGCTGCTCTGGGCGATAAAGTCCATCGGCGTGTTGACGGTCAGGTTGACGCCGCTGCGCCGCGATTGCAGCGCCGTCTGGTTGAAGTCGGCGGTCGGGTCCGTGCCCGGCGGCAGGATCACCGGCCGCGTCGGGTTCGTCGGTAAATACACCTGGCTGTTGACGGCCGAGAATTTGGTAAAGGGCGACTGCTTGAAGATGTCGTTGTAGAACGCCTTGACCTCGAGGTTTCCGAGCGCGAAGTCGCTGTCGGTGTATTTGGCGGTCAGATATTTCGAACCTTCCTTCAGCGGCTTGCCTTCATAGGGATCGCCGAAATCCGGGGAGACGGGATTGGTCGTGTAATCGGTGAACCAGTCCGGCTTCTGGTTGGCATAGGTCCAGTCGACGCTGGCCTCGAAGCGCCTGGAATCGAACTGGTAGCCGGCCACGCCGAAGAGATTGCCCGTGCCGGTGCGGTCGCCGCCGCCTTGCCCAAGCATGGCGTCGGAAGCCATCTCGTTGCCGTGGCCGTCATAGGTGCGGCGCGACAGATCACCGGACGCCGAGAAGAAATAGTCGAAATCGCCTTTCTTGCCCTCGACCGAGACACTGGTGCTTGGCCCGGCCGACTTGCCGGGGTTTTCGGTGAAGGCGGTGACGCCGGTGCGCACCGTCACCTTCGGCTTGTCGCTGTCGCCGCGCTTGGTGATGAAGTTGATCGTGCCGCCGGTGGCGCCGGCGCCATAAAGGCTGGACGCGCCATTGATGACTTCGATGCGCTCGACCGAATTCAGGTCGATCATCGACAGGATGCGTGAGACGTCCCGCAGCGGTGTGTTGCGCGGCACACCGTCGACCATGATGAGAACGCTGCGCCCGCGGAAGGTTTCCGAAGCGCCGGAAACGGTCTGGTTGCGTGGCGCGTAGCCGGGGACGATGCGGCTGATCAGGGTCGCGGCGTCGATATTTTCCTGCGCGGCTTCCTCGACCTGTTGCCGTTCCACGACCTGGACAGACTGGGCAACGCTGGAAATGGACCTTTCATTGCGGCCGGTGACCAGGATCTGGTCGAGCACGGTGGCTCCCTGCTGGTCCGTCGGAGCGGCTTCCTGGGCAAATGCCGCGCCTGCCATAATCGACGAACCCAAAGCCGATGACCAAAGAAGCGTACTGAAAAATCTGCGCATGCTGTCCCCATCCATGCCCTGGTCCCCAGCGCCAGAGCGGAAAGGCCCAGTTATAATTCATGATAAAACGAGTCAACATTTATTTTGTGGCTTTTCAAATCAGGATTAGTCAGCGAACGGATGAGAGCCGGGTACATGAACAGCGCGCATTTTAGCCGGCACTAAGATGCTGAGTTTTCTTGACAAACGGCTTACGGGCGGCCGGCGGCGGCGTCAGCCTTTGTGCTTACAAGAAGCTCTGCGGATCGATGTCGACCTGCACGCGGACCGAGCCGCGCTGCTTCGGCCCTTCGGCCAGCATGGTGCGGATGAAGCCTTGGATGTCGGCGCGCTTTTCACCCTGGATCAGCAAACGGAAACGATGGCGCCCACCGAGCAGCGACAGCGGCGCCTCGGCCGGACCGAGCACGAACAGGTCGCTGGCCTGGGGTGCTGCACGGCGCAGGCCGCGCGCGTGGCCTTCGGCCTCGGCCCGCGTCACCGCACTGACGATGACGCCGGCAAGCCTGCCGAAGGGCGGCAGGGCTGCCCGTTCGCGCTCAGTGATCTCGCGTTCGTAAAAGGCCTCGGCATCGCCCGAGACGATCGCCCGCATCACCGGATGGTCCGGCTGGAAAGTCTGCAGCAGGCCGAGGCTCTTCTTGCCGGTGCGGCCGGCGCGGCCGGTCACCTGGCTGAGCAACTGGAAGGTGCGCTCAGCGGCGCGGGGATCGCCATTGGCGAGGCCGAGATCGGCATCGACGACACCGACCAGCGTCATGTTGGGAAAGTTATGGCCCTTGGCGACCAGCTGCGTGCCGATGACGATGTCGGCCTCGCCATTGGCAATGGCCTCGAGCTCCAGCCGCAGCCGGCGCACTCCACCCATCAAATCGGATGACAGGACGATCGTGCGCGCGTCGGGGAAATGCGCCACGACTTCTTCAGCTATCCGCTCGACGCCAGGCCCGCAGGCGACCAGATGGTCGAGCGTGCCGCATTCCGGGCAAGCCTCCGGCCGCTTCTCATTGTGCCCGCAATGATGGCAGACGAGTTGGCCGCGAAAGCGGTGCTCGACCAGCCAGGCCGAACAAACCGGGCAGCCGAAGCGGTGGCCGCAGACACGGCACAGCGTCAGCGGCGCATAGCCGCGCCGGTTGAGGAACAGCAGCGACTGCTCCTTCTTCTCCAGCGTACGTTGCATCTGGTCGATCAGCAGCGGCGACAGAAAGCCGCCGCGGGCCGGCGGCGCGCGCCGCATGTCGATCGTCTTGAGATCGGGAAGCGCGGCTTCGGCAAAGCGCGCCGACAGCACCGCCCTGCTGTAGCGGCCCTGCTGCGCATTGACCCGGCTTTCGACCGATGGCGTCGCCGACGCCAGCACCACCGGGAAGCCGCTGATATGGCCGCGCACCACCGCCATGTCGCGCGCATTGTAGAAGACGCGATCCTCCTGCTTGTAGGCGGGGTCGTGCTCCTCGTCGACGACGATCAGCCCGAGCTCGCGGAACGGCAGGAACAGCGCCGAACGCGCCCCGGCAACGACGCGCACGCCGCCTTCCGCCACCTGTCGCCAGACCTTTTCGCGCATTCGGGGCGGCAGGTCGGAATGCCATTCCGCCGGCTTGGCGCCGAAACGCTGCTGGAAGCGTTCGAGGAAGGCATGCGTCAGCGCGATCTCCGGCAGCAGGATCAACACCTGCCTGCCCTGGTCGAGGGCTGCCGCCACCGCCTCGAAATAAACTTCCGTCTTGCCCGAGCCGGTGACGCCGTCGAGCAGCGTGACGTTGAAAGCAGCGGCCGCGACATTGGCGCGCAGCATGGCGGCCGCGTCTGCCTGGTCCGGCATCAGCTCCGGCATGGCGTAGGAGGGATCGGGCGCGGCGACCACCGGTCGAGGCGGGATCATCACCGTCTCGAACACGCCTTGCGCCTTGAGTCCCTCGACCACCGTCGACGACACGCCCGCCGCGTGCGCCAGGCCGGATCGCGTCCAGGCAAGCCCCCCTTCCGCCGTCTCCAGCACGCGCGTCCTGGCATCCGTCATCCGGTCGGGCATGACGAGGGTCCGCTGCAGGCCCTCGATCCATGGTTCGGGATCGAACGCCTCCGGCGCGCGCAACAGCATGCGCGCCACCATGCCGGGCGGCGACAGCGTGTACTGCGCCACCCAGTCGACGAAGCGGCGCATGCCGCGGTCGATCGGCGGGCAGTCGAAGACCTGTTCGATCGGGCGCAGCTTTTTGGCGTCGATATTCTCGACCGCACCATCCCAGACGATGCCGGCAACCTGGCGCGGACCGAGCGGCACGCGCACGATCGAGCCCGGCACCACGCGCACGCTGGCAGGCACAGCGTAGGTGTAGGGCCGTTCGGCCGGCATCGGCACCAGCACCGGCGCGGCTGCGACAAAGGGCGAATCTTCGATCATCGGGCGTGACCTTGCCCCGACTTTGGTCTAGATCAAAGGGCAACCCGGAATGTGCATGGCATGCACATGGAAATCTTTCAGGAGACCCCCATGAAATTTTTTGTCGACACCGCTGACATCAAGGACATCAAGGAACTGAACGACCTGGGGCTGCTCGACGGCGTGACCACCAATCCCTCGCTGATCCTGAAATCCGGCGGCAAGATCGCCGAGGTCACCAAGCAGATCTGCGACATCGTCAAGGGCCCGGTTTCGGCCGAGGTCGTTGCGATCGAATACAAGGACATGATGGCCGAGGCCAACATCCTGGCCAAGATCGCCGACAATGTCTGCATCAAGGTGCCGCTGACGCTCGACGGCCTGCGCGCCTGCAAGACGATCCGCACCGAGATGAACCGCATGGTCAATGTAACGCTGTGCTTCTCGGCCAACCAGGCGCTGCTGGCGGCCAAGGCCGGCGCCTCGTTCATCTCGCCCTTCGTCGGCCGCGTCGACGATACCGGCGCGGACGGCATGGAACTGATCCAGGAGATCCGGCAGATCTACGACAATTACGATTTCGACACCGAGATCCTCGTCGCTTCGGTTCGCACCGTGAACCACGTCAAGCAGGCAGCCCTGATCGGCGCCGATGTCGTTACCGCGCCGGCCGCGACGCTGAAGGCGCTGGTCAAGCACCCGTTGACCGACAAGGGCCTGGATCAGTTCGCTGCCGACTGGGCCAAGACCGGCCAGAAGATCGGCTGAGATCGGTTCGATACAAACGAAAAAAGGCCGGGAAACCGGCCTTTTTGTTGCGGACTGCTAAAAGTCTAGTTGGCAGCGCCAGGGAATGCTCAGGCCTTCTTGCCGTGCCTGACCAAGTCCTGGGCGACCGACAGGCTCACCATTTCAGCCAGTTCACGCGCGGCGCGGTTCTCGGCGTCGAGCTGCGCCCGGTAGGAGGCGAACTCCTGCGTCGGCTTGTCGAAGGATGATGGGATCGACCGTTTGCCGGTTGCGATCACCACGCCGGTCCTGGCATCGGTCAGCACATAGTTTGCGGTCAGCGTCACCGTGCCTGCCGTCGGCTCGTCTTCGTCGGTCTGGATCTGCACCACCGCGGCCGATTCGACCAGTTCGGTGACGCCGAGATCGAGCATGTAGAGCGGCGCCGGCGGCTCGCCGGCGCCTTGGCCAAAGGCAAAGATCAGATTGTTGCGGACCTGCTGGGCGTAGCGTGTCTTGACCGGCTTGACCGCGATCGACGCCAGTTCCGCCGAAGCGCTGACCGTGGAACCGGCGCTCAGCGGCGCGCTGGAATAGAGCGGCCTCACCGTGCAGGCCGAAACCAGCGCCACCGAGGCGACCATGCCGTACAGCGCTGCGCAGCGCAGCAATAGCGTCGTCTTTTCCAGATCAGGCCCCATCCTTCTGAAGTCAAGCAACGACATTGACGATCCTCTGCGGCACGATGATCACCTTGCGGGGTGCCTTACCTTCCAGCGCTTTGTGCACGAAGTCGAGAGCCAGAACCGCTTTTTCGACCGCACCTTGGTCCGCGTCGCGGGCAATTGTCAAATCGCCGCGCTTCTTGCCGTTGACCTGAACTGGGAGCACGATCTCGTTGTCGACCACCAGTGCCGGATCGTAGACAGGCCAAGGCCGTTCGGCGACCAGATCGGTGCCGCCGAGCGTGTGCCAGCACTCTTCGGCAAGATGCGGCATGACCGGCGCGACCACATGCACAAGGATCTCCACCGCCTCGCGGCAGGCGCCTTTCAGCGCCGCGTCGGTCTTGCCCTCGGCGACGTCGTTGAGCGGCGTTGTCAACGCATTGGCCAGTTCGTAGATGCGGGCGATGGCGCGGTTGAAGCCGAGCTTCTCGATATCCTCGCCGATGGCCTTCAGGATCTTGTGCGCGGCCTTGGAAACGGCGCCGGCCTCGCCCTCCAGCGCCGCGTGCGGCTTGACACCGTCAAGCGTCTCGGCGGCGATCGACACCAGGCGCCAGACGCGCTGGATGAAGCGATGTGCGCCGGCGGCGCCATCGTCCGTCCATTCGACGTCGCGCTCGGGCGGCGAATCCGACAGCATGAACCAGCGTGCGGTGTCGGCGCCGTAGCCGTCGGTGATGTCTTCCGGGCTTACCGTATTCTTCTTCGACTTCGACATCTTTTCGAGTGAGCCGATCGCCGCCTCTTCGCCGGTGGCGATCTCGATGGCGCGGCGCTTGCCGCCGACATCCTCGATCCTGACCTCAGCCGGCGACAGCCAGCGGCCATTGTTCGACGCACCGCCGACGCGGTAGGTCTCATGCACCACCATGCCTTGCGTGAACAGGCCCTTGAACGGCTCGGCCAGGTCGAGATGCCCGGTCGCGCGCATGGCGCGGGTGAAGAAGCGCGAATAGAGCAGATGGAGGATCGCGTGCTCGATGCCGCCAATATACTGGTCGACGGCCAGCCAGTCATCGGCAGCCTTCGGCTCCGTCGGCTCATTGGCCCAGGGCGCTGTAAAGCGCGCGAAATACCAGGACGAATCGACGAACGTGTCCATCGTGTCGGTCTCGCGGCGCGCATCCTTGCCGCATTGCGGACACTTCACATGCCGCCAGGTCGGGTGGCGGTCGAGCGGATTGCCGGGACGGTCGAACTCGATGTCGTCGGGCAGCTTGACCGGCAGGTCGGCTTTCGGCACCGGAACCACGCCGCAATCCTCGCAATGGATCATGGGGATCGGACAGCCCCAGTAGCGCTGGCGCGAAATGCCCCAGTCGCGCAAGCGGAAGTTCACCTTGCGCTCCGCCATTGGCCGCCCGCCTATGGTTTTCTGCTCCAGGAGCTTTGCCACCTCGTCGAACGCCTGCTCCGGCCTCATGCCGTCGAGGAAACGCGAATTGATCATCACGCCGTCATCGACATAGGCGTCTTCCGTGACCTGGAAGGTTTTGGCGTCGGCATCTTCCGGCATCACCACCGGGATCACCGGCAGGCCGTATCTGTTGGCGAAATCGAGGTCGCGCTGGTCGCCCGACGGGCAGCCGAATATGGCGCCGGTGCCGTATTCCATCAAAACGAAATTCGCGACGTAGACCGGCAGGGTCCACGAGTCGTCGAACGGATGCACGACGCGGATGCCGGTGTCGAAACCTTTCTTCTCGGCCGTCTCCAGTGCGGCCACCGACGTGCCCATATGTCTGATTTCTTCGATGAACTTGGCCAGTTCGACATTGCTCTCGGCGGCCTTCCTGGCCAGCGGATGATCGGCGGCGACCGCCATGAAGGAGGCGCCGAAAATGGTGTCGGGCCTGGTCGTGTAGACTTCCAGCTCGCTCGTGTCGCCACCAATCTTGCTAGAACTTGGCTCTGCCAGCGGCCAGCGGATCAGCAGCCCTTCCGAGCGGCCGATCCAGTTCTGCTGCATCAGCTTGACCTTTTCCGGCCACTCGCCGAGACCGTTCAGCGAATCCAGCAAGTCCTGCGCGTAATCGGTGATCTTGAAGAACCACTGCGTCAACTCACGCTGTTCGACCAGCGCGCCCGAGCGCCAGCCGCGCCCGTCGATGACCTGCTCGTTGGCGAGCACCGTCATATCCTCCGGGTCCCAGTTGACCTTGGAGGATTTGCGCGTCACCAGCCCCTTTTCGACGAAGTCGAGGAACAGCATCTGCTGGCGGTGGTAATAGTCGACGTCGCAGGTGGCGAACTCGCGCGCCCAGTCCAGCGACAGGCCCATCATCTTGAGCTGCTCGCGCATGGCGGCGATGTTGGCGTAGGTCCATTCCTTGGGATGGACCTTGTTCTGCATCGCCGCGTTTTCGGCCGGCATGCCGAAAGCGTCCCAGCCCATCGGGTGCAGCACGTTGAAACCCTTGGCCCGCTTGTAGCGCGCCACCACGTCGCCCATCGTGTAGTTGCGGGTGTGGCCGATATGGATCTTCCCCGAGGGATAGGGGAACATCTCCAGCACGTAGTATTTCGGCTTCGGATCGTCGTTATGCGCTTCGAACAGCTTCTTTTCGGCCCAGGCCTTCTGCCATTTGGGCTCTGACGCGCGCGGATTGTATCGTTCGGTTGCCATCGGATGATTTTCACTTAAAAGCAGGCGCAGACCGCCGGACAAGGCCCGGTGGCCGAGGTAAATGTCGTCGCGGTGTTCACCATGGATTGCCGGACCCGTCAACTGCGGCGAGCCGGCCAAGACGATTAAAGACAGGCAGGATATGGGCATGGCCAGCGCCGTCGAACAGTTTTTCGCCGTCAAGACGAGGATCGCTGCCGCCGAGCGCGAGGCCGGCCGTGACGCCGGTTCGGTGACGCTGGTTGCGGTGTCGAAGACTTTTGAGACCGACGTCATCCGCCCGGTCATCGAGGCTGGCCAGCGCGTCTTCGGCGAAAACCGCGTGCAGGAAGCGCAAGGCAAATGGCCGGCCTTGAAAGCGGAATTCCCTAACATCGAACTGCATCTGATCGGCCCGCTGCAGTCGAACAAGGCGAGGGAAGCCGTCGCTCTCGCCGACGTCATCGAGACCGTCGACCGCGAAAAGCTCGCCGCCGAACTCGCCAAGGAAATCGTGCGCCAGGGCCGCACGCCGAAACTCTACGTCCAGGTCAATACCGGCTCGGAGCCGCAAAAGGCCGGCATCGAGCCGCGCGACGCCGTCGCCTTCGTCGCCCGCTGCCGCGATGTCCATGGCCTCGCCATCGAAGGCCTGATGTGCATCCCGCCGGCCGACGAAAACCCCGGCCCGCATTTCGCCTTGCTGGAAAAGCTCGGCAAAGAGGCCGGGGTCGCAAAACTGTCGATGGGCATGTCCGGCGACTTCGAGACCGCCATAGCCTTCGGCGCCACCAGCGTCCGCGTCGGCTCGGCGATTTTCGGCGGCCGATAAACCTCGGTGATCTCGCCGCCCTAACAGTAGCATTGTTGCTGCATCGCTGCAGCGATGCTATATCTAGCCAAGCTAGCTAGGTACCTTCCATGAACTGGCATCTGCAGGACGCAAAAAACAATCTCTCGAAGCTGGTTCAGCAGGCTCGTGAAAAGGGCCCGCAGACCATCACCTTGCGTGGAAAGCCCGCTGCTGTCGTGTTGGCCGCTGAAGAATACGAAAGGCTCGTCGGCTCTAAGCCCTCACTTGCGGAATACCTTCTTTCCGGTCCCGAATGGGACGACGACTTCGTCGAAGAGGTCAATCGCCGCTCCAAGGGGCCCGGCCGAGACGTGGACCTCTGATGTTTCTTCTGGACACGAACGTCGTGTCGGATGCGCGAAAGCGAGGGGGGCCAGTGGCGGATTGGATAATCAAGCAAGAGCGCCAGTCTCTGTTCCTAAGCGTCATCACGCTCGGTGAAATCGCACGCGGAATCGAAATGAAGCGGCGAAACGACCCCGACACTGCAAACCATTTAGCAGCGTGGTTCCACGGTCTGCGCCACAGCTACGAAAACCGAATTCTCGGCATAGACGAGAACATCGCTGCCCAATGGGGTCGCATCTCCGCGATCCGCACGCGCGGCGACGCAGATGGGCTTATAGCCGCGACGGCGCTCTTCCACGATCTCATACTGGTCACACGCAACGTCGCCGATTTCGACGATACTGCCGTCACAATGTTCAACCCTTGGGAAGCCTGACCCGCCTGTGTTGATCCCGTGTTGGGTCGGCTGCAGGTTGAGCCAGAGCCGGCCCATCATTGTACCACCACTGGAAACGAAACGCACCGTTCCTATTTGCTTGGCGTCATCACCAATCTGCTGGAGCCGCCACCATGCGCTACAATCAACTCGGAAATACGGGGATGTTCGTCTCCGAACTGTGCCTCGGCACCATGACCTTCGGCGCCGCCGGCGAGAATGCCCAATGGGGCCTGATCGCCAGCCTCGACCAGAAGGGCGTCAACGACATCGTTGCCCGTTCCATCGCCGCCGGCGTCAATTTCTTCGACACGGCCGACGTCTATTCATTCGGCCAGTCCGAACGCCTGCTTGGCCAGTCGCTCAAGGATCTTGGCGTCAAACGCTCGGACGTCGTCATTGCCACCAAGGTGCATGGCGCCATGGGCCAGGGCCCGAACGAGCGCGGCTCTTCGCGCGGCCACATCATGGATTCGGTCGAGGGCAGCCTGGAGCGGCTGCAGCTAGACCATATCGATCTCTACCAGCTGCACGGCACCGACACCGTGACGCCAGTCGACGAGACGCTGCGGGCGCTCGACGATCTCGTTGCCAGCGGTAAGGTCCGCTATGTCGGCGTCTCCAACTGGGCGGCCTGGCGCATCGCCAAGGCGCTGGGCGTTGCCGAGCGCAAGGGATTTTCCCGCTTCGAGACCATCCAGTCCTATTACTCGATCGCCGGCCGCGACCTCGAGCGCGAGATCGTGCCGCTCATCAACGAGGAAAAGCTCGGCCTGATGGTCTGGTCGCCAATGGCCGGCGGCCTGCTGTCGGGCAAATACGGCCCCGGCGCGCCCGGCAATGGCGAAGGCCGCCGCGCCGCCTTCAACTTCCCGCCGGTCGATGAGGACCGCGCCTGGGCGGCTGTCGCCGCGATGCGCGAGATCGCCCAGAAGCACGGCGTCAGCGTCGCCACGGTGGCGCTCGGCTATGTCCTGGCCAAACCTTTCGTCATGAGCGTCATCATCGGCGCCAGCCGCATGGAGCAGCTCGAGCAGAACCTTGCCGCGGCCGAGGTGAAGCTCGACGCCGATGATCTCGCCAGACTGGATGAGGTCAGTGCGCTGCCGGCCGAATATCCCGGCTGGATGCTGGAGCGTCAGGGCGCCGGTCGCCGCCCGGCGCCGTTCACCCCGAAGAAATAGTCATCGCTGTCGCCTGATGCTTGGGGGGTCATCTGGCTCCCCAACGTCTTTTCAGCTCATCCGCACGCTCTCGACCAGAAAGTCGAGAAACGCCCGCACCCGTGCGGGCAAATGCCGGCCCTGGCCGACATAGACGGCGTGGGTAGGCTCCTCGTCGCCCGGATTGAAATCCTCCAGCAGCGCCGTCAGCCGCCCCGCCGCGATGTCATCGGCCACATGCCAGTGTGCCAGCCGGGCGATGCCGGCGCCGCCGACCGCCATCAACCGCATCGACTCGCCATCGCCGACCAGCGTGTTTCCCACGATGGGAACCGTGATGGCATTGTCAGCTGCGTCGACAAACTGCCAGCCATCGACATGCCGGACAAAGCCGAAAGCCATGCGATTGTGCCGGTCGAGATCTGCTGGAACCAGCGGCGTGCCATGCGTCTTGAGATAGGACGGTGCGGCAACGACTGTCATCCGGCTTTGCCCGAGCTTGCGCGCCACCAGCCGCGACTCGCCGAGCGGCCCGGCGCGGATGGCGACGTCGGCACGTTCAGCCATCAGATCGATGACGCTGTCGGTAAGCACCAGATCGACCGAAATCCCGGGGTAGCGTTCGAGGAAATCAGGCAGCAACGGGATCAGCCGATGCACCCCGAAGGGCACATAGGAGTTGACGCGCAGCCGTCCGCGCGGCGCGGCACCCACGGCCGCCTCGCGCTCGGCCGCCGCCATATCGGCCAGGATGCGCACCCCGCTATCATAGAACGCCGTCCCTTCCGGCGTCAGCTGCAGCTTGCGCGTCGAGCGGGTGACCAGCCGCGCGCCGAGCCTTGCCTCCAGTCGCGCGATCAGCTTGCTCACCGCCGACGGTGTCATACGCAGCGAACGAGCCGCAGCCGAGAAGCTGCTCGCCTCGACGACGCGGACGAACACTTCGATCTCGCCGGAACGGTTGATATCGGGTCTGGCCATTTGTGAATCTATTTCACAGGAGATATGCCCAAGGCAAGTCTGGTTCACAAGGCATGCCAACACGATCTCTGCGGTCGGGGCGCGGGTCTGGACAGCGCGCTCATCGAGTTCGAACTGGAAACCGCCATGCCTCTTGCTCTCTACGCCCTCGCTGCCGGAGCCTTCGGCATCGGTGTCACCGAATTCGTCATCATGGGGCTGCTGATCGATGTCAGCAAAGATCTCGGAGTCTCGATCTCGGCCGCCGGCCAGTTGATTTCGGGCTACGCGTTGGGCGTCGTCATCGGCGCGCCGCTTTTGACCATCGCCACCGGCAACTGGCCCCGCAAGACCGTCCTTCTGGCCCTTATGGCGATCTTCACGCTCGGCAACCTCGCCTGTGCGATCGCCCCCGGCTACTGGACGCTGATGGGCGCCCGCATCATCACCGCCTTTGCCCATGGCACTTTCTTTGGCGTCGGCTCGGTGGTCGCCACCGGCCTGGTCGCGCCCAACAAGAAAGCCTCGGCGATCGCGCTGATGTTCACCGGCCTGACTATCGCCAACATCCTCGGCGTGCCCTTCGGCACCTGGCTCGGCCAGACCTTCGGCTGGCGCGCCACCTTCTGGGCGGTAACCCTGGTCGGCTTGGCAGCCTTTGCCGTCATCCTGCTTCTGGTGCCGCGCAGCAAGGAAGCGCCCGAGAAGACCAATCTGCGCGCCGACCTCGCCGTGCTGCGCCGCACGCCGGTGCTGCTCGGCCTCGCCACCACCGTGCTCGGCTATGCCGGCGTCTTCGCCGTCTTCACCTACATCGCCCCGCTGCTCACCGAGNCTCGTCTTCGGCGGTGGCCTCCTCGCCGGCAATCTGCTTGGCGGCAAGGTCGCCGACCGCTGGTTGGTGCCGGCGGTGCTCGGCAGCCTCGTGGTGCTGGCGTTGGTGCTGGCCACAATGACCTTCGCCGTCCACAGCCAAATCCTGGCCGTCATCTATGTCGGCCTGCTTGGTGCCGCCGCCTTCGCCACCGTGGCGCCGCTGCAGATGTGGGTGCTGGAAAAGGCGCAAGGCGCGGGCCAGAGCCTCGCCTCGTCCTTCAACATCGCCGCCTTCAACCTCGGCAATGCCGCCGGCGCTTGGCTTGGCGGCGCGGTGATTGCCCATGGCCTCGGCCTCGGCTCACTAACCTGGATCGCCGCTTTGCTGCCGGTCGCGGCTCTTGGCGTCGCTGCCCTGGCGCTGCGCCTCGATCGCGCCCCCACAATCGGGGCGCCGGTCTGCGCCCAGTCATGAGCATCACGCGCAATCCTTCTTCGACATCATCAAGGAGCATAAAATGGATTATCGACGTCTCGGCGCATCGGGCCTGAAAGTGCCCGCACTCTCTTTCGGCGCCGGCACTTTCGGCGGCTCCGGGCCGCTGTTCGGGGCCTGGGGCAACAGCGACGCCAAGGAAGCGCGGCGGCTGATCGACATCTGCCTCGAGGCCGGCGTCAATCTGTTCGACACCGCCGATGTCTATTCGAACGGCGCCTCTGAGGAAGTGCTTGGCGAAGCCATCAAAGGCCGCCGCGACGCGGTGCTGATCTCGACCAAGACTTCGCTGCCGATGGGCGACAGACCGGCCGACTACGGCTCGTCGCGCTCGCGGCTGATCAAAGCCGTCGACGCCGCCCTGAAGCGCATGGGCACCGATTACATCGACCTGTTGCAGCTGCACGCCTTCGATGCCGGCACGCCGATCGAGGAGGTGTTGTCGACGATGGACGACCTCGTGCGCGCCGGCAAGCTGCGCTATGTCGGCGTCTCCAACTTCTCCGGCTGGCAGGTGATGAAATCGCTGGCGGAAGCTGACAAGCATGCTTATCCGCGCTACGCCGCGCATCAGGTCTACTACTCGCTGGTCGGTCGCGACTATGAATGGGAGCTGATGCCGCTCGGTATCGACCAGGGCATCGGCGCGCTGGTGTGGAGCCCGCTCGGCTGGGGCCGCCTGACCGGCAAGATCCGCCGCGGCCAGCCCCTGCCGGAAAAGAGCCGGCTGCACGACACCGCCGATTTCGGCCCGCCGGTCGCGGACGAACATCTCTACCGGGTCATGGACGCGCTTGATGCGATGGCTGAAGAGACCGGCAAGACCGTGCCGCAGATCGCCATCAACTGGCTCTTGCAGCGCCCGACCGTGTCCTCGGTCATCATCGGCGCCCGCAACGAGGAACAGCTGCGCCAGAACCTCGGCGCCGTCAGCTGGGCGTTGACGCCGGAGCAGGTCAAAAAGCTCGACAAGGCAAGCGAAGTGACCGCGCCCTACCCGTACTTCCCCTATCACCGCCAGGAAGGTTTCGCCCGGCTGAACCCGCCTGCGGTGTGATCGCCGACGTTGAAGCTGCCAATCTCCCCCCTCGCGGGGGAGATCAGCTATACTGCCGCTCAGTGCAGCACGAACTCCCCATCCACCTTCCGCCATTCGTTCGGCGCGATCAGCTTCTGGTGCGTGTAGCTGATCGAATGCAGCGGCCCGTCGAGCCTGGCCTTCCAGAACTCGATGAACTTGATCAGCACCGGAAACTTCGGCGCCAGATCGTAATCCTGCCAGATGAAGCTCTGCAGCAGATGCGGGTGGTCGGGAAAATGGTACAGAATCTTGGCCGTGGTCAGGCCGTACCCCTTGAGCATCAGGTCCATTTCGGAATGATCGCGCATGACAGCCCCTTGGCCTAGTTGATTCTCCATTCCTCCCAACACTGAATTGTGCGCGCCGTTCCTTAACTGTCTATGATTTTCCTGATCCCAGTCGGGTTTTATGCACGAAAACATGCAGTTAGCAGCGACCGCTGCCGAGTGCTGATACAACCGAAACGGGAGCTGCGGCATCCCGCCACGCGAATCCAACGTCTAATGTTGCCGTCAGCGCGGAACTGTTAATAATGCCGCCGAATTCGCGGCTGCGTCGCCGTGATCCTGGCTGTGGTCAAGCCGGCGGGGTGGTTTGGGAGGAAAGTGAAGACATGTCCGAGGTTAAGATCCACCGCGTCCAGCCGGCGTGGAAGAAGAACGCGCTGATCGACAACGACACCTACCTCAAATGGTATAACGACAGCGTGAAGAATCCGGACAAGTTCTGGGGCAAGCACGGCAAGCGCATCGACTGGTTCAAGCCGTTCAGCAAGGTCAAGAACACCTCCTTCGAGGGCAAGGTCTCGATCAAATGGTTCGAGGACGGCGAAACTAACGTCTCCTACAACTGCATCGACCGCCATTTGAAGAAGCGCGGCAACCAGACCGCCATCATCTGGGAAGGCGACAATCCCTACGACGACAAGAAGGTCACCTACAACGAACTTTACGAGCATGTCTGCCGGCTCGCCAATGTGATGAAGAAGCACGGCGTCAGGAAGGGCGACCGCGTCACCATCTACATGCCGATGATCCCGGAAGCCGCATACGCGATGCTGGCTTGCACCCGCATCGGCGCCATCCACTCGATCGTCTTTGGCGGCTTTTCACCGGACGCGCTGGCCGGCCGCATCGATGACTGCAAGTCGACCTTCGTCATCACCGCCGATGAGGGCCTGCGCGGCGGCAAGCCGATCCCGCTGAAGGAAAACACCGACAGAGCGATCGAAATCGCCGCCAAGGCCGGCACCAAGGTCGAAAAAGTGGTCGTCGTTCGCCGCACCGGCGGCAAGACCGGCTGGGTCCAGGGACGCGACATCTGGTACCATGACGAGATCGCCACGGTGAAAGGCGACTGCAAGCCGGAGAAGATGAAGGCCGAGGATCCGCTGTTCATCCTCTATACCTCAGGCTCGACCGGCAAGCCGAAGGGCGTGCTGCACACCACCGCCGGCTATCTCGTCTATGTCTCGATGACCCACCAATATGTCTTCGACTACCATGATGGCGATATCTACTGGTGCACCGCCGATGTCGGTTGGGTCACCGGCCACAGCTATATCGTCTATGGCCCGCTCGCCAACGGCGCCACCACGCTGATGTTCGAGGGCGTGCCGAACTACCCCTCGCAGTCGCGCTTCTGGGAAGTCATCGACAAGCACAAGGTCAACATCTTCTACACCGCGCCGACGGCACTGCGCGCGCTGATGGGCGCCGGCGACGAACCGGTGAAGAAGACCTCGCGCAAGTCGCTGCGCGTGCTGGGCTCGGTCGGCGAACCGATCAATCCGGAAGCTTGGGAGTGGTATTTCAACATCGTCGGCAACGGCAAGGTGCCGATCGTCGACACATGGTGGCAGACCGAGACCGGCGGCATCCTGATCACGCCGCTGCCCGGCGCCACCGACCTCAAGGCGGGTTCGGCGACGCGGCCCTTCTTCGGCATCGAGCCGCAGCTGGTCGACGGCGAAGGCAAGGTGCTGGAAGGGGCGGCCGACGGCAATCTCTGCATCGCCGATTCCTGGCCCGGCCAGATGCGCACGGTCTATGGCGATCACGACCGCTTCGTGCAGACCTATTTCTCCACCTACAAGGGCAAATACTTCACCGGAGACGGCTGTCGCCGGGACGCCGATGGCTATTACTGGATCACTGGCCGCGTCGACGACGTCATCAACGTTTCCGGCCACCGCATGGGAACGGCCGAGGTCGAATCGGCGCTCGTCAGCCATGAGAAGGTGTCGGAAGCAGCTGTCGTCGGCTATGCCCACGACATCAAGGGCCAGGGCATCTACAGCTACGTTACCTTGATGAAAGGCGTGGAGCCGAGCGAGGAACTGCGCAAGGAGCTCGTGGCCCATGTCCGCAAGGAGATCGGCGCCATCGCCTCGCCCGACAAGCTGCAGTTCGCGCCCGGACTGCCGAAAACCCGCTCCGGCAAGATCATGCGCCGTATCCTGCGCAAGATCGCCGAGGACGATTTTTCCGCACTCGGCGATACCTCGACACTGGCCGATCCGGCCGTGGTCGATGATCTGATCGCCAACCGCCAGAACAAGAAGGGCTGAGGGGATTTGATGGCTGCACTGGGCGCAGTCACGGAGCTCTGGCGTTACCCTGCAAGTTCGCTTGCCGGCGAACGCCAGGACGCCATTTCGGTCGGCCTTGAAACCATCGACGGCGACCGGCTGTTCGGCCTTGTCGATGTCTCGGACAATGAGATCGCGCGGCCCGACCGCGACGCCAAGTGGCACAAGGTGCCGCGCATCCGCACCCGGCTGAGCAAGGACCGCAAGCTGGAGATCGCCGTTCCCGACGGCGACTGGCTGGTAGCGCCGGGCGCTGAATGCGACAGCGCCGTCTCGACCTATCTCGGCTTCGCCGCCTCGATCCGGCCGTTCAGCCAGGACAACGCCCCCGGCTACACCGGCCCGCTCACCGCGGCGCGCTACCGCAAAGCGCCGATCCATCTCTTGACCACCGCATCGCTGGCGCGGCTCAAGGCGCTGCACCCCGAAGGCATTCCCGATCCGCGCCGCTTCCGCCCCAACATCGTTATCGACATGGCGGCGGTCGAAAGCTCGTTTCCCGAGACCGAATGGATTGGCCGCAAGCTTGCCATCGGCGACCTGCTGGTGACCGTCTCGGAGCCGTGCCGCCGCTGCGGCTTCACCATCATCAGCCAGGACGGCTTCGACCACGATCCCGGCATCCTGCGCAATCTGGTCCGCCACAACGCCCATAATCTCGGCGTCTATTGCACTGTGGACAGGCCTGCCCGCGTCGAGATCGGCGCGCCGATGCGGTTCGTGTAGGCCTCTACCGCGAGGCAGCGAATCGCAGACCTTGGAAAGCGTGGGGTTCGGCCCCGAATCCTATCTCTACCGATACAGATCCGCCCGTGTCGGCGGCAGCCCGCTCGGGCCGCGTGCGCGTTTGGTGACGACGGTCTGAAAAATCTGCGCCGAGGCGCGCTCGAAGGTGATCGAGCAGCCGGTGAGATAAAGCAGCCACAGCCGTGCCTTGGCATCGCCGACTTCGGCGACCGCCTCGTCGAAGCGAGCCTGCAGCCGCTCGGCCCACAGCCGGCAGGTGCGCGCATAGTGCTCGCGCAGATTCTCGACGTCGTAGACCAGGAAGCCATGCGCCTCCAGATTGCCCAGCGTCATGCCGATCGTGTCGAGTTCGCCGCCTGGGAAAATGTATTTGAGCAGCGCCTTGAACTCCGGCCCCTTGCGCAAGGTTTTCTTCAAGTCGCCCTTGCTGCGCCTGGTGATGGCGTGGTGCAGATAGATGCCGCCGGGCTTCAGCAAGCGATGGATGGTCTTGAAATAGCTGGCGTGGTTGGCGAGGCCGAGATGCTCGAACATGCCGATCGACGATATCTTGTCGAAGGAGCCTTTGAGTTCCGCATAGGATTTGATCTCGATGGTGATGCGGTCCTGCAGCCCTTCGGCGCGGATGCGCTCGCGGGCGAGATCGGTCTGCGCCTGCGACAGCGACACGCCATGGCCGACGACGCCGTAATTTTTGGCCGCATGGATCAGCATGGCGCCCCAGCCGCAGCCGATGTCGAGCAGCTTTTCGCCCGATTTCAGCCTGAGCTTGCGGCAGATATGGTCGAGCTTGTCGGCCTGCGCCTGGTCGATGCCATTGGCGAAATCCGTAAAGTAGCCGCAGCTGTAGACCATGCGCTCGTCGAGGAAGAGCCGGTAAAAGGCATTCGAAATGTCGTAGTGATGCTGGATCGCCTCCTGGCTCGACCCGCTGACATAGGGGTTGCGACCCGACAGATCGGTGCGTGCACTCATCTGCTTGCGTGACAGGAGCACCGCCGGCAGGTCGCGCAGGATCGCCAGCTTCGGCAGTGACTTGAGCTTGGTCCTGAGCTTGCCTTGCGACGGCAGTGCGTAGAAATCGAAAATCGTCCCGTCTTCGATGTCTATCGTCTTGGAAATCCACATCTCGATCAGCGTCGACAACGATGGCCGCTTCACCACCTGCCAGACGATGTCCTGGTCGTTGATGGTGAGCACGGGCCCGGTGGCGGGACCGATCCGCTCGCCGGTCCACAGCTTGACCGCAAAACCCGGCTTCAGCGTTTCGATCACCGTTCGCACGATGCGCGCGGCCTTCTCGGCTGCCTCCATGGCCATCCTCCCGAGTCCTGACAATCCACCTTGCATGGATTTTGCCCGCCCTCGCGGCTCTTCGCAACCCGGCGCAAAAGGCGGCTCGCCAGCTATTTCAAATCGGCATCTTGTTTTTTGCTGCAACGCACCCCATCATCTGTACGTGTTCAACAAATCGAAAGGAGGTGATCCGATGTCGAGTGATTTCGTTTTCCAGAACGTGGCCTCAGCGGATTGCACTTTCGGGAAGCAGTCTTCCCGTTAAGGCGCGATAAGCGCGGCGGGTGACCTCGGTCGCCGCCATTGGCCGCGCCACGGACGGAAACACGGAAGGCCGCCGGCTTCGTCAAGGAGCGGCGGCCTTTTCCATTTCCGGATTGTGTGTCGAAGCGGATCAGAATCCGGTCACGCCAGCATCCGCGCGCTCACCGTCTTGTCGACGCCGTGATAGGGCGGGTTGAACAGATTGCCTTCCTGCTCGTAGGTCCAGACCTTGAACAGCGAAAGTTGGTGCGGGCCGAAGCTGTGCAGCAGCGGGACATCCGTGGCATCACGACCGCGCGCGATGACGACGCGGCCTATCCTCGGACGATTATGACGCGGGTCGAACGTGTACCATTTGCCGTCGAGGAACACTTCCATCCAGGCCGAAAAATCCATCGGCGCCGGGTCGGCCGGTACGCCGATGTCGCCGAGATAACCGTTCACATAGCGGGCCGGGATGTTCATGCAGCGGCAGAGCGTGATCGCCAGATGGGCGAAGTCGCGGCATACGCCAACCTGCTCCTCATGCGCTTGGGCTGCGGTGCGCGTCGACCGCGCATAGCCATAGCCGAAGGACAGCCGGTTGTGGACATAGTCGACGATCGCCTGCACCCGCGCCCAGCCGGAGGGAACATGGCCGAAAAGCTGCCAGGCCAGACTGCTCAGATGATCGGTCTCGCAATAGCGGCTGCCGAGGAGGTAGCCGAGCACATCGTCCGGCAGTTCCGCCACCGGCACTTCCCTGGCCAGCGTGTTGACCGCGTCAGGCTCCCCGCTGTCCTCGACGGCTGCGTCATAGAGAATGCGGAAACTGCCGGCGGGTGCGGTGAAGCGGCGGCAGGTATTGCCGAACAGATCGTGATAGACCTTGCTCGGCACTGAAGGCGACGTCAGCACGCGCGTCTGCCGTTTGATGTCGGCCTGACGATCCCTGTGGATATCAAGCAGCGAGATGACCGGCGTGGCGCCGACGCATTCAATGGCGATTTCGTAGCCGAGCCGGATCAGCACAATGATTGCCCCTTCGATCCCGTGGAAAACAGTATGCTCAAAACGCCAGAGGCGGGACCATGGTTCCCTGGAACTATCGAAAAGGCTCTCCCGCGGCTTCCCAGGCAGGCGTGGCGACGTTACGGTCGCACGACATGTTTCGACCCTCCCGAAACGATCCCTAACCCCGTGGAAAATCTGATGTTTGCAGGCAGAAAATTCGCCGCGTTCCTGTTCGATATGGATGGCACGGTGCTCAATTCGATCGCCTCGGCCGAGCGCGTCTGGGCGGCGTGGGCGCTTAAGCACGGTCTCGACGTCGAAGCCTTCCTGCCGACGATCCATGGCGTGCGGGCGGTCGAGACCATCACCAGGCTGGCGCTTCCCGGCCTCGACCCTGTTCATGAGGCGTTTGTGCTGTTGCAGGCCGAGTCGGACGATGTCGAAGGCGTGCTGCCGATCGCCGGCGCCGTGCCGTTCCTCAACGCTTTGCCGCCAGAGCGCTGGGCGATCGTCACCTCGGCGCCGCGCCCGTTGGCGCTGCTGCGCATGCGGGCCGCCGGCATCCCGGTTCCCGCCTTGGTGGTCGCGGCCGAGGATGTGTCGCACGGCAAGCCGGCGCCCGACTGTTTCCTGCTGGCGGCAAAACGGCTCGGCGTCGATATCGGCGACTGTCTGGTCTTCGAGGACGCACCGGCCGGTATCGCGGCGGCGGAAGCAGCGGGCGCGTCGGTGATGGTGATCAGCGCCACTCACCAGCATCCAATGACGACTCAGCACAACTCGATTGGCGGCTACGAAACCGTCTCCATCGCCATCGATGACAGCGGCTGGATGACGCTGGGGGCACAGCGCAGCGCGGCCTGAGGAACTGGAGGACTGGAGGACTGGAGGACTGGAGGACTGGAGGACTGCTATGCGCCTTTTTCTTCAACTCTTCAGTTCACCAGTTCCCCAGTTCTTCCGTTCCTGAACCCCTAGAAATCGCTAGCCAGTCCCTTCACTTCCCAGTCGCCGTAGCGGCCGGGTTCCTTGCCGCCGCGGCCGCCGATTTCCTTCGGCAACGCAGCTTCCTTCTGGCGATACGCTTCACGGCGCGCCTCGGCTTCAGCCAGCGCCCGGCTGGCCGCCGGCGTCAGGTCCTTCTCCCGGTCGGCATCAGCTTTGCTGGGTTGGTCGGTCATGCGATAGTCCGGGCGGATTGAAACGAAGGGCGGCGTTTCCCATCATATAGCCATGAGTTCACCCCGATCGACCTTTTTTCGCCACGGCCGCACAGGGAGCAGATGATGAGCACGCTACGCACCACCATGCTCCTGGCCGCGATGACGGCGCTGTTCATGGGCGTCGGTTTTCTGATCGGCGGCACCGGCGGCATGATGATCGCCTTCCTGGTCGCCGCGGGCACCAATCTGTTCAGCTACTGGAATGCCGACAAGATGGTGCTGTCGATGAACCGCGCCGTCGAGGTCGATGCCAGGAACGCACCCGAATTCCACGCCATCGTCGGGGCGCTGGCCAAGCAGGCCGGCCTGCCGATGCCCAAGACCTATCTGATCGACAATCCGCAGCCGAACGCCTTCGCCACCGGCCGCAATCCAGAGAACGCCGCAGTCGCGGCCTCGACCGGGCTGCTGGAGCGCCTTTCGCATGAGGAGGTGGCGGCAGTCATGGCGCATGAGCTGGCCCACATCCAGCATCGCGACACGCTGACCATGACCATTGTCGCGACACTCGCCGGCGCCATCTCGATGCTCGGCAATTTCGCCTTCTTCTTCGGCGGCAGCCGCGACAACAACAACCCGTTCGGCTTTGTCGGCGTGCTGGTGGCGATGCTTGTCGCGCCCTTCGCCGCCATGATCGTGCAGATGGCGGTCAGCCGCACCCGCGAATACGAGGCCGACCGGCGCGGCGCCGAAATCGTTGGAAATCCGCTTTGGCTGGCATCGGCGCTTGACAAGATCGCCCGCGGCGCCGAACGCATCCGCAACCCGGATGCCGAACGCAATCCCGCGACCGCGCATCTCTTCATCATCAATCCTCTTCACGGCGAGCGCATGGACAGCCTGTTTTCGACCCACCCGAACACCGACAACCGCATCGCCGCGCTGCAGGCGATGGCGCGCGACATGGCAGGCCTCCAGCCGGCGCCGCGCCAGGCGCCGACGCCAGAGCAAACAGAAGAATTCCCGGCCGATGCCGAGCAAGGTCCGTGGGGTAAGGCAGCACGCCCCACGCAGCCGACCAAACCGGCCAAGCCGAAAGCCAATCCGTGGGGCCGCAATCCGACCGGACCCAAAGGTCCGTGGTCGTGAGCGGCGCCAGATCCCGGCCCGCACATTCAGGCGATCGCGAAAACAGCTCGGACGAATTCGTCGCCGGCTTCGCCGCGCGCAAGGCCGCGGCGCGGCTGCTGGCCGCCGTGATCGACGCCAAGACGCCGCTCGACGGGCTGACCGACCACGAGAACGGCCATCCGCAATACAAAGTGCTCGACCTGCGCGACCGCGGCCTGGTGCGCGCCATACTGGTGACCGCGCTGCGCTACCGCATGACCATTGCCGGGCTCCTCGCCCGCCGCCTTGAAAAGCCGCTGCCGCCCAACGCCACAGCTTTGTTGCACATCCTGCATGTTGCGGCGGCGCAGATCCTGTTCCTCGACATCCCCGACAGCGCCGCCGTCGATTTGGCTGTGACCCACGCCAAGTCGGACCCACGCACGCAGCGCTTTTCCGGCCTCGTCAACGGCGTGCTGCGCACTTTGGCGCGCGCCAAGGAGACCGAACTGCCTGCCGCTCTTGCCGCCACCGATGAGGCGCCAAAATGGTTCTCCGACCGGCTGAAGGCTGCCTATGGCGCCGAGATGACCAGACAGATCCTGGCGGCGCATCGCGTTGAGGCGCCGGTGGATTTCACGGTCAAGGCCGATCCCGAATTGTGGGCCGAAAAGCTCGGCGGCATCGTGCTGCCGACCGGCACGGTGCGAGTGGAAAAGCTCAGCGCCTCCGTCACCGAACTGCCGGGCTTCAGCGAAGGCGCATGGTGGGTCCAGGACGCCGCCGCCAGTTTTCCGGCGCGGCTGTTCGGCGATGTCAAAGGATTACGCGTCGCCGACCTCTGCGCCGCCCCCGGCGGCAAGACCGCTCAGCTTATCCTTGCCGGCGCCAAAGTCACCGCCTTGGACACCTCGAAGAACCGGCTGGCGCGGCTGACGCAGAACCTCGAACGGCTTGGGCTGTCCGCCGAGATCGTGCAGGCCGATCTGCTGAAATACCAGCCGGCGGAGCTTTTCGACGCCGTCCTGCTCGACGCGCCCTGCTCTTCCACAGGCACGGTTCGGCGCCACCCGGACGTGCCATGGACCAAGACGGTAGCCGACGTCGAAAAGCTAGCCGATCTGCAAGCAAAGCTGCTCGCCCGCGCCGTCACTTTGGTCAAACCGGGCGGCCGGATTGTTTTTTCCAACTGTTCGCTGGACCCGATCGAAGGCGAGGATCTGTATCGCGCCTTTCTGGCCGGCAACAAGACCGTCGCCGACGATCCGCTGCAGCCCGGCGAAATCGCTGGCATCGACGCCTTCCTGACCCCGCAAGGCACGCTGCGCACCACACCCGCCGATCTTGACCTTGGTTCGCCAGGGGTTTCCGGCCTGGACGGCTTCTTCGCCGCCCGCATGCGACGTGTCGCCTAGGATTTTGTCGGCAGAGCCGCAGCCCTTCGTGACTTCGTCATCCACGGGCGGAGCAAGGAGCGTAGCGACGCAGCGCAGACCCGAGGATGCCATGCCGCGACACATGAGCGCCGCTACGACGCAGAATTCTGCTCCGCTGCAACCCACGGCCAAGGTCACGGAATGGATCCCAGGGCCTCCGCGACGGAGCTTCGCTCCTGCTTCGCCCTGGGATGACGAAGTGCGAATGCCTCGACTAATCCCGAACGGCTGCGCCCCCTAAAGCATGTCGTCCAGGGACCAGTGCTTCCCCCACCTTGCATCGATCTCATCATCGACATTCTGGTAGCGGATATCGGTGGAGAGCCGGATACGCCCCTCCGCACTCTGGTTGGTCGTCGAGGCGTGGATCATGTAGGGCGAGTGGAGGACGACATCGCCGGCCTCGAAGTCCGCGATCAGCCAGCGTGTATCGAACCGCTCCGCCATGTCGGGCAGGTCCTTCGACACCCAGCCGCCCTCGCTCATGTTCCTGTTGTAGGCGCTGATGCGCTCCTGCGGGCTCAGCCCGGCATTGTCCCTGGCGAACCGGGCCTCCATGTCGAGGCCGATGGCGTGCGATCCCTCGAGATAAACCAGGCCGCCCATGTCGACGGGAACGTCGCCGATCGGGATCCAGGCCGTGACGATGCGGCTGGTGCCGCCGCGAAGATAGACGAGATCGTAATGCGCCGGCGTCGCCACGGTGGTGCCCGGTTGGGTGAAGCGCATGATCTTGCGCTTGTGCAAATAGGACAGCCCGCCGACGAACGCATCCATCAGCCGGGCCATCCGGGGCTGTGCGCAGAACCCTTCATAGGCGGTGGAGCGAACCAGCGCCATCAACCGGCGATCGGCGAGCTGACGGTCGAACGTGCCGGCCGCCAGGCCAAGCGCGGGATCGGACCCGGGCTGCAGCAAGCCGGTGTCGGCCAGATACGAAAACGCCCAGCCGCGAAAATCTATGACGTCGCGGCGCGGCAGGATACCTTTCAGCCAGACATAGCCTTGCTCGGCAAGGAGGCCTCGAATGGCATCGATGCCGATCCCGGCGTCGGTTGGCACGAGATGACCCAACCGGTTCGGCGCCATCGATAATGTCTTGCCGTTGGCGTTCAGATCGATTGACGCAACAGGACTCCGTCGTTGCATGCCACCTGTTGAGCTTGACATTTCAGCCACCTGCGATTTTCCATCCTTAGCTGGAAATGCCATACTGTTTGCACACTCGCCCATGGACGTAACGAAGCCATGGACTTTTCGCTCATGAACGATCTCTCTTACGCACTCTACAGATCCGCACCGGCCGCGGCCGGCGGCCTGTCGGTTACAGGGATTGGTCGGCATCGCGTCACGCAGGCGATCCAAGCGCGCAAATTGCCGGAATTCGCCGTGGTGCTGATTGAGAACGGTCAAGGCTGGCTTGAAACCAGGACTGCCGGCATGCAGACGATCCAAGCGCCGGCCCTGTTCTGGCTGCTTCCCGGGAGGATGCATTCCTACGGGCCGGACGCATCGGGCTGGCTCGAACGCTGGGCGCTCTTCGACGGCGCCTTGATACGCGATTTCACCCGGCTGCGGCTGATTGCCGAGGACGCCCCTGTCGTCCCCTTGCGCGACCTCGGCAAAATGCAGCGGCTGTTCGACAGGCTGCATGGTGAGCTGTCGCTCGATACGATGCTGAGCCAGGCAGAAGCCGCCGCCACGATGCATCGCATCGTCGTGCGTGCCGCCCGCCAGGCAATGGATTGGAACAACCGTCAACGAAACCCCAGCCTCCAGGATGCCGCCGACATGCAGCCCATCGTCGACGAATTGCGCCGCTGCGCGTGCGACCCGGTCGATCTCGATGCCTTCGCCGCGAAATTCTCGATGTCGCCGGCAACCTTGCGGCGCAGATTTGCGCGGGCAGCCGGCATGTCGCCCAAGGCCTTCCAACTGCGCACGAGGCTCGACCGCGCCAAACAGATGCTGGCCGCCTCCGATTCGCCCATCGAGTCCATTGCGGCCGCCGTCGGCATCCACGACGCCTTCTATTTCTCCCGTCTGTTTCGCGACCGCGAAAACTGTTCGCCCAGCGAATTTCGGTCTCGCCACAACCGCAAGTGAGTGCAGGATTGCCGGGCTTAAACCCGCGAAGCGCTTGACTTTTTTCGGGGTGGGTCGGTGGCCGGCAGCGTGAGGCGCTTCACGTCGGCGGAATTCGACTTCGCATAAGTTCTTGAATCATATAAGCTTGTGCTGGGGTACCGGAACATGATGCCGAAAAGTGTGACGCGGTTTTCGGGCGACAGCATGCTCTATCTCCAGGCGACGAGGAGGGGTTTTGGCACTGGCTGCCGGCAGCACGACACGTCTGTGGACGCTTGTCGCTAAGGAGTTTTGGCGCAAGACGCGCCGGCGCCTTCGCGCGGGGCCAGTTTATCGCTGGCGCTATTCCGGGCGCACGCCCGAACGCGTCCTGATTGCACCGCCCGACCTCAGGCTCGCCGATCCGCAGATCGCGCTCGAGATCTACTATGGCCGCTATCCGCTGTCGGGACACCTCGTCGAGACCGGCGGCAAATCGCCATTCCAGATCGATGTCGCCAATCGCGGCTGGGTGAAGACGCTGCACGGCTTTCGTTGGCTGCGCCATATGCGCGCCGCCGGCACCGAGCTGGCCGCCGCCAATGCACGCGCGCTTGTCTCCGACTGGATCGCCATGCATGGCAACCAGATTTCCGGCATAGCTTGGGAGCCCGGCACCACCGCCAAGCGAGTCATTGCCTGGTTGCAACACTCCTCGGTTGTCCTACAAGGGGCCGAATTTCCGTTCTATCGCGCCTTCCTGAAATCGCTCGCCGTGCAGATCCGCTATCTCCGCTCGATGGCGCGCGAAATGCCGGACGGCAAGGACAGGCTGCGCGCTCGCATCGCGCTTGCCTTCGCCGCGCTGTCGCTGCCGGCGCCGGCCTCGGCACTGCGCGGCGCCACCCGCAACCTGGCGGAAGAACTCGACCGCCAGATCCTTCCCGACGGCGGCCATATTTCGCGCAACCCGATGGCGGTTCTCGAACTGCTCGCCGATCTCCTGCCGCTGCGTCAGACCTATGCCAATCAGGCCGAAACGCCACCGGCAGCCCTGATGGGCGCCATCGACCGCATGCTGCCGGCGCTCCGTTTCTTCCGCCATCAGGATGGCAGCCTGGCCCGCTTCAACGGCATGGGCGCGACCATCCACGACCGCATTGCCACCATCTTGCGCCACGACGACACCGCCGGCGCGCCGCTGCTGCACGCGCCGCATTCCGGCTATGAGCGGCTGTGTATGGGCGGCGTTACGGTGATTGCCGATACCGGCCCGTCGCCGGCCGTCGATGTGTCCAACGCCGCGCATGCCGGGTGCCTGGCCTTCGAACTCTCGTCCGGTCGCCAGCATTATATCGTCAATGCCGGCATCGACACCTATGGCGCTGCCGAGTTCCGGCCGCTGGCCCGTGCCACTGCGGCGCATTCGACCGCCACCATCAACGACACCTCGTCGGCGCGGTTTTCCCATTCGCTGCGCGTCAACGACCTGCTCGGCTCACCCTTGCTCGGCGGCCCGCAGCATGTGCCTTGCAAGCGCATCGACCAGAAGGGCACGCAAGGCTTCATCGCCCGCCATGACGGCTATATGCAGCGCTTTGGCTTCCTGCATGAGCGCGAGCTGAAATTGTCGAGCGAGGGCAATGTGCTCGCCGGCAGGGATCGCTTCCTCCGCCCGGGCGGTGCGGCGATCCGCAACAATGGCCGCGACTTCGTCGTGGTGCGCTTCCACATCCACCCTGATATCAACCTTTTGCAGGACGAGCATGACCGCCTGGTGCTGACCGCCGACCAGGCCGACACCTGGGTGTTCACCTGCACCGAAGTGGTGCCGGAGGTCGAGGAATCGATCTATTTCGCCGGCCTTGGCGGCCCGCGCCGCAGCCGCCAGATCGTGCTCGCCTTCAAGGCCTCGGAGATCGCCGAGGTGCATTGGCAGCTCACGCGCACCGGCATCGCCGGCTATCCCGAGAACAGCTGAGCGTCGTTGCCGGCGCCGGCTTGATCGAGCTTCCGGCTTGATTTCCTGACCTCATGTGCTACGGCCCGGCAACGCTCTCCAATCAGCCCTGAAAGGCCGCCAGCCCATGGCCGTCGCCGCCAAGAACATTCCGGCACCCGACCTCGTTCCGGTCCGCCGCGCCCTGCTTTCCGTCTTCGACAAGACCGGCCTGACCGACTTCGCCAAAGGGCTGGTCGCGGCCGGCGTCGAGCTGGTCTCGACCGGAGGTACGGCAAAGGCGATCGCCGAGGCGGGGCTGGCGGTGCGTGACGTCTCGGAACTGACAGGCTTTCCCGAGATCATGGACGGCCGCGTCAAGACGCTGCACCCGTCGGTGCATGGCGCACTGCTCGGCGTGCGCGACGATCCCGAACACGCCAAGGCGATGCACGATCACCGCATCGAGCCGATCGATCTGCTCGTCTGCAATCTCTACCCGTTCGAGGAGGTCCGCCGTTCCGGCGCCGACTATGCCGCTGTTGTCGAGAACATCGACATTGGCGGCCCGGCGATGATCCGCGCTTCGGCCAAGAATCACGCCTATGTCGCCATCGTCACCGATCCCGGCGACTACGCCTCGGTGCTGAACGCGCTGGAGATGAACATCGGCTCGCTGTCGCTGGATTTCCGCCAGAAGCTGGCGGCCAAGGCCTTTGCCCGCACCGCCAGCTACGATGCGGCGATCTCCGGCTGGTTCGCCGAAACGCTTGAGATCGAGCACCCGACCTGGCGCGCCTTCGGCGGCAGGCTGGAAAGCGTCATGCGCTATGGCGAGAACCCGCATCAGAGCGCCGGCTTCTACGTCAATGGCGACAAGCGGCCCGGGGTCGCCACGGCTCGCCAGTTGCAGGGCAAGCAGCTGTCCTACAACAACATCAACGACACCGATGCCGCCTTCGAGCTGGTCGGCGAGTTCGATCCCAACCGCTGCGCCGCCGTTGCCATCATCAAGCACGCCAACCCGTGCGGCGTCGCCGAGGACGCTTCGCTGGCTGCTGCCTATGCGAGAGCGCTGGCCTGCGACCCGGTTTCGGCCTTTGGCGGTATCGTTGCCATGAACCGCATCCTCGATACCGAAGCGGCTCAGGAGATCGTAAAAACCTTCACCGAGGTGATCATTGCGCCGGACGCGTCGGAGGACGCTGTCCGCATCATCGCCGCCAAAAAGAATTTGCGACTGCTGGTCACCGGCGGTCTGCCCGATCCGCACGCCGGCGGCATCACTGTGAAATCCGTCGCTGGCGGCATGCTCGTCCAGGGCCGCGACAACGCGGTGGTCGACGATCTCGAGCTCAAGGTGGTGACCAGGCGCGCGCCGACGGCGGCCGAGATGGCCGACCTCAAATTCGCTTCCCGCATCGCCAAGCACGTCAAGTCGAACGCCATCGTTTACGCCAAGGACGGCGCCACGGTTGGCATCGGCGCCGGCCAGATGAGCCGCGTCGATTCCTCGCGCATCGCCGCCCGCAAGGCGCTCGACGCGGCGGAAGCAGCTGGCCTCGCGGAGCCGTTGACCAAGGGCTCGGTGGTCGCCTCCGACGCTTTCTTCCCTTTCGCCGACGGGCTGATCTCAGCCATCGAAGCCGGCGCCACTGCCGTCATCCAGCCCGGTGGTTCAATGCGCGACGAAGACGTCATCGCCGCTGCCGACGCGCATGGCATCGCCATGGTGTTTACCGGCGTGAGGCATTTCAGGCATTGAGCGCCTCTGCCTTTTCCCACAAGGGGAGAAGGAAAAGTGCGGCGCTATTCCACCGGCTGATCCGCCGGGTACGGCGTCCAGATCAATATCGCGATCCCCACGCCCAGGAACAGCACGATGGCCGCCATGCCGAGCCGCGCCGAGCCGCTGGCGAGCGTGATCGACGCCACCATGAACGGCGCCAGGAAACTCGTCGCCCTTCCGGCCAGCGCATAGATGCCGAAATAGCGGCCGGATTCGGCTGCGGTCACGCTGCGCGCCATGTAGGAGCGTGACGACGCCTGCACCGGTCCGAACGCCAGCCCGATCAACAGGCCATAGAAAATGTAGGCCTTTTCCGCCGCCGTGCCGAACAGGCCGCCACTATCGGCTCCCGGCATCATCCAGGCGCCGAACAGCGTGTAGCCTGGCCCGGTCGAAACGATGCCGATGGTGGCGATGCTGAGCAGGACGAGCGAAATCATCACGATGGTCTTGGAGCCAAGCGCGGTGTCCAGCCATGCGGCAACCAGGCAGCCGACGATGGCGACGACGTTGAGAATAATGCCGAACATGCCGATCTCGGTGATCGACCAATGGAACATCGCTGCCGCAAAGGTGCCGCCCAAAGCGAGCAGCGCATTGACGCCGTCCTGATAAATCATGCGGGCGACAAGGAAGCGGAAGATGCCTTTGCGCCGGCGCACTTCAGTCAGCGTCGACTTCAGCTCCGACAGCCCCTCGCGCACCGCCGGCCCGATCGGAATGCCTTTGATGGCGTCTGGCGTGAAGAAGAACATCGGCAGGATGAACAGGAAATACCAGCCGGCCGACAGCGGCCCGGTGGCGCGCGCGTCCTCGCCGAGATTCGGGTCGAGCCCAAAGAGCGGGTCGATGCCGATGATCGTCTTGCCGGTCTCCGGCGAACCCGCCAGACAGGCGACGACAAAGATCAGCGCGATCATGCCGCCGAGATAACCAAGTCCCCAGGCAATGTTGGAGACGTGGCCGATCTCGCTCTTCGGCACCAGGCGCGGCATCATCGAATCGTTGAACACGGTCGAGAATTCCGCCGCGACCGAAGCGAGAGAAAAGAACAGCACCACCAGGAAAAGGTTCGAGCCGGGAGCGGCGAACCATAGCAGGCAAAGGCTGATGATCTTGATCGAGGCGAAGAACGCAATCCACGGCTTGCGCGGCCCGGTCTGGTCGGCAATCGAGCCGAGGATGGGCGACAAAACGGCAATGACCAGGCCCGCAACAGCGATGCCGTAGCCCCAGGCCGCCTGGCCCGAAACCGGATCGTTGGCCATGCGCGAGACGAAATAAGGGCCGAAGATGAAAGTGGTGACGACGGTGAAGAACGGCTGCGCCGCCCAGTCGAAGAACATCCACCCCCAGATGCCACGCCCGGATGCCCGCTGCACTGCATCTATCGCCGCCATGATGATTCCCCCGGACACCGCGCTTGTCGGACGCCATGTCTGCATGTTTCGAATGCTCATGCAAACCGCCAAAGATTCGCGCTGCCCCTCACCTGGATGTCGCCGCTGTCTACCTGCATAGAGACGCGAAGAAAGGCGCCGCGCCCCTACCTCCCCCTTGTGGGGAGGTCGGACCGAAGGTCCGGGTGGGGGTCGGTGCCGCNCCGCACCCCCACCCCGCTGCTTCGCAGCGACCCTCCCCACAAGGGGGAGGGTAAGTCCCGAGCCTCACATCCCCGTCAGATCGCTCATCAGCCCCGAAGCCACCGACAGCCTGGACACGGTGATATCCCCGCCTTCGGTCAGCGCCTGCAGCCGCTCGCGAATGCGCGCCACGCGCTCGCCGCCGGCTTCCAGCCAGGCCGCCACAGGATCCGCCGTCCCGGCATGGCCGGCGAGAGCCGCCACCGCGATGCCGCGCCGCGCCGCGCCGATCGTGTCGGTGGCGCGCGACAGCGCCAGCTGGTCGTAATAGTCCGACGGCGTGATAGAACGCGCCGCCTCTTCGACGCGCGGAATGCGGAAGGCATCGCTGACGGCGAAGAACGCCTTGGCCGAGGCGACGACGTCGGCATTGGCCGTGCGCGCCGTCAGTGCGATGTCGGGGATCAGTCCCGCCACATCGGCCATTGCCAGCTGCCCGGCGAGCTTTTCCGGGGCGCCGGCCTTGAAGAGGCCATACCGCCTCTCCTCGACCCGCTCGCGCGAGAAGGCCGGTAGCAGCGAGAGCAGCTTCGGCTCCAGCGCCATGCGCGCCTCTTGCAGTTCGGCAATGCGCTGGCCGAGCGCTGCGGTGCCGGCATCGTTCTTCAGATACCAGCCGCTGGTCACGAAGATAAGCCGGCTGACGGACTGGTAGAGATCGAGCTGCGCCTGGCCGTCGATGTGGCTGTCCAGCGCATCGATCTCCTGATAGAGCGCCGGCAACGCGAAGCCGTCGCGCACCACGGCGAAGGTGCGCACCACGTCGGCCGCGCTGCGCCCCGTGGCTTCCTGCAGCCGGTTGACGAATGACGGTCCGCCGCGATTGACGAGATCGTTGGCGACGACGCGGGCGATGATTTCGCGGCGCAGCCGGTGGCCATGGATCTCGGCCGCATATTTCTTCGCCATCCGGTCAGGGAAATAGCCCATCAGGTCGCGGTCGAAATGCGCGTCGTCAGGCACGTCGCTGGCGACGATGTCGGAAAACAGCACGATCTTGGCATAGGCGAGCAGCACGCCAAGCTCCGCCCGGGTCAGCGGCTCGCCACGCGCCTCGCGCTCGGCAAGGGCGGCCGGCGACGGCAGCGTCTCGACAGCGCGGTCGAGCAGGCCCCGAGCCTCCAGCGCCGCCATGAACCGGCTCTGGTGCGCGATGTCGGCAAGGCCGCGCTTGCGGGCGATGGAAAGCGCCAGCGTCTGTTCGTAATTGTTGGACAGCACGAGGCCGGCGACCTCGTCGGTCATCTCGGCCAGCAGCTTGTTGCGCGCCGGCCGGGTCAGCGATCCCTTGCGCATGGCGGACGCCAGCGCGATCTTGATGTTGACCTCGACGTCGGAGCAGTTGACGCCGCCGGAATTGTCGATGGCATCGGAGTTGCAGCGACCGCCATTCATGCCGAATTCGATGCGGGCACGCTGCGTGACGCCGAGATTGGCGCCCTCACCGATCACTTTGGCCCGCACATCGAGCGCGGTGATGCGGATGGCGTCATTGGCGCGGTCGCCGACTTCGGCATTGGTTTCGCCCGAGGCCCGTAAATACGTGCCGATGCCGCCGAACCACAGAAGGTCGACGTTCGCCTTGAGGATGGCGGTCATGATCTCGGCCGGTGTCGCGGTGGTCTTGGCGAGGCCAATCGCCGCCGCCGCTGCCGCAGGCAGCGTGATCGACTTCTGGCTGCGCGAGACGATGACGCCGCCTTCCGACAGTTTGGTCTCGTCATAGTCCTGCCAAGACGAACGCGGCAGCGCGAACATGCGCTCGCGCTCGGCCATCGACGCCACTCTGTCTGGATCGGGATCGATGAAGATGTCGCGATGGTCGAAGGCGGCGATCAGCCTGGTCTGCGGCGACAGCAGCATGCCGTTGCCGAACACGTCGCCCGACATGTCGCCGACGCCGACGACGGTGAAGGGGGTGGCCTGGATGTCGCGGTTGATCTCGCGGAAATGCCGCTTGACCGCTTCCCAGGCGCCTTTGGCGGTGATGCCCATCTTCTTGTGGTCGTAACCGGCCGAGCCGCCGCTGGCGAAGGCATCGTCGAGCCAGAAACCGTGTTTCTCCGAAATGGCATTGGCGGTGTCGGAGAAGGTTGCCGTGCCCTTGTCGGCGGCGACGACGAAATAGGGATCGTCGGGGTCGCGCCTGACAACGCCGGCCGGCGGGATGACACCGTCCAGCCCGATATTGTCGGTAATCGACAACAGGCTGGAAACGAAATTCTTGTAGGCCGAGGTGCCGGCCTCGAAGATGGCGTCGCGGCCGGCGCTCATCGGCAGCTTCTTCGGATAGAAGCCGCCCTTGGCGCCGACCGGCACTATGACGGCGTTCTTGACCTGCTGCGCCTTGACCAGGCCGAGCACCTCGGTGCGGTAATCCTGGGCGCGGTCCGACCAGCGCAGGCCGCCGCGCGCAACCGGGCCGAAGCGCAGATGCACGCCCTCGACCTCGGACCCATAGACGAAGATCTCGCGCCACGGCCGCGGCGCCGGCAGGCCATCGACCGCTTGCGAGTCCAGCTTGATCGCCAGTGACTGGCCCCGCGCCTTCGTTCCCGCAACGAAATGATTGGTGCGCAACGAGGCTTCGATCAGGTTGAGATAGCGGCGGATGATGGTGTCGTCATCAATGTTAGGGACTTCCTCCAGCGCGTCCTTGATCTTGGCCTTGAGGTGCTTGGCGGCGACGACGCCTTCCGTCTCGGCGGTCGGGCCGAGACGAGCGACGAACAGTGCATGCAGGCCGCGCGCGATGTCGGGATAGCGGTTGAGCGCGGCCGCGATGAAATCCTGGCTCTGCGGGATACCGGCTTGCTGCAGGTAGCGGCCATAGGCGCGCAGAATGCTGACTTCGCCCGACCACAGGCCGGCGGTCTGGGCAAGCCCGTTATAGCTGTCATTGTCGATGTCGCCGCGCCAGACCGACAGGAACGCGTCCTCGAACAGCGCGCCGCCATCGCTGAGGTCGATCGGCTTGCCGTAGCTGTTCTCCAACTCCATGTCGTGGACGAAGACGGTGTCGCCGCCGTCCTCGCCAACTTCGAAGGTGCGCTCGCTGATGACGCGGAAGCCGATGTTTTCCAGCACCGGCACGCGACGCGACAGCGCTACCGGGCTGCCGTGGTGGTAGATCTTCAGCGCTGCCTGATGCGGTTTCTGCTCGGCATGGCGGTAATAGTCGATGGCGATCGGGTTGGCGGTGCTGATGCCGGCGATGCGCCCCGCATCCTTCAGCGCGACGGCCGCGCTGAAGGAATCGCGATAGCTCTCAGGCAGACGCGCGGCGATCGCCTTCAGCGATGGATCGCCGCCGACGGCTTCCGCAGCTTCGGCCAGCGCGTCGTCCCAGGTTCGCACGATGTCGCGGATCGCCGCTTCGATCACCGCCTGCTCGACCTTCGGCGTCTTGCCGCCGGAGCGGCCGATGATGAAATGCACACGCGCCAGCCCGCCCTCGGGGAAAGCCGGATAGTAAGCCGACAAACGGCCTTCGAAGACGGTCTTGAGATAGGTGCCGATCTTCTCGCGCACGACGCTGTCATAGCGGTCGCGCGGCACGAAGACGAGGATCGAGACGAAGCGGTCGAACTGGTCGGCGCGCACCAGCGCCCGCACCCGCGGCCGCTCGACCAGGCCGAGAATGGCCGCGGCGTGCTTCTTCAGGATCGGCACCGGCACCTGGAACAGTTCGTCGCGCGGATAGCTCTCCAGAACGTTGATCAGTGCCTTGCCGGAATGGTCGTGCCGGTCGAAGCCGGACTTGGCGATGATGGTCTCGGCCTTTGACCTCAGATACGGGATTTTCATCACCGAGCGCGTGTAGGCGGTCGAGGTGAACAGGCCAACCATGCGCAACTCGCCGGCAAGCGTGCCCTTGGCGGTGTAGGTTTTGACGCCGATATAATCGAGATAAATGCGGCGGTGCACCAGCGACTTGGCGTTGGCCTTGGTGACGATCAGCGGCTCCGGCCCATGCAGGAAGGCGCGGATTTCGGGCGTCGTCGTCACCGCCTCGGTGCCGCGCCGGAGCACCAGCACATCCGGGTCGGCGAGGATGCCGAGACCGGGTTTGTCGGCGCGCTCCAGATTGCCGCTCTCCGCGCCGCCGGAATATTTGAACTCGCGCATGCCAAGGAAAGTGAAATTGTCGTCGCGCAGCCATTCAAGGAAGGCGATGGCCTCGGCAACGCTCTTCTTGTCGAGCGGCACGGCGGAATAGCGGAATTCGGAAATCGCCTGGTCGAGACGGGCGAGCATCGGCTTCCAGTCGCTGACGGCGGCGCGCACCTGGTTGAGCATCTTGCGCAGGCGGTCGGCCAGCGCGTCGGCCTGCTCCGCCGTCAGGCGCGGAATATGGACATGGACGACGCTCAGGCGGTCGTGATTGCCATCGTCCTTGAGGGCGCTGCCGTCGCCGAGGATCTCGTCGACGCCGGCCTTGCCGTGACGCACGACGATGACCGGATGGGTGACCAAAGTCGGTTCGCCGGCAGTTTCTGTGATCTCGCCGAGGATCGAATCGAACAGGAACGGCATGTTGTCGTTGACGACGGTGATGATCGTCATCGGGCGGCCCTCGCGGGAGACGCCCGACCCGGCATCGACGGCGACGACACTTTGGCCCTTCTTGTGGGCGGCGACCGCACGTCCTGCCAGGTCGGCGGCGCGCTCCAGGTCGGCGGCGTCATAGGCGGCAATGTCTTCGGCCGGCGCGCGGGCCAGCAGATAGTCGGCGAGCCTGGCCGGCTTCCCGTCGGGTTTCACCCCGGCGGTGGCTGTTTTCTTCGGCTTAGCTGCGGATTTCACGCTCGCCATGTTGTCCTCCCGTCACATGCTTTTACGACTATGGTAGCAGATGACCGCTGTTTGGCGACAAAGGTTTGACGGCTCGATAAGAATTACAGGAATTCGACGGTCAGGCGGCGGTGAACCAGGAGGGAGACCCCATGTCCGGCAAAATCAGCGCACTTGACCTCGGTATCGCGGAACTGAGCGAGGCGACAAAAGCCTATTTCGCCAAATGTGAGGAAAAGCTCGGCCTGGTTCCCAACGTGCTTCTTGCCTATGCCTTCGACGAGAAGAAGCTGCGCGCCTTTACCGACACCTACAATGATCTGATGCTGGGTGAATCCGGCCTGTCGAAGCTGGAGCGGGAGATGATCGCGGTCGTCGTCTCCTCGATCAACCATTGCTATTATTGCCTGACCGCGCATGGCGCGGCGGTGCGCCAGCTCTCCGGCGATCCGGCTTTCGGCGAGATGATGGTGATGAACTTCCGCGCTGCCAATCTTTCACCGAAACAGACGGCGATGCTCGAATTCGCCGTCAAGCTGACGGAAGAGCCGGCAAAGATCGTCGAGGCGGACTGGGAAACACTGCGCAACGCCGGCTTCACCAACCGCGACATCTGGGACATCGCCTCGACCGCCGCCTTCTTCAACATGTCGAACCGCGTGGCGGCGGCCATCGACATGCGGCCGAACGACGAATACCACGCCATGGCGAGGTGAAAGTTTCCTTCTCCTCGTAGGAGAGGTCAACGCGCCGCGATGGCCCCGGCAGCGCCGGCCATCGTCGTGGCGCTGATTCGGTTGGCGATCTTCATGGCGCGCCTGCTTTTGAGCAGCTTGCGCGCCTGTGAGGCCGCGACGACCCAGGCGAGATCGATGGCGATCAGAACCACCGCCATCGTCGCCGTCAGTTCGACCCAGCCGATGACACTCACCGAAGCGAGGTCGATGATCGTCGGCAGCAGCGCCAGATAGAACATCATGATCTTGGGATTGCCGAGCGTCACCGCCATGCCGGCAAAGAACAGTTTTGCCGGCGAATCCTCGCGCGGCATCTCGCCTTCTTTTGCGTCGACAGGTGCGGTCCACATCTTGAAGGCGAGGTAGGCGAGGTAAGCGACGCCGATCCATTTCACGACGACGAAGGCGAAATGGAAGGTCTGCGCCACGACCGCCAGCCCAAACACCGCCAGCGACAGCCAGATGGCCTCGCCGATCCACATGGCGAGCAGGAACGGAAACACGTCACGAAAGCCCTTCGAGATGACGCGGGCAACCAGTGCGGCGATCGATGGGCCGGGCGAGCCGGCGGCAACGAAGAGAGCGGCGGCGAAGATCAGCAGCGAGGTGAGGTGCATGGCGGAGCCTTCGAGCGTTGGATGGCAAATGATATCCGGTCGGCGTCAATTTGGCACCCCTCTGCCTGATGGGCCAACGAACGCGACACATTTCGGAGATCGGACTTGCCCGTGCCAGCGGTTTGAGAAAGGATCGCGGCCGTGAAATCAATCGTCATCCACGCCGCAAAAGACCTGCGCATCGAAGAGACCGATTCGGGCGCGCCTGGCGCCGGACAGGTCGAAATATCGGTCGAGGCCGGCGGCATCTGCGGCTCGGACCTGCACTACTACAACCATGGCGGCTTCGGCGTGGTGCGCCTGCGCGAGCCGATGATCCTCGGACATGAGGTCGCCGGCACGGTGAAGGCGCTTGGCGCCGGCGTCTCCAGCCTCGTGGTCGGCGACCGCGTCGCGATTTCGCCCAGCCGGCCCTGCAATGCGTGCCGCTACTGCCTGCAGGGCGTGCAGAACCAATGCCTCGACATGCGATTCTACGGCAGCGCCATGCCGATGCCGCACATACAGGGGGCCTTCCGCCAGCGCCTCGTCGCCGAGGCCTGGCAGTGCCACAAGATCGCCGACCATGTCTCCATCAACGAAGCCGCCTTTGCCGAGCCGTTCGCGGTAACGCTGCATGCCGTCAACCGCGCCGGCTCGCTGCTCGGCAAGCGGGTCTTGGTCACAGGCAGCGGGCCGATCGGTGCGCTCAGCATCCTTGCCGCACGTGTCCACGGCGCGCGTGAGATCGTCGTCACCGATGTCATGGACGCGGTTCTGGCCAAGGCCAACGAGATCGGCGCCGACCGCACCATCAATGTCGCCACAGATGCCGACAAGCTCGCTGGCTACAATGTCGAGAAGGGCAGTTTCGACGTCATGTTCGAATGCTCCGGCAATGAGCGCGCGGTGCGAGCCGGGCTCGATGTGCTGAAGCCGCGCGGGGTGCTCGTGCAGCTCGGCCTAGGCGGCGACATGTCGCTGCCTCAGAATCTCATCGTCGCCAAGGAGATCGAAATGCGCGGCTCCTTCCGTTTCCACGACGAGTTCGCGCTGGCCGTCGATCTGATCAACAACCGTCGCGTCGACGTCAAGCCGCTGCTGACCGGCATCTATCCGATGGACGAGGCGGTTGCGGCTTTCGAGATCGCCGGCGACCGCAACAAATCGATGAAGGTACAGATCGCCTTCGCCTGAGCAGGGCGAGACACCCTATGAACCTTGCCCGCTCGGCATCTTGCCGCTAGAAGAACCGTCCCGACATTCATTTCGAGCTTCATTTTGCCTCAGTAACCGCCGGTCTCGCCAACTCCCCTGATCACCTTTGGCAGGGCGCCGCATTGAGCGGTGCCTGCTCCATTTCACGTGTTCCTCAGGCGGCGGTTCGAGACCGGTTTGGCACTGCTGAACCGTTGTCGCGCGCTTTGCCGCCCGTGACAGCTGATTTCCGAAATAGCTAGCTCTCGCCACGCCGTGCCCGCATGGGCATATCGCCATTGCCGACCTGAAGAACTTCCACACTGGAAGGTCTTCCGGCTTGTCCCAACATCTCGCTATCCACTGGGCAATCACGCCCGAAATCGCGCCTCGACCCCTGGTCCACTGCAACCGCTGCAGCGCCGTGAAAGCCTATCGCTGCAGCGACAAATTCCGCGTCAACGCCAATGGCAAACGCATTGATGTCTGGCTGATCTATCGCTGCATCGACTGCGACAATTCGTGGAATTTCGGCATTTTCGAACGCTCCAACCGCCGCGACATCGAACCCGCGCTGCTGGCAGCGCTCGAAAGCAACGATCCGGCCCTCGCCCGCCGCCATGCCTTCGATGTCGTGGCTTTGCGAAACCGGGTCGGCCGCGTCGAGGAGTTTGCCGATGTCGCCGTTCACAAACACCGGCTCGGCGGCGAAGGCCGACCCGCAGCCGCGCTTGAAATCAGGCTTGGGCTGGAAATGCCGACATCGCTGCGGCTAGACCGTCTGCTCGCCGGCGAACTCGGCATCTCGCGATCAAGGCTTCAGGCGCTGGAGGAGAAACGATTGCTGTTTGTCGTTTCCGAAGGCGCCAGGGCTTTGCGCAAGCCGGCTCGCGATGGCACGATCGTGCGAATTGATCTCTCCGGCGAAGCCGACCGAGAAACCATCATCTCAAGGGCGAGCAGATAAACGAAATAGGGCGAAGCACATCGGTGCTTCGCCTCCTTCCGGATTTGGAAATCAGACGATTACGCCGCGCCCACAACCTTGGCCGACTTCTCGAAGCGCTTGCGCTCGTTCGGGTCGAGATAGAGCTTGCGCAGGCGGATGGTCTTCGGCGTCACCTCGACCAGCTCGTCGTCCTGGATCCAGGCCAGCGCGCGCTCCAGCGTCATGCGGATCGGCGGCGTCAGTTTCACCGCCTCGTCCTTGCCGGCGGCGCGGATGTTGGTCAGCTTCTTGCCCTTCAGCACGTTCACTTCGAGGTCGTTGTCACGGCTATGGATGCCGATGATCATGCCCTGATAGACCTTGACGCCCGGGTCGATGACCATCGGGCCGCGGTCTTCGAGGTTCCACATGGCATAGGCCACTGCCTCGCCCTGTTCGTTGGAGATCAGCACGCCGTTGGTGCGGCCCGGCAGTCCGCCCTTGTAGGGCTGGTAGGCGTGGAACAGCCGGTTCATCACGGCGGTGCCGCGCGTGTCGGTCAACAGTTCCGACTGGTAGCCGATCAGTCCGCGCGTCGGCGCGTGGAAGACGATGCGCTGACGGTTGCCGCCCGAAGGCCGCAGCTCGACCATCTCGGCCTTGCGCTCCGACATCTTCTGCACGACAATGCCGGCGTGCTCCTCGTCGACGTCGATGACGACTTCCTCGACCGGCTCCAGCAATTCACCGTTCTCGCCCTTCTGCATGACGACGCGCGGACGCGACACGGCGATTTCAAAGCCTTCGCGGCGCATCGTCTCGATCAGCACGGCCAGCTGCAATTCGCCGCGGCCGGAAACGAAGAACGAATCCTTGTCGGGCGATTCCTCGATCTTGAGCGCGACATTGCCTTCGGCTTCGCGCAGCAGGCGGTCGCGGATGACGCGGCTGGTCACCTTGTCGCCTTCAGTGCCGGCGAGCGGCGAATCGTTGACCAGGAAAGACATGGTCACGGTTGGCGGATCGATCGGTTGCGCATGCAACGCCTCGGTCACCGCCAGGTCGCAGAACGTGTCGGCGACGGTGCCTTTGGACAGGCCGGCAATGGCGACGATGTCACCCGCCTGCGCCTCTTCGATCGGCTGGCGCTCAAGGCCACGGAACGCGAGGATCTTGGAGATGCGCCCGGTTTCTATCTGCGTGCCGTCATGGTGGAGCACCTTGACCGCCTGGTTGGACTTCAGCGTGCCGCTCTCGATTCGGCCTGTAATGATGCGGCCGAGGAAGGGATTGGCTTCCAGGATGGTGCCGATCATGCGGAACGGGCCGGGATGAACGGTCGGCTCCGGCACATGCTTGATGACGAGGTCGAACAGCGGCGCCAGGCCCTGGTCCTTCGGGCCTTCCGGATTTTCCGAGACCCAGCCATCGCGGCCCGAACCGTAGAGGATCGGGAAGTCGAGCTGCTCGTCGGTGGCGTCAAGCGCTGCAAACAGGTCGAACACCTCGTTGACCACTTCGACGTGGCGGGCGTCCGGACGGTCGATCTTGTTGATGACGACGATCGGCTTCAGGCCGACCTTGAGCGCCTTGCCGACGACGAACTTGGTCTGCGGCATCGGGCCTTCGGCCGCGTCGACCAGCACGATCGCCGAATCCACCATCGACAGGATGCGCTCGACCTCACCTCCGAAATCGGCGTGGCCGGGTGTGTCTACGATGTTGATGCGGGTGTCCTTCCAGTCGACCGAGGTCGCCTTGGCCAGGATGGTGATGCCGCGTTCCTTTTCGAGGTCGTTGGAATCCATGGCGCGCTCGGCGACGCGCTGATTGTCGCGGAAGGAACCGGATTGCCGCAGCAATTGGTCGACGAGGGTGGTTTTTCCATGGTCGACGTGCGCGATGATCGCGATATTACGAATTTTCATTTTGTGGTCTCGGGAGCGTTGCAGGCAGCAGGCCAAAAGGCGCCGCCTCTTTCGGTTGCGCGGCTCATACAGGGTTTTTCGCAATTGCGAAAGAGGAGGCGCACCACCAAATACTCATCAAATCTTAAGCATCTCGGTGTGAGATGGTTTTGTTAACCAAGGCGGGAACCTTTCTGGGCCAGGGTAGTTCGAAATTCATGACCGACAAACTCAACCGATTTTGGCCCCTCATCGCTTCGGTCGCATTCGCTGCCGTGCTGGCGGCCAATGCCGCTCAATCGGCCGCCACGGTGAAGGAAGCCAATCCGGCTTCGTCGTCCGACCGGACGGCCGAGCAGATGTTTGCCGACGCCCCTGATGGCGTCGACCCCGTGGTCACCGGCCCGGTCAGCGCCTCTTTCAAGCAGAGGCAGCAGGTTGCCGGCTGCGACAGCGCGGTGTGGCCGAAGATTCCGACGGTTTGCTACCCGGACTGACGGTTGCCCATTCCAGGATACCGATCCTTCGCGCCGTCCTACAGGCTTACGCCGACCGCACCGGATCGAGCGTCACCTTGTAAAGCTCGATGTCGTCGCGATCCATCAGCCGCACGGTCAGCTGCTCTGTCGCCCCTGAAATGCCCACCAGGCCAAAGAACTGCAGGCCGGCCGAGGGTGGCAGGTTCTGGCCCTGTTCGGTGGTCGGCGCCTTGATGAATTTCAGCTCCGGGCCGAAGGTCATGTCGAAATCATTGGGACCGAAGGTACCGGCGTGGATCGGGCCCGAGACGAATTCCCAGAAAGGATTGAAATCCTGGAACCGCGCCTTGTCGGGGTTGTAATAGTGCGCCGCCGTGTAGTGGACATCGGCGGTCAACCAGACCGTGTTGGTGATGCCGGCAGTCTTGATGTAGCGCAACAGGTCGGCGATCTCGAGCTCGCGGCCTTTGGTCAGGCCATTGTCGCCATTGCTGATGGCTTCCGCGCCGACCTTCTTGGCGCCGTCGTCCCAGACGACGAGGCCGAGCGGCATGTCGGCGGCAATGATCTTCCAGGTCGCCCTGGAATTCGTCAGCTCGCGCTTCAGCCATTTCGTCTGCTGTTCGCCCAGCATGCGTGACTGCGGCGTCATGTCCTCCTGCATGTCGGGGCCGTTCGGGCCGCGATAGGAGCGCATGTCGAGGAAGAACACGTCGAGCAGCGGCCCATGCGCGATCTTGCGTAGACGCGGCCGGGCTCGGACGGCTCGTAGCGGATCGTCGTCATCTCATGGAAGGCGCGCGCCGCACGCGCCGCGAGCACATGGACGGATTTTTCGGTGTAGCGGCTGTCGGCGCCGAGATTCTTCGAATCCGACCAGTTGTTCAGCACCTCGTGATCGTCCCACTGGTAGAAGGTCGGGCAGATGGCGCTCAAGGCCAGAACGTTTTTGTCCATCATGTTGTATTTCCACTGGTCGCGGTACTCATCCAGCGTCTCGGCCACCTTGCGCTTGCCGTCGATCAGGACGACGTTTTTCCACTTGCCGCCGCCAGGCAGGTCTACCTCGTCCTTCATGGCGCCATCGGCATAGATGGTGTCGCCGGAATGCAGGAAGAAATCCGGCGTGTGCCTGGCGATGGTGGCGTAGGTTTTCATGCCGGTCTCATCGATTCCCCAGCCCTGGCCGGCCGTGTCGCCCGACCAGGCGAATTTTATGTCGCGCTTCGAGGCGGGTGCTGTGCGGAAACGGCCGACGATCGGTTCGGAAACGGCGTTGATATCCGACAGGTCGGCGGCAGTCATCGGTAGAAGATATCCTGGTCGGAGGCGAGGTCGGTGAGCAGGCGCTTGACCGTGAAGTCGCTGGCCGGCGAGGTATCGAGCGGCGCCAGCCGCGTCGCATTGGCGAAGTTTTCCGTCGACGACACTTCGAACATGACGCGCGAAGGCCGGTCGGTGCGCGTCCACACCATGCCGCTCGAGGCATCGACATCGCCGGACTGGACGCCATGGGTGAAGGCCGGGCGCTGGCTGGCGCGCGAATAATAGGGCAAAGCGAGCCCCGATGCGCCGAGCAGACCGGCGGCGCTGGCAGAGGTGACGAAAGCGCGGCGGGTCAACGAGATCTTGTTCATGGCTGTCTCCTGATGGCTTCGAACGGTGCCAGCAAGCTCCAGCTTCAATGTTTCAGCCACATCTCGGGAAGATGAAACTTTGATAACAATCGACAGGTGATCTCCGCCCTTGAGGGGGGAGATGTCGCCGAAGGCGACAGAAGGGGGTCGCCTCGCTTGGAGCGCCGACCTCCTATGCGCAAGAGGCTGAGTCCGGTCGCACGGACCCCCTCTGGCCGCTTCGCGGCCATCTCCCCCCTGAGGGGGGAGATTAGTACCGCGCCTTACGCCGCTTGCGGCTCCGGATCGAAAGCCGGCCTGCTCGTATTGATCAGCAGCGACAGACACGCAGCCACGATCGCCGTCAAGCCGGCGATCAGGAAGGCCAGTTCGTAATTGCCCTGCAATTCGCGCATGGTGCCGCCGAAGGCAGCGGCGGTGGCGGCCCCCACCTGGTGGCCGGCGACGATCCAGCCGAACACGATCGGGCCGCTGCGGTCGCCGAAGGCCTCGTTGGCGAGCCTGAGCGTCGGCGGCACGGTGGCGATCCAGTCCAGACCGTAGAGCACGGCGAAGATGATCAGGCTGGTCGCCGAGAAGCCGGAATAGGGCAGATAGATCAGCGCCAGGCCGCGAATGCCGTAGTAGACGCCGAGCAGCTTGCGCGGGTCGAAACGGTCGGTGAGCCAACCCGACAAAGTCGTGCCGATCAGGTCGAAAATGCCCATCAGCGACAACAGGCCCGCGGCCTGCACCTCGGGGATGCCCATGTCGCCGCAGAAGGAGATCAGATGCGTGCCGACCAGCCCGTTGGTGGTGAAACCGCAGATGAAGAACGTGGCGAACAGATACCAGAAGACGCGGGTGCCGGCAGCGCGGCGCAGCGTGTTGAGCGTATGCGCCAGGAAATTGCCTTGCGATGCCGGCGACACCGGCGGCACGTCATCCGCCCCGGCGCCATAGCGCACCATGCCGATCGAAGCGGGACGCTCCGGAACCAACAGCCAGACCAGCGGCAGAAGACAGGCAGTGGCGATCGAGACGGCGGTAGCGACGGGCTGCCAGCCGCCCGACTGGGCGAGCGATGCCAGCAGCGGCAGGAACACCAAGAGGCCGGTGGCGCTGGAGGCCGACATCAGCCCCATCACCAAGCCGCGATTGGTCTTGAACCAGCGGTTGACGATGGTGGCGCCGAGCACGGTGGCGACCGCGCCGGAGCCGATACCTGAAAACACGCCCCAGGTGAGGAACAGATGCCATGGCTCGGTCATCAGCAGGCTGAGCGCGGTCGAGCCCGACATGATCACAAGCGAGGCAAGCAGCGTGCGGCGCAAGCCGATACGCTCCATCAATGCGGCGGCAAACGGCCCGGTCAGGCCGTAAAGGAAGATGCCGATCGCGGCGGCAATCGAAACCGTATCGCGCCCCCAGCCGAAGCTTTTATCCAACGGCAGCATCATCACCGAGGGTGCGGAACGAAGCCCGGCCGCGATCAACAAGCAGAGGAAGATGACGCCAACCACGACGAAAGCGTAGCGCTGGCCAAAGGGACGGGATTGAGCTATCATGTTACTGACCGGTACGTTGCAGGGTGAGGACATGTATACGTACCGATCGGTAACACGTCAATCGAGTCATACCATGCCAACGGACAAAAATATTGAACTGACCATCAAAGACGGTCATGCAGCCGCACCGCCCAAGGCTGCCAAGAAAATCCTCGACGTGGCCTACGACCTGTTCTACCGCCGCGGCATCCGGGCGATCGGCGTCGACGAGATCGTCAAGCGCGCCGGCGTCACCAAGCCCAGCCTCTACCGCAGCTTTCCCTCCAAGGACGAGCTCGCCGCTTCCTATCTCAGGCAATATGACCGTGAGTATTGGGAGCGTTTCGACGAAGCCGTGGCTGCCCATCCCGGCGACCCGCGGGCACAGCTCAGGGCTTTCCTGACTCGCGTCGGCAAGCGCACGCAAAGGCCGGACTATCGCGGCTGCGGCATGACCAACGCGGCGGTGGAATATCCCGAACATGGCCATCCGGCGCGTGTCGTCAGCGAGGCCAACAAGCAGGAGCTGCGCCACCGCCTGCGCGCCATGGCCGCAGCGATGGACGCTAAAGACCCTGACACGCTCGGCGACGGCCTGCTGCTGTTGATCGAAGGCGCCTATATCAGCGGCCAGCTCTTCGGCCTCGGAGGCCCGGCGGCAGCGGTCGCCCGCAACGCCGACCTGCTGATCGAGGCGAGCTTGAAGAAATAACATTTCGAACGTTGGCGCCGCCCCTCACCTGCCGGCATCCTTTCCCGGAAATGGGGCGAGGAACGCTCTCATCACGATTTCGCCAATTGCCAGCGTTGCAAGGTTGTCGCCAGCGGCGCAGCCGGCCACTTTCTCCCGTTCAGGGGGAGAATTGCCCGGCAGGGCGATTTGGGCGGCGCCAACGTTGAGATTGGCACGCTAGGCCGGCCGCAGATTTGGCGATAGGCTGGGGCGAACTTCACGGGAGACGTCCGCATGCGAACCCTGCTGCTTGTTCCATTCGCCCTCGCCGCCCTATCCCAAACCGCCCATGCCGACGGAATATCCAGCGTCTACACCGACCTCGACTCGCAAAAGGATTGCGTCACCTATGCGCAGGCCGAGGAAGGTGACGGCGACTGGGCCGAACTCGCCTGCTCCGGCTATCGCGGCTATCCCGTGCTGATCGCCTACGACGATGCGCGTGAATCGCTATTCTACGGGTTTCCGCCCGGCGGCGAGATGACCTCGGTCTGGGAGAGCTTTTCCGGCTTCAACTCGTCCGGCGCCAAGGTCGAATGGCGCATCGAGACCAAGGGCGACGTTGCCGTTCCCTTCGCGGTGATCCACCGCCGCTCGATCAGCAATCCCGAGGATGAGAACAAGCCGACCGAAGTGCTGCTCGTCGCCAAGGTCGCCCAGATGGAAGCCCGCGACGGCTGCACCATCGGCCTCGTGCTCGCCACCGGCAACCCTCAGGCCAACGACCAGGCGCGCAAGCTGGCGGACGAAAAGGCGAAGAGTTTCGCCTGTGGCAAGGACAAGCACACCGTCATCGGCAACGTGCCGGCGTTTGGTCGGGTGGATAACTAGCCACGTGGGTGCAAGGCACCCCCCTCTGCCCTGCCGGGCAGAGGGGGGTGCCTCGCGGTGGCGTTTGCCGCTTACTTGAACGAGACGCAGGCCTCTCTCGGCGCTACTTTGCCGCCNGGGTGCCTCGCGGTGGCGTTTGCCGCTTACTTGAACGAGACGCAGGCCTCTCTCGGCGCTACTTTGCCGCCATCGCCCGTGCGATCGCGTCGACGATCATCTTCTTGGCGTATTTGGAATCGTGCCAGCCTTCGATCTTGACCCATTTGCCGGGCTCGAGATCCTTGTAGTGCTCGAAAAAGTGCTGGACCTGGTCGCGGGTGATCTCGGGCAGCTGCGTGTATTCGGTGACGTTTTCGTAGCGCAGCGTCAGCTTCGGCGACGGCACGGCAATGACCTTCTCGTCCTGGCCGGCATTGTCTTCCATCACCAGCACGCCGATCGGTCGCACATTGATGACGCAGCCCGGCACCAGCGCGCGCGTGTTGCAGACCAGCACGTCGATCGGGTCGCCGTCGCCCGACAGCGTGTGCGGCACGAAACCGTAATTGCCGGGGTAGCGCATCGACGTATGTAGGAAACGGTCGACGAACAGCGTGCCGGCCTCCTTGTCCATCTCGTACTTGATCGGCTCGCCGCCGATCGGCACCTCGATGATGACGTTGATGTCCTCGGGCGGGTTCTTTCCGATGGCTATGGCTTCGATTCGCATGGCTTAAATCCCTCTCTCGATGTCCAAGATCGATAGCGGGCGGCGCGGCATGGTGCAATGCGGCGATTGGTGCGAAGCGCAAACGGAAGCGCACGGTTTATGATGATTTGTAACCGAGGCCGGTCATTCCCAGACGAAGGCGACCTTCTTGAGCGCCCTCTGCTCGAAAATCTCGACGCCTTCGGCGACGTCACGGCCACCCGCGCCGGCATAGAAGGAAAGTGCGTTCTGGTTGTCTTCCAGCGCCCACACCACCATTCCCTTCAGCCCGTGGTCGGCAAGCCGCGCCCGCGCCGCCTTGAACAGCCGGCTGCCGAGCCCGATGCCTTGATATTCCGGACGCAGGTAAAGTTCGTAGATTTCGCCCTGTTGCTTCAGCTCGCGGGCGCGGTTCTTGCCGATCGTGGCATAGCCGGCGATGGTGCCGCCGATCTCGACCACCAGAACGGTGGCGGCGCGGCGGATGGCGTTGGCCCACCAGTCGGCGCCGCGGCGGTTGATCATGGAGGTCAGCGAGCGATGCGGGATGATGCCGGAATAGGCGCCCTCCCAAGCCTGCTGGTGCACGTCCGCAATGGCGCCAGCGTCGCGCGGTTCGGCTTTCCTGATGTCGATGCTCAGCGTATTCATGATTTGTTAACCATAAACCCGGATCGGCCATTTGCAAGAGTCGAGGTCAGCCCGCCGACCGCTTTCTCACAGCCGATCGCGACACTGCTGACAATGGGCAAAGCCTGCCTGATAACGCGCTCAGCCGAGGCGAATGGCGTGGGTTTTCGAGAACCGGAGCGGAGCGTACTTTTTGTACGTGAGCACCGGAAGCGCAGAAAACCCGCGTCAGGCGTCCGGCTGAGTAGCTTTGCAGGCAGGCTTTTCAGATCTCGACGAGATGATCGTCCAGTTCATTGGCGTCGCCCGACGTCACCGGGAAATGCTCGGCCAGCACCGCGCCGACCTGCCCGATCGCCTTGACGAAGCCGTCGGCGAGTTGGTCGTCGCCGGCATGCTGCAGGAGATCGCGCACCACGCCGTCCCAGACATGCTGGCCGACCTTGCTGTCGATGCCCGAATCGGCGACCACTTCGGCATAACGCTCGGCGATCGACACGAAGACCAACACGCCGGTGCGCGCCGTGGTGCGGTGGACATTGCGGGCGAGGAACTGCCTGAGCGCATTGTCATGTGCCGCCTGGTAACGCTGCCGGCGCGGCACCAGATGGATGCGCAAGCCGGGCAGCGCCCACAAAAGCACCAACACCGAGGCCAGTGCCAGCAGTTGGACAATGACGAAATGCGGCAGCCGGATCGACAGCCACCAGGCTTCCAGCCCATAGGCGACGGCGAGGCTGGCAATCAGCATGCCTGATGTCGCCATGAAGGCGGCGGGAAAGAAATAGCCGTCGCTGGCATGCGCAACGACGCAGTAGATCTCGCCGTCGGTTTTGGCCTCGGCCGCGCGGATCGCGGTGGCGATGCGCTCATGGTCCTGTGGGCTGATCGGTCGTGTTGCCATCTTCTCTCACCAGCTCCCTGAAGACCCGCCACCGCCGGACGAACCGCCGCCGCCTGAAAACCCGCCGCCGCTGCTTGAGCCCGAAGACCAGCTGCTGCCCGAACTTCCCGATGACCATCCGCTGCCCGACGACGAACTTGTTGTCCAGCTGCTGGAGCCCGAGGACGATCCGCTCGGCCCCTGGCCGTAGCGAAAGGTCATGCCCAGCCATTTATACACGCCCGGCGACAGCTTGGTGCCGAAGATCGGCGGCAGGAAGGCCATCGCCAGGCCGCCGAAGAACATCGCCGCCCACAGGATCAGGAAGACCGCGACGACGGGATCGATGGGCGTGCTGCGGTCGGCCGGGTTGCGCTTGCCGCGCGCCTCCAGTTCTTCCGGGTTGCCTTCCAGCACCATGACCATGTCGTCGACGGCCTTGGAAATGCCGCCGGAGAAATCACCGGCGCGGAACGCCGGCACCATGTCGTTTTCGATGATCAGTTTGGTGTGCAGGTCGGTCAGCGTGCCTTCCAGCCCGTAGCCGACCTCGATGCGCATCTTGTGGTCGTTCTTGGCCACCAGCAGAAGCACGCCGTTGTTTTCGCCGGCCTGGCCGAGTTTCCAAAAGCGGAACAGCCGGTTGGCGTAGGGTTCGATCTCCTCGCCGTCGAGGCTGTTGATCGTGGCGACGACGATCTGGTCGGAGCCTTTGGTCTCGAAATCCGCGAGCTTCTGCGTCAGTGCCACCTTGGTCGCGGCGTCGATAATACCGGCATTGTCGACCACCCGCCCGGTGAGTGCCGGCAGGTCTGCCGCCAAGGCTACGAACAGCATTGCGAGCATCGTCAACAGGGCGATGCCGATCGTCGCGGCTGCGCGGCCAGGTCTTCGCGGATAGAAGACGCGTACTGTCATGCCGTCACCAGCTCCCCTCAACCACCATGACCGTCCTCGATCACCATGATCATGTCGTCGACCGCTTTGGAAATACCGCCGGAGAAATCCCCGGCGCGGAAGGCCGGCACCATGCCTTCAATGATCCGTGTGGCGTGCTGGTTGGTGAGCGTGGCTTCCAGCCCGTAGCCGACCTCGATGCGCATCTTGCGGTCGTTCACGGCCACCAGCAGAAGCACGCCATTGTTCTTGGTCTTCTGGCCGAGCTTCCAGGCATTGAACAGCCGGGTGGCGTAAGGCTCGATCTCCTCGCCGTCGAGGCTGGGAACCGTCGCGACGACGATCTGGTCGGAGCCTTTGGTCTCGAAATCGGCCAGCTTCTGCGTCAGCGCCGCCTCGGTCGCAGCGTCGATGATGCCTGCATTGTCGACGACACGACCGGTGAGGGCGGGCAGTTCCGCCGCCAGCGCCGCGAAGCTGACGAGCAAGACCAGCAAGGCAGCGCCGGTCATCGTGGCGAAGCGGCCATGCCAGGGATTGGCGATGCGTGTTGTCATCTCGTCACCAGCTTCCCGAGGAGCCGCCGCCGCCGGACGAACCGCCGCCGCCGGAAAAGCCGCCACCACCGCTTGAACCCGACGACCAGCCGCCCCCGCCCGAAGACCCGCCGCCGCTGGACGACCGCCGGCCCGGCTCGAATGTCATGCCCAGCCAGCGATAGCGGCCGGGACCGAGCTTTTTGCCAAAGATCGGCGGCAGGATGGAGGCGGCCATGCTGCCGAAGAAGATGATCGCCCAGATGCTGATGAAGACGCCGAAGAACAGATTGTCGGTATTGATGGGCGGCTTCTGGTTGCGCTCGCCGCGCGCCTCCAATTCCTCCGGATTGCCTTCCAGCACCATCACCATGTCGTCGACGGCCTTGGAAATGCCCCCGGAGAAATCGCCGGCGCGGAACGCCGGCACCATGTCGTTTTCGATGATCAGCTTGGTGTGCAAATCGGTCAGCGTGCCTTCCAGCCCATAGCCGACCTCGATGCGCATCTTGCGGTCGTTCGGCGCCACCAGCAGCAGCACGCCGTTGTTTTCCTTGGCCTGGCCGAGCTTCCAGAAGCGGAACAGCCGGTTGGCGTAAGGCTCAATCTCCTCGCCGTCGAGGCTGGGGATGGTTGCGACGACGATCTGGTCGGAGCCTCTGGTCTCGAAGTCGGCGAGTTTCTGGGTGAGCGCGGCTTTGGTGCCTGCATCGATGATCCCGGCATTGTCGACGACGCGGCCGGTCAGCGCGGGGAGGTCGGCGGCGAAGGCGGTGAGGGGCAGGAAGACGGCCAGAAAGGCGAGAAGAACACCAAGGTTGGCGTTCCTTCGCGTCCCCCTCTGTCCTGCCGGGCATCTCCCCCGCAAGGGGGGAGATTGGCAGCTTCCTCGTCGACCCATCCCTTCAAACGTTGGCGGACAGCCGATCTCCCCCCTTGCGGGGGAGATGTCCGGCAGGACAGAGGGGGGTGTGAAGGAACGCAAGGCTGGCAAAGGCCCAAGCTCACCCAGACGTCATCACCCGCCCTGCTTCGTGCCGAAATCGACCTTCGGCGGCTGCATCTTGTCTTCTTCGACGGTGAAGTTGGCGAAGGGCTCGTTGCTGCGGAACCAGAAGGTTGCCCATAGCACCGACGGAAAGGTCCTTAGCGTCAGATTGTAATCCTTGACCGCCAGGATGTAGTCGCGCCGCGCCACGGCGATACGGTTCTCGGTGCCTTCGAGCTGCGCCTGCAGCGCCAGGAAATTCTGGTTGGCCTTGAGGTCGGGATAGGCCTCCGACACCGCGATCAGCCGCGACAGCGCGCTGGTCAGCCCTGATTGCGCATCCTGGAACTTCTTGAGCGCTTCGGGGTCCTTCAGCGTTTCCGGCGTCACCGTGATCTGCGTTGCCTTGGCGCGCGCCTCGACCACCGCATCGAGCGTGTCCTTTTCATGCGAGGCATAGCCCTTCACCGTCTCGACCAAATTGGGAATGAGGTCGGACCGACGCTGATACTGGTTCAGCACCTCGCTCCATGCCGCCTTGGCGTTTTCCTCCGCCGTCGGGATGGTGTTGAAGCCGCAGCCGGCGAGCAGAGGCAGCACGACGGCCATCATCAGCACGGCCGGCAGACTGCGGAAAGGGAAGGCAAGGCGCTGGGCAAACATGGTGAGGTCCCTCGACAGAAGTTGCATGCGAAGCATTAGCACAATCCGCGCTCAAGAAAATGTCTGCCGCTGGCGCGCATTCATGCGCCGGCGAGGCCCTGTGATTGATCGCGCGAACACGGTATGGTTGCCGGCAAACAGGACAGGACCATGGCGGAAGGCCGCGACGATGACAGCGAATCGCGCCGCATTATCGAGCGCGTGGCGAACGAGGGCGGCCTTGGCGGCGCATCGCTGGTGTCACGGGCAGCGAAAGGCGCGCGCGATCATGTTACCGCAGCGGAGGCCGACCGATCCGATCCGATCGAGGTCTGGGGCACCCGCATCGGTCGCGCACTTGGGCTCATCGTCGCCCTCGGCCTTTTGATCTGGCTCGTGTACTACGTCTCCCGGGGCAGCTAGAGCATGATCCTGAAAAGTGGGAACCGGTTTTCTCGGACAAGCGGGAACCGTTTTGTCCGGAGATCATGCTCCAACCAAAGAGATAGATCAGGATGACGATTCAACGAAAAATTATCCGTATCTAGGATTTTTCCATGAACAGCGAAAAAGCCGACGCGCCGCGCGCGGTCATCGTCATTTCCAGCCATGTCGCCCGCGGCTCGGTCGGTAACCGCGCCGCCGTGTTTGCGCTGGAGACGCTGGGCTTTCCGGTGTGGGCGGTACCGACGGTCATCCTGCCCTGGCATCCGGGCCATGGCCGCGCCACGCGCATCGTGCCGCCGCTCGACCAGTTCAAGGCGCTGATGGCCGATCTCGAGCGCGCGCCCTGGCTGGGCGAGGTGGGCGCGGTGCTGTCGGGCTATCTCGGCGAGGCCGGCCAGGCCGAGGCCGTCGCCTCGCTGGTTGCGGCGGTCAAGGCCAAGACGCCGGACGCGATCTATATATGCGATCCGGTGATGGGCGATTCCGGCGGGCTCTATGTGCCCGAGCCGACGGCCGCCGCGATGCGCGACCGGCTGATGCCGATCGCCGACATCGCCACCCCCAACCGCTATGAGCTGGAGTGGATGGCCGGCGCGCCTTTGCCCGATCTGAAATCGGTGATCTCGGCCGCCCTCCATGCCGGACCGTCAACAATGCTGGTGACGTCGGCACAGTCGATGATGACCGGCGGCACCGGCAATCTGCTGCTTGACGGCACCCAGGCGCTGCTGGCCGAACACCGCCTCATCGACAAGCCGCCGAATGGCCTCGGCGACCTGACTGCGGCCGTCTACCTCGCCCGCATCCTGTCGGGGCAGCCGCCGATCAAGGCGCTGCAATCGACCACCGCCGCCGTCTACGAAATCCTGGCGCGAACCGCCAAGCGTGGCGGCGACGAGTTGCAGCTTGAAACCGATGCCCAGAGCCTGTCGCATCCGATGGCGATGGTGCAGCTGCGCCACCTCACCCATCCGGGGCGGGACCGCCGGGCGTGACCTCGACCGTGGTCGTCGGCGTAGACGGCTGCAAGGCCGGCTGGATCGCCGTCCGCCGCGATCTGGATGCCGCGCCGTCAGTCCGCGTCTTTCCCAGCTTTGCGGCCCTGCTCGACGCCTTGCCCGCCGATGCGACAGTGGCCGTCGACATGCCGATCGGCCTGCCGGACGTCTCGCAAAGAGGCGGGCGCGGGCCGGAGACCTTGGTACGGCCAATGCTCGGAGCACGGCAATCCAGCGTCTTCTCTATCCCGTCCCGCGCGGCCCTCTACGCCGACATCAGCGACTTCACCACGGTCGAGGCTTGGTATGAGGCGCATCGGCGCGCCAGCGAGGTGGCCAAGGCGACCTCCGATCCGCCACGCGGCGTCTCGATCCAAGCCTTCGGCATCTTTGCCAAGATCCGCGAGATCGACGCGCTGCTGATTATGCGTCCGGAACTGCGCCGCCGCGTCTTCGAATCGCACCCCGAAGTGGCCTTCTGCCGGCTGAACGGCGAAAAACCGATGACGCTGCCGAAGAAGATCAAGGGCGCAGTCAATCCTGCCGGGATGGAAGAGCGCAAGGCACTGCTCTGCCGGCACGGCTATACCAGAGCTTTCCTCGACCAGCCGCCGCAACGCGGTGCTGCCGCCGACGATTTCCTCGACGCCGCAGCGATGATGCTGATTGCCGGACGCATTGCCGGCGGCGAGGCAAAGCCGTTTCCCGACCCGCCGCTTGCCGACCGTTTGGGCATTCCCCTGGCGATCTGGGCGTGAGGCAAGCGGCGAGCCATGCGTGCGGCATGGCGATTTGCGACGAAGCCATCCGCAATTCGGCATTGCCCGCGACGGGCATTTGCCGTTAGAGCCTTTCTAACTTGAAATGAGCTGCCGTCGCTAACCCCGAAAGGCTTCATCCCTAGCCCATGCCCCATCTCCCCGAACATCTTTGGACCGGCTACCGCAACTTCATGAATGGCCGCTATCTCACCGAGAGCGGACGCTATCGCGAGCTCGCCCGCGAAGGGCAGGCGCCCGAAACCATGATCGTTGCCTGCTGCGATTCCCGCTCTGCCCCCGAGGCGATCTTCGACGCCGGTCCGGGCGAACTGTTCGTCCTGCGCAATGTCGGCAATCTGGTGCCGCCCTATGCGCCGGACGGCGAGTTCCACTCGACCTCGGCCGCGCTCGAATTCGCCGTGCAGAGCCTGAAGGTGAAAAACATCGTAGTGATGGGCCATGGCCGCTGCGGCGGCATCCGCGCCGCGCTCGACACCAATTCGGCGCCGCTGTCGCCCGGCGACTTCATCGGCAAATGGATGAGCCTGATCGCGCCGGCGGCCGAAACCGTTTCGTCCAGCACGTTCATGACGGCAACCGAACGGCAGACGGCGCTGGAGCGGATTTCCATCCGCTATTCGATCGCCAATCTCAGGACCTTCCCTTGCGTCTCCATCCTCGAAGGCAAGGGGCGGCTGTCGCTGCATGGCGCCTGGTTCGACATCTCGACCGGCGAGCTCTGGGTGATGAACAAGGACACCGGCGACTTCGAGCGGCCGGATTTGACGTAGACCCATGATCCCGAAAAGTGGGAACCGGTTTTCGGATAAGGGCATGGTCAAATAAGAGGAGGCAAGAATGCGGGTTTGGCCTGCGATCGCTTTCGCCGTAGCGGCGCTGCTGATTTCGCTCGTCCCTGCCGCTCCGATGACGGCGCCATTATCGACCGCTGGTATTCGGCGCTGCTGGTCGCCGATCGCACCGAATTGTCGGACCTGCTCGCCGACGATGTCCGCATCAAGCTCGACGATCTCGGCGTCGTACAGTCGAAGCAGGAGTTCATCGCGTCGATCGACGAATGGAAGGGCGCGGTCGCCGGCGCCGCAATCCGGCATCGCGTCGAAAAGAGCGAGGCCGGCGTCACCACGGTCATCGCCTGCTATGATTTCCCCAACAATGACATGCTGATGCAGGAAACGTTCGCCGTCACCGGCAACCGCATCACCGCCAGTTCGCAAGCGGCGATCGCGGAAAATTGCGACGGCTTCTGACGCGGGCTTGAACGGCCGCGCTGTTGCGCCGCGCCAGTCATCGCCCTACATCGGTCAGCAAGCTCCGCCAATCACCGAAAGATCCCCCATGCCGTCCACGAAAACCGTCGATCTCGCCGCCCATCCGCTGACCAAATGGCAAGGGCCGCTCGGCCTGCCGGATTTTGCCAGCATCGGCGACGACGATTTCTCCTCGGTGTTCGACGCGGCGCTGAAGGCACATGAGGCCGAAATCGATGCGATCGCCGGCAACAAGGATGCGCCGACCATCGAGAATACGCTGGCAGCCCTCGAGCTCGCCGGTGAGCCGCTCGACCATGTCTCGTCGATCTTCTGGTGCCGGGCCGGCGCCCACACCAACGATGCGATCCAGGCGCTGGAGCGTGAGATCTCGCCGAAGATGTCGCGGCATTTCTCGGCGATCTCGATGAACGAGAAACTGTTTGCCCGCATCGACGACCTCTACCAGCGCCGGGAGACGCTAAAACTCGACGTCGAGACGCTGCGGGTGCTGGAGAAGACCTGGAAAGGCTTTGTGCGATCGGGCGCAAAACTCGACGCCGACGGCAAGAAGCGGCTGGCCAACATCAGCGAGGAGTTGTCCTCGCTCGGCACCACTTTCGGCCAGAACGTGCTGGCCGACGAGCGCGACTGGGCGCTGTTCCTCGACGAGGCTGATCTTGCCGGCCTTCCGGACTTCGTGAAGAGTTCGATGGCCGAAGCCGCCGAGACGCGCGGCCAGAAGGGCCGCTACGCCGTCACTTTGTCGCGCTCAATCTATGAGCCGTTCACGACCTTTTCTGAACGCCGCGATCTGCGCGAGACCGCTTTCCGCGCCTTCACCATGCGCGGCCAGAACGGCGGCGCCAGCGACAACACCGCAGTGGTGCGCGACATGCTGAAACTGCGCGCCGAAAAGGCCAGGCTGCTCGGCTATGCCTCGTTCGCCGCGCTGAAGCTCGACGACACCATGGCCAAGACGCCGAAGGCGGTGCACGACCTCCTCGACCCGGTCTGGGAGAAAGCGCTGGAGAAGGCCGCCGCCGACCAGAAGGAGCTGGAGCGGCTGGCGACCAAGGCCGGCAGCAACGAAAAATTCGCCGCCTGGGACTGGCGCTTCTACCAGGAGAAATTGCGCGCCGAAAAATTCGACTTCGACGAGGCGGAACTGAAACCCTATCTGCAACTCGACCGGGTCATCGACGCCTGCTTCGACGTCGCCACAAAACTGTTCGGCATCACTTTCGAGGAGAAGAAGGGCATCGCCGCCTGGCATCCCGACGCGCGCGTCTTTGTGGTGAAGAACGCCGATGGCAGCGAGCGCGGCCTGTTCCTCGCCGACTATTTCGCCCGATCCTCGAAGCGTTCTGGCGCCTGGATGAGCGCGCTGAAGTCTGGCTACAAGCTTGGGGATGGCTCCAAGCCGGTGATCTACAACATCATGAACTTCGCTAAGCCGCCGGCGGGGGAAGCGGCGCTGCTGTCGGTCGATGAGGCCAAGACCCTGTTCCACGAGTTCGGCCATGCTTTGCACGGCATGCTGACCGACGTCACCTGGCCGTCGGTGGCGGGCACGTCGGTTTCCCGCGATTTCGTCGAACTGCCTTCGCAGCTCTACGAGCACTGGCTGACGGTGCCCGCAGTGCTGGAAAAGCATGCGCTGCATGTTAAGACCGGCAAGCCGATGCCGAAGTCGCTGCTCGACAAGATGCTGGCCGCCCGCACGTTCGGCGCCGGCTTCGCCACGGTCGAGTTCACAGCGTCGGCGCTCATCGACATGGCCTATCACGCGCGGCCGGATGCGCCGGCCGAGCCGCTTCAGTTCGAAGCCGAAACGCTGGAAAAGCTTGATATGCCCGACACCATCGCCATGCGTCATCGCACCCCCCATTTCGGCCATATCTTCTCCGGCGACGGTTATTCAGCCGGCTACTATTCCTACATGTGGTCGGAAGTGCTCGACGCCGACGCCTTCGCAGCCTTCGAGGAAACCGGCGATCCCTTCAACCCGGCGCTGGCGGAACGGCTGCGGAAGAATATCTATGCCGCCGGCGGTTCGAAGGATCCGGAGGAGCTGTACACGGCGTTCCGCGGCAAGATGCCTTCGCCTGAGGCGATGATGGTGAAGCGGGGATTGGTGTAGCGCCGGCTTATCTCCCCCCTCGAGGAGGAGATGGCCGCAAAGCGGCCAGAGGGGGTCGGCCCGACTGGGCTCGACCCGCTGCCGCAGATGAAGGTCGGCGCTTCACGCGAGCGACCCCCTCTGTCGCCTTCGGCGACATCTCCCCCTCAAGTGGGGAGATCAATAGCGCCAAGGATCCGCCACCCTTGGCCAAACCGGCCGCGTCAGCTTCTTGTAATCCGTCACCGCCGGATTGCTCGGATACGAGCTCGGCGCCGAGACATAGATGATCTCCGCCGCGATCGGTTCGAAGCCGGCGTAGAAATGGTTGGTCGACTTGATCAGCAATATGTCCTTCGACAACGGATCGATGCCAATGTTCGAGAAAATATCCGGCTCGAAGGTCTGCGTGCGGTTGGTGTTGAGGATGATGTCGATTTCGGTGCCTTCGATGCGCACCAGCGCCGTCGGCCCGAGCGTCACCCGGCTTGGCCCGAAGCTCTGCCAGCCCTCGGGGACGGCTTTCAACACCTTGACGCGCGCATCGATCGGTTCGCCGGCCAGCGGCCCGGCCTTGCCGCCGAAGCGCAGGTCGATGACGGCGCCTTCGCCTGCCGCCTGGCAAAAGGTGACAGCGATCGGGTCCCAGATCGTCGCCACGCCAAAATTGTCCACGCCCTGTTCCAGCATGGCGCGCAGCACAACGGTACCGTCGCCGGCGACGCCACCGCCGGGATTGTCCCAGATGTCGGCAATCACAACCGGCTTGCCGGGATTTTCCTTGCGCACGGCCAGTGCCCGCGCGATGCCGTCCTCGGTGTTCAGCATCGTCATCGCCGTCCTTTCGCGGATGGCGTAAAGCTCGTGCCCTAGCCTCTCCGCCAGCGCATCGCCCTTGGCCTTGTCATTGTCAGTGACGACCAGGATGCGCGTGCCCATTTCCGGCACGTCCGCGGCCATGAAGCCATGGATGACCGAGACCGACAGCACGCCGTCCTTGCCGTGCAGCGCCTTGATGCGGTCGACGAAGGAGCGCATCGGCTCGCGGCTGGTCGGCAGGACCTGGATCATGCGGCAGTCGAAGGTCGAGATCACCGGCTTGATCTCGTCGCGCGCCGCCGCCAATCCAAGCTCGACGACATGTTCGCCGCGCTCATAGAAGTCGGTGTGCGGGAATTCGAGGAAGTAGGCCATGACATTGCATGCCGCAACGCGCTTTGGCGTCAGGTGGCTGTGCGGGTCGAGCTCCACCGCGATCACCACATCCGGCCCAACCGTGGCGCGAACCCGTTCAAGCAGATCGCCCTCGCAATCGTCATAGCCTTGCGCCACCATCGCGCCATGCAGGCCGAGGATGACGGCGTCGACCGGCAAAGCTGCCTTCAACTGGCCGAGAATCTCGTCGCGCAACGCCTCATAGGTCTGCCGCTGCACCAGCCCGCCCGGCTCCGCCCAGGTGGCGGTGCCTTCGACGACGGTCAGCCCTTCGGCAGCCGCACGCCGGCGCAGCGCGACCATCGGCGAGGAGCACAAGGTCGGCGTGTCTGGATGCTTGCCCGGCCCGGCATAGAACGCCATCTCGAACGACGCCCGGTCGGTCGGCACCGGCGAGAAGGTGTTGGTTTCGGTCGCCAGTGAGGCGGTGAAGATGCGCATGAAAACTCCGTTGTGAATGGCGCCGTTATTTGACCGCCCCGAGCGCCAGCCCCCGAACGAGATAGCGCTGCAGCCAGATGAACAGAATCGCCACCGGGAGCGTCGCCAGCAGCGTCGCCGCCATCACATGGTGCCATTCGATCGTGTAGCGGCCGGCGACCAGCGAGAACACCTGGATCGGTAGCGTGTAACTTTCCTGGCTGCGCAGCATTGTGAGCGCGACGACGAACTCATTCCATGCGTTGATGAAGGTGAAGATGGCGGTAACCGCGATTGCCGGCAGGCAAAGCGGCAGAAACACTTTTCGCAAGGTCAGCCATCGGCCGGCGCCTTCCATCCACGCTGCTTCCTCGAGATCGCGCGGGATGGTGTCGAAATAACTCTGCAGCATCCACACGGTGAAGGCGACGTTGAAAGCCATGTAGATGACGCCGAGCGCGGTCGTGGATTCGATCAGACCCCAGGCCGCCATCAGCCGGAACAGGCCGAGCACCAGCACGATCGGCGAGATCATCTGCGAGATCAGCAGGAACTGGCGGAAGGCCCCGTAGCCGGCAAAGCGAAACCGCGACATGGCGTAGGCAGCCGGCACCGAGATCAGGATAGCGCCGACGGTGGCGATGACCGAGACATAGAGCGAATTGGCCAACGCCTGGCCGAATCCCGTCGCCACCCACATGTCAGCAAAATTCGACCAGCGAAACTCGCTTGGCCACCAGGTCGGCGACAGCACCTCCTGCCGCGGCTTGACCGCGGTCAAAAACATCACCGCGAAGGGGAAGATCGTCGCCACGAGCAGCGGCGAAAGCAGCAGCCAGGCAATGATCGTGCGCTTCAGCTTGGGCCTCATGCGCGTTGCTCCCGCATGGCGAGGCGCACATAGATCATGGTGAAGGTCAAAAGGATGGCGAACATCAGCAGCGACACCGCCGATGCTTCCCCCAGTTTGCCGATGCGGAAGGCCAGTTTGTAGAGGTGGGTGACCAATATGTCGGTCGAGTTGGCCGGCCCGCCCTGCGTCATCACCCAGATGATCGGGAAGGAATTGAAGACGTAGATGGTGTTGAGGACGATGGCGATGTTGATGAACGGCTTCAGCAGCGGAAAGGTGATCTCGCGGAACTGCTGCATCGGCGTCGCCCCTTCCAGGGCGGCCGCCTCGTATAGGTCGTCCGGGATTGATGACAGGCCGCCGAGGAAGATCGTGGTGGTGAACGGCACCGTCACCAATATGCCGATCAGCACCTGCATCGGAAAGGCGGTCTCGGCGCGCGCCAGCCACTGGATGTTCTCATGGATCAGACCAAGCCCCATCAGTGCCGAGTTCAGCATGCCGCTTTCGCCGTTGAGCGCCCAGCGCCAGACCACCGCCGTCATCGTCAGCGACACCGCCCAGGGCAGCATGATGATGACGCGGGCAATGCCGCGGCCGTAGAAATCGGTATTGAGGATCATCGCCACGGGGACGGACAACAGCAGCGCGCCGCCGACCACCAGCACGGTCCACAGGCCGGTGCGCCAGAGTGCCGCCAGGAAATCGGGATCGGCGAGGAAGGCGGAATAATTGGCGAAATCGTTGAAGTCCCGCAGCTGCCCAAAACGGCTGACATCATGCGTCGATATCTGGATCAGGTCCCAGACCGGCCAGAAGATGACGACTGCGGCTAGAAACAGGCTGGGCAAGGTCAATAAATAGGGCAGGTAACGATTTTGCATCGGCCGGATTCGTACCGTGTTGGACATAAGTGGCGCTGGCGCGCCAGCTCGGATCAATCTCGCATATCGGTCTAAGGCAGCGCTTCAGGGTTTGAATCTCCTGCGGACGTTTGCGCTGCCCCTCACCTGCCTGCCCATCCTCCGCAGCGGTTGCGGAAGGGAGCCCTTCCTCTCCCCCGTTGATCGGGGGAGAGGTGTCGAGCGAAGCTCGACGGAGTGGGGGTCGACGGAGTGGATGTCGACCCTTGGGGCGCAAGGCGAGGTGATGTTTGCCCCTATTGCCCTTCCTATGTCCGTTCGCGGCGGTTGCCAGGTGGTTCCCCCACTCGTCTCGGCTTCGCCGAGCCACCTCTCCCCCCTCCGGAGGGAGAGGAAAGTGTGGCGCGCCCCGATCTCAGGGGCGCGCCGGGCGCAGGGAGATACGCCCTATTTCTTGATCACGGCGTTGGCCTTGGCAGCCGCTTCCTTCAAGCCTGCCTCGGGGTCGCCGCCGAGATAGATCTTCTGCATGGCATCCGAGGTGATCTGGGCGACTTCTTCCCAGCCGGGGATGACCGGCGCAAAGCGGGCGTCGGGCAGCAGCGCGGTGAACGCTGCCAGATCGGCATTGTTGACGTAATAGTCCATCTTGGCCTCTTCCTTGTTCACCGGCAGGAAGCCTTCCCCTTGCGTGAACTTGGCGCGCTGTTCGGTGGTGAACAGGAAGTCGAGCAGCTTCCAGGCCTCATCCTTGTTCTTGGAATTCTTGAACATGATGATGGAATCGGTGACGCCGTACGTGCCGCGCGCGCCGGTCGGTCCGGCGGGGATAGCGGCCACGCCGTATTTCAGGTTCGGCGCCTCGTCCTTGATCTGGTTGGACAGGAAGGGCGCGGTGATCATCATGCCGACCTTGCCCTGCTTGAACAGGTTCTGGACGTCCTCGCGGTTGTTGGAGGTGACGCCGGGTTCCGTCAGGCCTTCGTCGATCATCGACTTGTAGAGCTTGGCGGCTTCGAGCGCGCCCGGCGTGCCGAGGCCCGACGTGCCATCCTTGTTGAGAATCTCGGTGCCTTGCGACCACATCGCATAGTAGTAATAGACGTCGGTCTCGATCTCCTTGCCCTGCAGGCCGAAGCCGAACGTGCCGGTGCCCAGCGCCTTGATCTTGCGCGCATCCTCCTGCAACTCGGTCCAGGTTGCCGGCGGGTTGGCGATTCCGGCCTTCTCGAACAATTCCTTGTTGTAGTACATGGCGCGCGCCGAAGCCGCGATCGGCAGGCCATAGGTCTTGCCCTCCATGATCGACGGCGACAGGAAGGTGTCGATGAAGCGGTCCTTGAAGTCTGGCTTGATGTAGGCGTCGAGCGGCTCGGCGACATCCTGCTGGACGAAATCGATCAGCCAGCGGGTGCCGATGATCGACAGGTCGGCATTGGTGCCGGCGGTGATGTCGGTGGTCAGCTTCTGTAGCAGCACGTCCCACGGCACAACTTCGAACTTGACGGTGATACCCGGGTTGGCTGCCTCGAATTCCTTTTTCACCGCTTCGAAATACGGGCCGGTCTTGGCGCTGTATTCGGCGACGGTTACGCGCACCTCGCCGGCATCTGCTTGGGATGCCAGGGCGAGCAGGCTCATTCCGGCCATCAGGCCGACAGTCCATTTTGCAAGCTTCATTCGATCTCTCCCATTTGATTGGCGCCTGCGCTCTTGCGGCTTTCAGGCGGCCAAGGCTTTATGTGACTTTCCTACATTATCCCTCATTTCACGCCGTGCAAGCGGATTTATCATGTTGCTTAATTACATTTCCTAAAATAGCGTTTTCCGACTATCGTGGATCCCAGGGAGGCGCGCAGGGTGGTTTCAACGGCCGAATTCGCGGGCAAGACCGTGCTGGTGACCGGCGCCGGCGGCGGGCTCGGCTCGGCTATTGTGGCGCTGCTGGCCGAACGAGGCGCGCGGGTCGTCGGCTGCGACCAGTCGCAAGATGCGTTGCGCAGCCCACACCTGGCGTCGCGTCACGCCTTCGACCTCCTCGACCGGGCTTCCATCGAGGCGGCGATACCAGCGATCCTTGAGAAAGATGGCGTTCCCGACATGCTGATCAACAATGCCGGCTGGACGCGCGCAGAGACGCTTGCCGCATTGACACCCGATAAGATTGAGCACGAGCTCGACCTCAATCTGACCGGGGTGATGCTGTTCGCCGATCCACTGATCAAGGCGATGGCCGCGCGCGGTTCGGGCAGCGTCGTCTTCATCTCTTCCGTCAACGCCATCGCCCACTTCGGCAACCCGGCCTATGCCGCAGCCAAGGCCGGCATCAATGCCTATGCCAAAGCGATCGCTGTGGAACTCGGCCGCAACGGGCTGCGCGCCAATGTCGTCTGCCCCGGCTCGATCCGCACCGCCGCATGGGACCATCGGCTGGCCAAGAACCCGGATGTTCTCGGCAAGCTCAAGCGGCTCTATCCGCTCGGCCGCATCGTCGACGCCACGGAAGTGGCCGAAGCGGTGGCCTTCCTTGTTTCGGATCGCGCATCGGGGATAACCGGCGCGGTGGTGCCGGTCGACGCCGGACTGACCGCCGGCTTCCTGCCCTTCATCGACGACATATTGGGAGCCTGACCATGACCGATGTCGAGTTCCGCGACCTGTCGAAATCCTTCGGACGCCACAAGATCCTCGAAAACATCAGCCTCGACATCAAGAGCGGCGAGTTCGTCGTGCTGGTCGGCCCTTCCGGCTGCGGCAAGTCGACCTTGCTGCGCATGCTGGCCGGGCTGGAGCCGATCACCGCAGGCGACCTCTTGATCGGCGGCGTGCGCGCCAACGATTTGCCGCCACAGCAGCGTAACATCGCGATGGTCTTCCAGTCCTATGCGCTGTTTCCGCACCTGAAAGCGGCCGACAATATCGGCTTTGGCCCAAAGATCCGCGGCGAAAGCCGCACGGCAATCGACGCCAAGGTGAAAAAGGCCTCTGGCGTCCTCAACCTGTTCTCCTATCTCGACCGCTATCCCCGGGAACTGTCGGGCGGCCAGCGCCAGCGCGTCGCAATGGGCCGCGCCATCGTGCGCGAACCCTCGGTGTTCCTGTTCGACGAGCCGCTCAGCAATCTCGACGCGCAATTGCGCGTGCAGATGCGCACCGAGATCAAGGCGCTGCACCAGCGGCTGAAATCGACCATCGTCTATGTCACCCACGACCAGATCGAGGCCATGACCATGGCCGACCGCATCGTGGTGATGGACCGCGGCAAGATCCAGCAGGTCGGCGCACCGCTGGAGCTCTACGACCGTCCCGCCAACAAATTCGTCGCCTCCTTCATCGGCTCGCCGTCGATGAGTTTTGTCTCCGGCGCCCTGAAGACGACGCCCGATAAAAGCTGGTTCGAATCGGCCGGCGGAGGGCGACTGGCGCTCGGCAGCAAGACGGTGCCGGCTGGCAGCACGGTCGAGGCCGGCATACGGCCCGAACACTTCGTCATCGGCGAGGCTGTCGACGCGATGGCGATCAAGGTCGATGTCGTCGAGCCGACCGGCTCGGAAACCCATGTCTATGGCGCCATCGGCGCTGACACGGTGCGCGCCGTGTTCCGCGATCGGATACAGGTCAAGCCGGGTGAAATGCTGCCGGTCTCGGTCGCGCCTGCAAACATCCATCTGTTCGACACGGCGACAGGCCTGCCGCTATGAGAGCGCCGGCATGAAAACGAAAACACCACGATGAAGACGACAACCCAGAAATGAAAACGCCGGCCGACATCATCACGCGCCTGCAGCTGATGTCGCAGGACGGCACCAAATCGGACCGCCGCCTGGCCGGCCTCGTGCTGACCGATCTCGACTTCGCCTCCAAGGCGGCAATCTCGGAAATTGCCGCGCGCGTCGGCGTCAGCGAGCCGACGGTCACCCGTTTCTGCCGCAATCTCGGCTGCGAGGGTCTGCGCGATTTCAAATTCTACCTGGCGCAGGCGATCGCCATTGGCGGCCAGTATCTATCGCCCGAACCGCTGAACCGCGACGCGCGCGAGCAGCGCATTGCGTCGGCCATCACCGAAGCGGCAATCGCCGCAATCCAGCGCGCCAGCGAAAACCTCGACATGAAGACGCTGGTGGGCGTGGCCGCGCGCATCGTCAGTTCGGGCAATGTGCTGTGCATCGGCTCCGGCGGCATTTCCTCGATGATGGCGACCGAGATGCAGAACCGGCTGTTTCGGCTGGGCGTGCCGGTGCTGGCGCAGATCGACGGGCAATTGCAGCGCATGTATGCCGCGGTCGCTACGTCGGAGACGACGTTGATCGCGTTCTCGGTGTCCGGCTATGCGCGATCGGTCATCGACGCCGTGCAGGTGGCCCAGCAATATGGCGCCACCACCATCGCCGTAACCCCGCCGGAATCAGCGCTCGCCAAGGCCGCCGATACCGTCATCCAGTTCCAGTCGCTGGAGGACGGCAACATCTACAAGCCGACCTCGTCGCGCTATGCTCTGCTGTCGATCATCGACATGATCGTCACCTCCGTGGCCGAGACGCGCGGACCCAGGGTTCTCGAAAACCTGCGCCGCATCAAGCAGAGCGTGAACACGCTGAAGGTCGACGATCCAAAGTTGCCGCTGGGGGATTGAGGACTAACGGCCGAGCGCTTTGATGCTCGTCACCAGCGCCGCCGGATCGCCATTCACGCGTAGCGTCTTCAAGCGAGCGGTAGCGCCAGCAACGACCGACACCGCCGATGCGGGAACTCCCAGCGCCTTGGCGACAAGTCTTTGCAATGCTTGATTGGCGGCGCCATTCTCCGGCACGGCGCGCACGCGGGCTTTTAGGTGGCAGCGCCCGTCGGCCGCCGTCTCCGCGCCTTCGAGCCTGTCCACCGCTGCCTTGGGCGTCAGCCGCACGAACAGGTCGATGCCGTCCTCGCGCAGACGGTACGGCAAGCTGGTGGCAGAGGTCACATCGGCCCGATGCCGAACATCGGCTGAACGGTGTAGTTCAAGAACATGCTGATAAATGTCAGCGCCAAAAGCAGAATGATTGGTGAAATGTCTACACCGCCGAGGTCGGGCAGAAGGCGGCGAATCGGTCGCAAAGCCGGCTCGGTCAGTCGATAGAGCGTGGTACCGATGGAGTTGACGAGCTGATTGCGTGAATTGACGACGTTGAAGGCGTAAAGCCACGAGAAGATGGCCGCGCCGATTATGATCCACCAATAGATACTTAGTGCGGCATGCAGCGTGTAAAAGACGGCGACCATCAGTAGCTCCTTGCGAACGCACGACATGTAGCCACTGCATCCGGAACCGGCAAGACCCGCTTTCCCAAGTGCGCCATGCCGCTATCTTGGTGAGCCGTTTCGTCTTGACAGGAAACCGCAGCCTTCGATAAATGCGCCATCCGCTGGACGGGGCTGTAGCTCAGCTGGGAGAGCGCGTCGTTCGCAATGACGAGGTCAGGAGTTCGATCCTCCTCAGCTCCACCAGCGGATTTTTCCTGCCTGTCGACACATCTGACTTCCGAGACGTCTCGTCAAAGCCCCGTCTTCGCTGCGAGATAGGGCGCCAGGGCAAGCGAGTAGCTGGCGGTCAGATGATGACTGTCCCGCCAGACGATGATGTTGCCGACAACTGCCGGGCATAGTTGCGGCCCGCAAATCGCATCGACCATATCGATAGCGCGCACATTTTTCTGTCCCTCCGCGGCCAGCGCCAACACGTTGCTCCGCTCAATATCGCTCAGTTTGGTGACGCATTTCGTTGGCGTCGAACTCAGGCATTCGCCCGGGTCGAATTTCATATAGGGCGTGTTGCGGATGGCAACGATTTGCGAGCCGGCGTCCGTCAGCCCGCCCCAGAGACTTCGCAGCCCCTCGATCATCACGTCTTGCTGAACCGCTCCGTAATTGGACTGGCTGGTGAAGATCAGATCCGGTTTCAGCTTTAGGATCTCGGCCAGCACCTTTTCGTGCCACTGCGCGCATAAGACGTTGGGTTTGCCATCCGCCGTGATGGCCACGCGGGTGAATGGGCAGGCGGATTTTGTAAAGGTAACCAGTTTGAAGTTGCGGTCCTTTGAGATCTTGTCCAGTGCCGGCACCCACTGGGCTGCATGAGAATCTCCCACCAGAACCATTGTTTTCGCACCCGTGGGATCGCCTAGAGAGCATCGTTTGGGCTCCGAGCTTTCCTCCTGGTGGCACTTCCTTGCATACACGACCGGCACGTCCCGCCTCAGCCGGGCCAGCGGCGGCAGAAGGTTCACACCGTCCGGGACCACGGCGCCGGAGACGAGAGCGGCGGGCCCAGGGTAGGAAGGCGTGCCGATCAGCGCGGTGTCGATGCGTTCGGTCTTCAGAAAGAGCAGCAGGCTGCCGGATGCGGCCACGCATGTGAGAACCGCCGCGGTGCCGTATCCCAGCGGCTTCCACCAGGCGCCGCCCCGAGCTTGCCGGTAGCGCTGCTCAACATATCGATAGGACAGATCCGATAGAAGCAGGGTCGCCGCAATCAGGCCGAAACCGCCGGCAAGGGTCAGCGAATGACCCTGCGCCTGGAAGATGGTGATCAGCGGCCAATGCCATAGATAGACCGAGTAGGAGCGATCGCCGATGAAACGAAGTAGCAAGGAATCGAGCCCACGAAACCGGCCGACTTCAACCTCGCCAGCCAGGATGACAAGCACGGTGGCCAAGGTCGGCAACAACGCACTGACACCGGGAAATGGAGTTGCAGCGGAAAACAGCAAGGCGGACGAAACGATGCCCAGGATGCCGGCAATCGCCAGCCACTGTCTAGTGAGTGCCGCCAGTCGAAACCGGTGTTCGGTCAGCACCAGCAGACCACCCAACGCCAATTCCCACAGGCGGGTATGGCTGACGAAATAGGCCTGGGCCGGATCCGTTGCCGTCAAAACGACAGAGGCGACAAGCGATGCCGCGAAAATGAGCGACATCGCCCCGATCAGGCAGGCTCGCAGCGGAAGGTCACGGCGGCGCGCCAGCCAGATCACGCCGATCATGAGCACCGGCCAGACGATGTAGAACTGCTCTTCGATGGAAAGCGACCAGTAATGTTGCACCGGGCTCGGCAAGGTGTCGGCCTCGAGATAGCTGACCGCAATCGAGGCCAGCCGCCAGTTCTCGACATAAAGAGCGCTCGCCACGATCTGGTTGCCTATTTCCTCCCAGCGCGCCTTTGAGATGAAAAGCAGCGTGCCCAGCAATGCGACCAGCAGCACCAGGGTTGCTGCCGGCAACAACCGTCGCACCCGTCGCGAGTAGAATTCGATCAGTGAGACGCGACCGTCGCGCAGCGCCATCTGTGCCAGCAGGCCGGTGATCAGATAGCCAGAGATGACGAAAAAGACGTCGACGCCGACATATCCGCCAGGCAGCACAGCCGGCCATATGTGATAGACCACGACAAGAGCGACGGCCAGTCCGCGCAACCCCTGTATTTCGGGCCGAAACCGGCGGTCCTGATCGATTGTCACCGGGTATCCCCCAACAGTCTCAGCCGGCCTGGATCAACCGGCCAGTCCCCGCCACGATCTTCATAAGGGCAGAGTGCCGTGAGGCAAGAGCCGATCGCAGCAGTTCATTCCCTTTCCGTCTCCAGCCCGCTCACCAGCGTGTCGACGAAACCCAGCAGCTCACTTTCGAGGTCGGTGGACGCCAGGCCAATGAAACGGTCTTCGAGCGAGATGGCGACGATCCCATGCACGGCGGAGAACAGCGTGCGCGCGCGGGCCAAAAGCTCCGGCGTTGCCGCCGCCGGGAGCAGCGCCGCCAGCGGCTCGACCAGATGCTGGATCAGCACCGCATGTTCGGCCAGATGCCATTCGGGCACCGCCACGCCTGGCGCCATACGGTGCTCGAACAGCGCCTTCCACGCCATGCGATTGTCGCGGGCGAAGCCGAGATAGGCCTCGGCCAGCGCCTTCAGCCTTGCCCTAGGCTCGGCGACGCCGGTCGCCTCTTGCTGCAGGGCCGCCCCCAGCCTGGCCAGTGTGATCGAATTGACGTGCAGGATGAGCTCGTCGAGGTCTGCGAAGGCGGTGTAGAGCGCGCCCAGCGCGCAGCCGGCATCGGCCGTGATGTCGCGCGCACGCAGACCGGCGAGCCCCGAGGACTGGATGCGCGCTTGCGCGGCCTCGATCAGCCTGCCTTTGAGGTCCTCGCGTTTGGCGTCCCGTTTTGCGGTCATTAACCTTCTCTTATGCGCAATTATGAACACCGTTCATTTTCTCCTTGAACGCCGTTCACAATGTGCTACTTTGCCTCATGAACAACGTTCATAGAGGAGAAACGGAAATGTTGAAACAGTTTTTTGCTCTCGTTCGCGGCCGAAGCTACGAAGCCGCCGAGGCGGTCGTCGACCGCAACGCGCTGATAATCCTGCGCCAGCAGATCCGCGATTGCGCCGACGCTATCGCGGCCGCCCGCCGGGCGGTTGCAATTGCCATCGCCCAGAACGAACAGGAAGTCGCGCAGTTCAAGAAGCTTGTCCTCCGCATCGACGATTTGGAGAAGCGCACGATCGCCGCGATCGAGCAGGGACAGAATGAACTGGCCCGCGAAGCCGCCGAAACCATCGCCATGCTGGAAGCCGAACGCGACGCCTCCGCCGAGGCGCAGAAAAGCTTCGGCACCGAGATCGAGCGTCTCAAGCGGATTATCCGCGTCTCCGAAATGCGCCTGCGCGAATTGCAGCGCGGCCAGCGCATCGTTGCCGCGGTCGACTCGACCCAGCGCCTGCGAGAAAGCGCGCCCGGCTCCAGCCTGTCGGCGCTCAGGGACGCCGAGGAGACGCTGCTGCGCCTGCGCACCAGGCAAAAGCAGATCGACGCCACCGCGGCCGCCATGGCCGAGATGGAACAGTCGGGCGATCCTGCCGCGGTCTCAGAGAAGCTTGCGGCCGCCGGCTGCGGCGCGCCGCTGAGAAGCAGCGCCGACGCCGTGCTCGAACGGCTCACGAAGACCATGACCAAGCCGGCCTGATTGTTATCCAGTCTGATTGTATCCGGCCTGATGGTATCCAGCCTGATTGTATCCAGCCTGAAACAGACCCACGCCCAACCAACCTAACCTTGAAACGAAAGGACCATATCGATGACCCCGAACACCTATTCCCCCAAGGACTCAAGCGCCTGGAAGACCTTCACCATGGCCAGTTTCGCCGTTGCCGCCACAATGATGGCCGGCGGCATCTACTTCATGGAGGCGAGCTTCGCCGCCAAGGGGTTTTATGCCATGGCCGCCATCATGCTCGTGCACACCTCGATCACCATCACCAAGACACTGCGCGACTCGGAAGAGGCAAGCCGCTTCATCAACCGGCTGGAAGACGCCAAGACCGAGAAGTTGCTGATGGAAGTCAGCCGCAGTAACGAAGTGTAACCGGGTTCCCGCTAAACAAGGCTCAACGCGCAAGACCGCTGATCAATCCAGCCAGGATTTTAATCGGTCTTGCCCAATGGAAGTCGCCGCTATGGAAATCGCCCCGATCAACCGACCGACAGCTCATCTGATGACGTCCAGGCGCTTTGCGCCCTTGTTCTGGACGCAGTTCCTGTCCGCCTTCAACGACAATTTCCTCAAGAACACGCTGGTGTTCCTTATTCTGTTCACGCTGGCGGCGGACCAGGCGGCATCACTGGTCACCTTGGCGGGCGCCGTCTTCATGGCCCCCTTCCTGCTCCTGTCGGCGCTCGGCGGCGAGCTCGCCGACCGCTTCGACAAGGCTCTCATAGCCAAGCGTCTGAAATTCGCCGAGATCGCCGCGGCGGGTGTCTCCGTCGTCGGCATCGCCCTGTCGTCCATTCCCGTGCTGATGACGGCGCTGTTGATGTTCGGCATCATCTCGGCGCTGTTCGGACCGATCAAATACGGAATCCTGCCCGATCACCTCGAACGCAAGGAACTGCCCAAGGCCAACGCCTGGATCGAGTCAGCCACGTTTGCCGCGATTCTCGGCGGCACCATAGCCGGCGGCGTCGTTTCCGCCGATGGTATCGGCGTCGCGGTGTTCGGACCGATCATGATGGCGCTCGCCGTCGGTTGCTGGCTCGTCAGCCGCTATATCCCGTCCACCGGTTCGGCGGCGCCCGACCTTGTCATCGACAAGAACATCTTCCGCTCGACCTGGCGCCAGGTCACCGAATTGCGCACCGACACGCGCATCTGGCGCGCCGGCCTGATGACGTCTTGGTTCTGGCTGATCGGCGCCATCGTGCTCTCGCTCCTGCCGGTGCTGATCAAGGATTCGCTCGGCGGCAACGAAATGGCCGTCACCGTCTACCTCGCCGTGTTCGCCGTCTCGATCGCCATCGGTTCGGCCATCGCCGCCTGGATGTCGCAGGGCCGCATCGTGCTGTTGCCGGCACCGGTCGGCACGGCGCTGCTCGCCCTGTTCGGCCTGCATCTCGCCTGGACCATCTCCGGCATGACGCCGTCGCCCCAGGCGGAAACCCTTGGCGCATTCTTCGCCGGCCCAAACACGATCCGCGTCGCCATCGACCTCGCCGGCATGGCCATTGCAGCCGCTTTCCTGGTGGTGCCGACCTTCGCCGCCGTGCAGGCCTGGTCGCCCGAAGCGCGGCGCGCCCGGGTCGTCGCCGCCGTCAGTATCGTCAATGCCGGCTTCATGACTGGCGGCGGCATCATCATGGCCCTGATCCAGACGAAGGTCTCGACCGGCGGCATCCTGTTCGGCCTCGCCGCGGCCAATGCGATTGCCGCCTGGCTGATGCTGAAATATTTGCCGACGAACCCCTTCCGTGACTTCGTCTCCATCCTGTTCCGCGCTTTCCTGCGCCTCGAAGTCGAGGGCATGGAAAACCTCAAGGCGGCCGGCAAGGCGCCGATCCTGGCGCTCAACCATGTCAGCTTCCTCGACGGTCCGCTCGCCTTGACGCTGACCGATGAGGAGCCGGTCTTCGCCATCGACTACACCATTGCCCAGGCCTGGTGGATGAAGCCGTTCATGAAACTTGCCCGCGCTTTGCCGCTCAACCCGGCCAAGCCGATGTCGACCCGCACGCTGATCAAGATCGTGCAGGGCGGCGATCCGCTGGTGATCTTCCCGGAGGGACGCATCACGGTGACCGGCGGCCTGATGAAGGTCTATGACGGCGCCGCCATGGTTGCCGACAAGACCGGCTCGATGGTTGTGCCGGTGCGCATCGACGGGCTGGAGAAGACCTACTTCTCGCGGCTGAGCTCGCAGCATGTGCGCCGCCGCCTGTTCCCGAAGGTCAAGGTGACCATTCTGGAACCGGTCAAGCTCGAGGTGCCGCAAGAGCTGAAGGGCCGCAAGCGCCGCGCCGCGGCGGGTTCCGCGCTCTACCAGGTGATGTCGGATCTCGTTTTCCGCACCCAGGACATCGACAAGACCGTACTGGAAAAGATCATGGAGACGGCGAACGAACGCGGCATGAAACAGCTCGCAGTTCAGGATCCGGTCACCGGTTCTCTCAGCTACAGCAAGCTGCTCACGGCTGCCGCCGTGCTTGGTGAGAAGTTCCAGAACCTTTATGCCGACCAGCAGACGCTGGGCATCATGCTGCCCAACGCCAACGGCTCTTGCGCGACGCTGCTCGGCGTCATGTCCGCCGGCAAGGTTCCGGCGATGATGAACTTCACCGCAGGTGCCGCCAATATTCTGTCCGCCTGCAAGGCCGCCGAAGTCCGCACCGTGCTGACGTCCCGCGCGTTCGTCGAACAGGCAAAGCTCGGCGCTGTAGTCGAGGAACTCGGTCGCTCGGTCGACATCGTGTGGCTCGACGATCTCAGAAAGACCATCAGTCTCAAGGATAAGCTGCTCGGCTTGCTGCGCAAGTCGACGCCGCGCGCGAAACGCAAGCCCGGCGATGCGGCGGTGATCCTGTTCACCTCGGGTTCGGAAGGCACGCCGAAGGGCGTCGTTCTGACCCACCGCAACATCCTGGCCAACGCCGCCCAGGCGGCGTCGCGTATCGACTTCCATTCGGGCGACAAGGTGTTCAACGTGCTGCCGATCTTCCACTCCTTCGGCATGACCGCGGGCACGGTGCTGCCGTTGATCTCCGGCGTGCCGGTCTATTTCTACCCCTCGCCGCTGCACTACCGCCTCGTGCCGGAACTGATCTACGGCTCGAACGCGACGATCATCTTCGGCACCGACACCTTCCTCTCCGGCTATGCCCGCACCGCGCACCCCTACGACTTCCGCTCGATACGCTATTGTTTTGCCGGCGCGGAACCGGTCAAGACAGCGACGCGCATGACCTATATGGAGAAGTTCGGCCTACGCATCCTCGAGGGCTACGGCGTCACCGAGACGGCGCCGGTGATCTCCATCAACACGCCGATGTACAATCGCTCTGGAACCGTCGGCAAGATCATGCCCGGCATGGAATACCGCCTCGATCCGGTCCCCGGCGTCGACGAAGGCGGCCGGCTGTTCGTGCGCGGCCCCAATGTCATGGCCGGTTATCTCCGGGCCGAGAAGCCCGGCGTGCTCGAACCGCTGGAGGACGGCTGGCATGATACGGGCGACGTCGTCGCTATCGACGAAGGCGGCTTCATCACCATTCGCGGCCGCGCCAAGCGCTTCGCCAAGATCGGCGGCGAGATGATCTCGCTCGCCGCTGTCGAAGCGCTGGCCGGCGAATTGTGGAAGGGCTCGCTGTCGGCGGTCGCCACGGTGCCCGACGCGCGCAAGGGCGAAAAGCTGATCCTCATCACTGAGGCATCCGGCGCCACACGAGCGGAATTCCTCGCCTACGCCAAGGCCAACGGCGCCATGGACCTGATGGTCCCGGCCGAAGTGCGGGTGGTCTCAAAGGTACCGGTCCTTGGCTCCGGCAAGCTCGACTTCGCGGCCGTGACAAAAATGGTGCGCGACGAAGAGGCCTTGAAGACCAAGGCCGCCTGACCCGGCTACGGCAACGGGCCGACGCAAGAGCCGGCCCGTTCAGTATGATCAACCCTTCGCATGCCGCTGCGAGATCAGCATCGCCATGCGCTGCACTGCCCGCAGCTCCATTTCCACGCCCGGCGACGATGCCAGCGCCGGCATGTTGAGCGCCACCACGGTCAACGGCTCGAGCGTCGCCAGCAGCACATGGGTCGCCTCAAATTTCTCGAACAGCCAGGCCAGCTGCTCGCGTATATCCTGGTCGACTGGCGCCCCCGGCTGCGTATCGGCGAGCGAGCGCACGGGCTCCTGCTCTAGTGCACGGGCCAGCACCTTCAGGTCGAAATCACCGAGGTCGGCTGCCGGCAGGATCAGCGCACCGTCGACAAGAATATGGCTCTGCAGGCCGCGCAGGAAGCGCGCCGAATCGGTGAGGTCGCCCTCGGCCATATGCTTCAGCAACGAGTCGCGGCGCTTCTCCGCGGTGAGGCTGACGCTGTCATTGTAGATGACTGCCAGCAGCGTCGCCGACAGCACGATCACCACGCCCTGCACACTGCCGCGCCAGCCGAGATCGTCGATGCCGCCCAGCGCCAGCCCGGCGAAAACCGAGCTCAGCGTAATCACGGTAAAGGCGCCGATCGTGTCGCGATGGCCGAGGCTCGCGCGTCCAAGGCCGATCGTCAGCCAACACAGGAACAGGATGGCGATGCCGCCAAGCCGAACCGGCACTTCGAACAGGCCGGGCCGGTAGTCGGTGACTATGAACGGAATGATCAACAGCAGCGACAGCGCCATGCGCTCGACCGTGCGGTTTTCGGCCGCCGACAGGCTGTCGCGATCGCGCGTCATCACCAGCCAGCCGATGGCGAGAAAACCTCCGAACTGGAAGGCAAGTAGTACCGCCATCCGCCATGGCTCGGCAAAGCGTTCCGGGATCGGCGCCAGCAGTAGAAACAGCAGGGCGCCGCCGGCGGCAAAGAACTTTAGCGCAAACGGCGCATGCCGGCGCAACAGCCCCTCGGTCAGCAGCAGTGCGGCCAGCGGCAGCAGGCCCGCCGCCGCGATGGTGACGAAGCGGAAGAGTGCGAGGCCGGTAGTCCAGTCGAGGATGCGGCAGGCGAGCAGAACCGTCAGCACCCGCAAACCGAACAGAAAACGCCGCGACAGCGGATCGCCGGTGTCGCGCCCGCCGACGACCGATATCACGATCAGCAGCCCGAACAGCGCCGCCAGCGAGGTGATGGTGTCGGCCACGAGCGTGTCGTCGAGGTTCATCGGTCAGCGCCCATCAGCTCACACCCAGGCATCATCACGGATGAAGCCATCAGCGTGTCCATGGTCTCAGCACATTCCATTGGCGGCTGCTATCCGCCCAGTGTACCACCGGCAAAACCAGCCGCTGCAGCGTGGCCGCCGCACCTGCTACCGCAAGGGCGGCAAGCGAGCCGCGCGGAACCGCGTCGGCGAGATAGGTGCGCGCCGACTGAAAGCTCATCTGTCCGATCTGCAGCACATCATCGCCGCGCGTGTAGTCGAGTTCCTTGCGGCAGAACTCGTTAAAGGTCTCGACGCGGTGCTTGGCCGCCTCGTCGAAGGTCTTCTTCAGATCGTCCGAGCCGCCCGTATAGGCGTTGGTGATGACGAAGCGCTCTTCGTCGAAACCAGCTTCGGGGCCGACACCGAAGACATGGCGATGGCGCGCCATGATCTGCCGCGCCAGAAGCACATGGGTAAGCGAGCGGCGCGCGCCGGCATGCGGTCCTGGGAACACATTGCTGAACGCCTCCGCGACCATGCCGACGACAGCGGGTACCTGGGTGACATTGGAAATCCAGATCGGCCGCAGTTGATTGCGCAAAAACATCAGGAAGCAGGTCAGGCCGTAGAGGATCCAGCTCAGCCCGCGGCTGCGCTCGTCGGGATCGATCATGACCAAACCGAGGTGCAAGACTTCATAGGGCTTGCCGGCGAGCGATATCTCCATCAGCGCCAGCGAGTTGAAGGCGATCGGCTGCCGGTCGCTGCGCCGGTAGACAATGGTGATGATGGAATGTTCCAGCCGGCTGCGGTCGCCGGAAAACACGCCATAGGTCAGGCTGCCGAACTTCAGTGTCTTGGACGCTACCAGCCGCAGATCGCTGCTCAGCTGCTCCAGTTCGGCAGCCTTCATCCAGCGCCCGGGCCGCTCCACGACGCGCGTCTCGTAGTCGGCGGATACGCGCATGCGCACATCCATGAACCGACCCGGCAGCAGCTGCAGAACCGCCTTGAGCACTATTTTTCCCCGTGGCAAGAACGCCGACCGTATAGTGGCCGCCGTCCACCTAAGACGCGGTAAACCCGAGACGGCAGTTCTTGGTTGTACTCAACAAAGTAAAAGAACAGCTGCCAGCCAGTGCGGGCTCAGCTTTCCGCAGCAACCAGATGGCCGCCGCCGACATCGTTCAGCGCCAGCTTCAGCGGCGCCTCCCCGATCCTGCGGGTGGCGCTCGGGATTTCCTGGTCGAGGCGCGCGAAGCGCGTTCTGCGCTGCGCCGGATCGGGCACCGGCACCGCTTCGATCAGCCGCCTCGTATAGGGATGGAGCGGGTTGGAAAACACCTGGTCGCGCGTGCCCATCTCGACGATCTGGCCGAGATACATGACGGCAACGCGGTCGGAAATGTTCTCGACCACCGCCATGTCGTGCGAGATGAAGAGATAGGCGACGCCGAATTCGCGCTGCAATTCCTTCAGGAGATCGAGCACGCGCGCCTGCACCGAGACGTCGAGCGCCGAGACGCTTTCGTCGGCGATGATCAGTTTTGGTCGTAGCGCCAGCGCTCGGGCGATGCAGACGCGCTGGCGCTGGCCACCGGAGAATTCGTGCGGGTAAAGCTCCATCTGGTCGGCCGACAGGCCGACGCGCTCGAACAGCGCCGAGACCCGTTCCCGGCGCTCGTCCTTGGAGGCGATGCCATGGATCACCAGCGGCTCGGCGACGAGCTCGCCGACGCGCATGCGCGGATCGAGCGAAGCGAAGGGATCCTGGAAAATCATCTGGACGTCACGGCGCACCGCCTTGCGCTCGTCGCGGCCAAGACCGGAGAGATTGCGCCCGCCAATGACGATGTCGCCGCTATACGGCGCCAGTCCGGCCAGCGCCTTGGCGGTGGTCGACTTGCCGCAGCCGGATTCGCCGACCAGAGCGAGCGTTTCGTTGGGCGCGATCGAGAAGCTGACGCCCTCGACGGCGTGGACGCGGCGGGTGACCTGGCCAAAGATGCCGCCACGCAGATCGAAGCGGACATGCAGGTCGTTGACCTCGGCGACTTTGGCCGGTTTCAAGACGTCAATCGCATCCCTGGATTTCTGTCGACCGACACCACTGCCGATGCGCGGCACGGCAGCCAGCAGTTCGCGCGTATAGTCGGCCTGAGGGCGGGCAAAAATATCCGATGTCGTGCCTTCTTCGACCATGCGGCCGTCGCGCATGACGATGACCCGGTCGGCCATTTCGGCAACCACGCCCATATCGTGGGTGATCAGGATGACGCTGGTGCCATGCTGGCGCTGCAGGTCGCGCAACAGCTCCAGCACTTCGCCTTGCACGGTGACGTCGAGCGCCGTCGTCGGTTCGTCGGCGATCAGCACGTCGGGCTCGAGCGCCAGCGCCATGGCGATCATCACCCGCTGGCGCATGCCGCCGGAGAGTTCGTGCGGAAACTGCTTTAACCGGCTTTCCGCCTCCGAAATGCGCACCGCCTTCAACGCCTCGATGGCGCGCCGGCGGGCTTGCGCCGACGACAGGCTGGTATGCGCCTCGATTGATTCGGTGAGTTGCCGGCCGATCGACAGAACCGGGTTGAGCGAGGTCATCGGCTCCTGGAAGATCATGGCGATGCGGTCGCCGCGAATGCGCCGCATCTGGCGTTCGTCGAGGGTTGCTAGGTCGGTGTCGCCCCGATTCCCATCCCGAAGACGGATCATGCCTGACGATATGCGCGCCGCCGGCTGCGGCAAAAGCTGCATGATCGCCAGCGCGGTCATCGACTTGCCGGAGCCGGATTCGCCGGCAATGCAAAGCGTCTCACCGCGCGCCAGCGTCAGCGACAGGTTGGAGACTACATTGCGCTCGCCGTCCTCGCCGCGCACGCTGACGGAGAGGTTGGCGATGGAGAGGACGGGGGTGTCGGCGAGGGTCATTGTGGGTGGAGCCCTGCGACGGATTGGTTCCGTCGCACCATTCGCACAAACCTTGGCGCTGCCCCCCACCCGGACCTCCGGTCCGACCTCCCCACAAGGGGGAGGTAGGGTGGCAGCGCTTTACCCTCCCCCTTGTGGGGAGGGTCGCTGCGAAGCAGCGGGGTGGGGGTGCGGCGCCGACGTACCGTCATTCAAACACGCAACGCGGAAAATAGAACGACACCACCCAGTTCGGCATGTCGACGATCTCGCTGATGCGCAGGTCCCCGCACACCGAGGCCAGCATATAGGCCTCGACCGGATCGATCTGGTAACGCCCAGCGAGCAGATCGACCATCTGCGCCACCGCCTCCTTCGCGCCCGCCATCAGATCCGGCCCAATCCCCGTCGTCACCTCGTAACCCTTGGCGTCGAGATGGCGCGTCACCGGGCCCGGCGTGGTGAAGCGCGGCGTCTTCAGCCTGGCGTCCTTGACAAGGTCGAGCTTGAGCACGACGTCCATCGGGCTCTCGATCGCCGTGCCGCAGACCTCGCCATCGCCTTGTGCGGCGTGCGTATCGCCGACCGAGAACAGCGCGCCGGCCACCTCAACCGGCAGATAGAGCGTCGTGCCGGCAGCGAGATCGCGGATGTCGAGATTGCCGCCGACCCGCCGTGGCGGCACCACCGAGTGAAGCCCCATCTCAGCCGGCGCATTGCCGATGGTGCCGGCGAACGGCTTCAGTGGCACGCGCGCGTTTTTCCCGAACAGCGCCGGTTCGAGCGCGGCTGCATCGTATTTCCAGATGTTCAGCGCCGGTTCCGTGAAGTCGTCGGCGAGCAGGCCGAAACCGGGAATGTTCGCCGTCCAACCGAAGCCGGACGGTTTGAACATCTCGATCGTCACCTTGAGCGCGTCACCCGGCTCGGCGCCCTCGACGAAGATCGGCCCGGTCACCGGGTTGACCCCGGCGAAGTCGAGCTTGACGATTTCGGCGACCGTGCTGTCGGCGTTCAGCTGGCCGCCGGCGGCATCGAGGCACTGGAACTCGATGGTCGCGCCGGGCGCCACCCGCTCGGCCGGGATAAAGGAATTGTCCCAGCCGAAATGGTGATGGCGCCCATGGATGGTGTAGTCGCAGCTATTGCACATCTTTTACGTACACATTGTCATAGTTGATCGGGATATGGACCGGGTCGACATAGAGGTTGTCGGCGCCGCCCATTCGGGCGGATTTCATGGTGAAGCGCTGTTCGTTGAAGACCGGCGCCCAGGGCGCGTCTTCCATCACCTTGTCGTAGATGGCGCTCCACATCTTGTCGCGTTCGCCGGCCTTTGCCGGGTCGACCACAGAATCCGCCTCGGCCGCCTTGGCGTCGAGGTCCTTATTGCAGTACCACGACCAGTTCCAGCCGCCCGGCACCGCGCCGGCGCAGCCGAGGATCGGGCCGTAGAAATTCGACGGATCGGGGAAGTCGGCGATCCAGGCCATGCCGCCCGACCAGATCATCGGCGCGCCGGCCTTGTCACCGCCGGCGGCGATGACATTGGCCTGCGCCAGCGACTGGATGCTGGCCTTGATGCCGATGGCCGCCAGGTCCTGCTGGATCGCCTGGGCAATGCGCGGGTTGGGATCGGTGTTCATGGCGAACAGCTGCGTGTCGAAACCATCGGGATGACCGGCCTCGGCCAGCAGCGCCTTGGCCTTGGCTACGTCATAGGGATAACCTTTGTATTCCTTGTCGTAGCCCGGCATCGACGGCGGCAGCGGCTGGTTGGCCGGCACGGCGCGGCCGTTGATGATCTGGATGATGCGCGCCTTGTTGAGCGCCATGTTGACGGCCTGACGCACCTTCACATTGTCGAACGGCGCCATGGTAGTGTTCATGGTGACGTAGCCGGTGTGCAGCTGACCGCCTTCGACGACGCGCGCCTTCTGCTCGGGATCGGCCATCACCTCCTGGAATTTTGCCGGCGGAATGCCGTCGCCGGGCACATCGATCTCGCCCTTCTGCAAGCGCAGCAGCGCCACGATCGGTTCCTGGCCGATCTCGAAGGTGATCTTGTCGAGATGCGGCAGGCCCTTGTGCCAGTAATCCGCATTGCGCTCGAAGACGATGCGTTGGCCGAGTGTCCACTCGGCGAGCTTGAAGGCGCCGGTGCCCACCGGATGCTTGCCGAAATCGGCGCCATATTTCTCGACCTCTTCCTTCGGCACGACATGGGCGAAATTGATGGCCATGACATGCAGGAAGGTGGCGTCGGGCCGGGTCAGCTCGAACTTCACCGTGTAGGGATCGACGACGGTGACGCCGGAAAGGCCTTCGGCCTTGCCGGCGGCGACATCGTCATAGCCCTTGATCGAGCCGAAGAAGCCAGCGCCGGGGCTCTGCGTCTTCGGATTGGTGACGCGGTCAAGCGAATATTTCACGTCGTCGGCCGTCATCTCGCGGCCATTGTGGAATTTCACGCCATGGCGCAGCTTGAAGGTGAAGGTCTGGCCGTCGGGCGAAATCTCGTAGCTTTCGGCGAGGTCGGGCTTCAAATTGGTGGTGCCCGGCTCGTAATCCATCAGCCCCTCGAACAGGCTCTTGATCATCGACCAGTTCTGCCAGTCATAGCCGATCGCCGGATCGAGGGTCGCAACATCGTCCTTGTAGGTGATGGTGATGGCGCCGCCTTGCTTGGCGTTGGGATCGACCGTGTCTTCGGCGCGGACGCTTGTCATGCCGAGCATGAGGGCCAAGGCGGATGCCGCGACTGTGGATGCGAGAAACTTTTTCATTGTTGTGTTCCCTTTCTCTGTTTCATTTTCATCTGAGCTTGATGCGGGGATCGATGAACGGCGCGATGATGTCGGCGAGCAGATTGCCGAGCACGATGGCGAAGGCCGACACCAGCGTGACGCCCATGATGATCGGAATGTCGACGCGCTGGATCGCCTGCCACGCCAGCTGACCGATGCCGGGCCAGCCGAACACGCTTTCGACGACGACGATGCCGCCCATGAAGATGCCGATGTCGATGCCGATCATGGCGATGACCGGCAGGATGGCATTCGGCAGTGCGTGGCGGAATATGATGGCGCTGCGCGCCAGGCCCTTGGCCCGCGCCGTGCGGACATAATCCTGGCGCAGGACGTCTATCATCGACGAGCGCATCATGCGCGCATACCAGCCGGCGCCGAGTACGCCCATGGTCAACGACGGCAGCACCAGATGGCGCCATGTGCCGTAGCCGCCGATCGGAAACCAGCTTAGCCGCACGGCAAAGACGTAGAGCAGCAACAGGCCAACCACGAATAGCGGCGCCGAGACGCCGACGAAGGAGGCGACCATCAGCGTCTGGTCGGTGGCGGTGCCGCGCTTGACGGCCGCGATCAGGCCCATCGAGAGCCCGATCAGCAATTCGCAAAGGATGGCGCCGACCATCAAAAGCAGGCTGGCCGGCAGCCGCGAGACGATGAGTTCGGTGACCTCCGAGCGCTGGATGTAGGAGCGGCCGAGATCGCCGCTGAGTAGCTTCGTCAGATAGTGCCAGTACTGGACCACGAAAGGCTGGTCGAGGCCGAGTTGCTGGCGGATGTTTTCCACCGTCTGCGGCGTGGCACTGCGGCCGGCGATCTGCCGCACCGGGTCGGCCGGCAAGAGGTAGAGCAGCGCAAAAGTGATCAGCGAGACGCCAAGCAGGATGAGCAGCGACTGGATCAGCCGGCGGCCGAGATAGGCGATCATGACCGGCCCCCCATTATTCCCGGCCCCTTTGCGTCGGATCGAGGATGTCGCGCAACGCGTCGCCGATCAGATTGAAGGCCAGCGCCAACGCGAGGATTGCGGCGCCGGGGAAGAACACCAGCCAGGGCGCGGCCTGGAAATAGGTCTGGTTCTCGAAAATGATGTTGCCCCACGACGCGGTCGGCGGCTGCACACCGATGCCGAGGAAGGAAAGCGTCGCCTCGAGCAGAACCGTGGTCGAGATGCCGAGCGTGCCCCAGACGATGATGGTCGGCAGCAGATGCGGCAGGATGTGGCGAAATAGGATGCGCGGCGCACTCGCCCCGATGCTGCGCTCGGCATCGATGAACTCGCGCTCGGCCAGCGATGAGGTCTCGGTGTAGATGACACGCGCCGTCTGCACCCAGTTGACCAGCGCGATGACCATGGCGACGATCCACAGACTCGGCTGAAACACTGCCGCCAGGCAGATGGCGAGCAGCAGCGCCGGGAACGCCATCATCAGATCGGTGAAGCGCATCAGCGCACTGCCGATCCAGCCGCGGAAATAGCCTGCGGTGACGCCCACCAAAGTGCCGATCAAAAGCGCCACGCCATTGGCGACGATGCCGATGATCAGCGAGGTGCGGGCGCCGTAGAGGATGCGGGTCAAGAGGTCACGTCCGAGCAGGTCGGTGCCGAGCCAATACTGGGCGCTGGGCGGCAGCGGCGAGCCCTCGATGGTCAGGCCGTCGAACATCTGCTCGTTGGGATCGTAGCCGGTCAGCCGGGGCGCCAGCACAGCGCCGGCGACAACAATGGCGACGATGACCAGCCCGAGCAGCGCCAGGCGGCGTTTGACCAGCCGACGCCAGACGCCGGCGCGCGGTTTTGCCGGCATGCGTACCGGGAGATCAGGCGCGATGGGACTGGTCATCGCCGCCTTCCTCATCCGTCATTGCCACGATCCTGCGCGCGGCATCCTCGACGCTGATCTGCCAGCTCATCGCCAGCGATCGCAGTTGTGCATAGGCACGCTCGTCATCGCTGCCTTTCGACAGCGCCGTCACCGCGCGCACAATGGTCTGGCGCTCGGCGACGCGCTGGCGCAGCGACGCTATCTCGCCGGCTAAATGCTTGCGTGCCTCGAAGCTCTGCCTTGCGATCAGCAATGCGCTGTACACACCGGCATTGCCGACCGGCTTCAGCAGCTGCGCATCGGCCTTGTGCGACAGCGCCCATTCGATACGCCCCGGCGCCTCGGAACCGATCAGCGCCACCAGCGGCATCGGCGCCTCGCCCGGCTTCCACGGGAATTGCTCGTCAAAGCCGAGATCGGCATCGAAGAAAACGAAATCGGCGGCGAGAGCTTCCGGCGGCAATTCCGGCCAGCAGTCGATCGTAGCCAGGCCGATGGCCGACAATTGCCTGGTGATGGCCTGCACCGTCGGATGCGGGCGATGCAGGATGAAAGCCCGCGCGCCGCCGAGATTGGGGATGCGCGTCCGGGTCATGACACCACCCTCAGGCGCGGACGGCCGAATGTCTTGGCGGGGTCGTAGCGCGACAGATAGGGATCCGGCGCGACCTCATCCTCCTGGCTGACGACCTCGAAGAAGCCATCGGCGATCCGGCCGATGATCACCGGCAGCGTCGCGTGCTGGGAGTGGGCGTCGATGGCGATCGGCCCGAGCCGGGTGGAGAAGCGTCGCTCGGCGAAGGCTTTGGAAAATTCCGCCGGGCCGGCATCAGTGTCGCGCGACAGCACGTCGGCCATCACCTGCACCGAGGCATAGGCGGAGGCCTCGAAGGACGAAGCGAAGGCAGCCGGCCGGGGCGCGAAATAGGGCCCGACCGACAGATGCCCTTTCCCTGTCTCGCCGATCGCCGGCAACTCGCCTTCGGTGAGGTTGCAGGAGATGACGGGGCAGTTTTCCGGCCTGAATGCCGCATCCTCATCGCCCAGCTCGCGGTAAGCCGCCAGGAAGGCGTAGGATGAGGTGCCGATCAGATTGTTGAGGATGAAGCTCGGCCGCGTCGCCCGGACCTCGGCGATCAGCCGCGACACGTCGGTCTCGCCGATGCGCAGATAGCGCTCGCCCAGCACTTTGCCGCCGGCATCCGCGATCAGGTCGCGCGCCACGCGGTTCATCTCCCAGCCCCAAATGTAGTTCGAGCCGAGCAGGAAGCCGTTGGCGCCGAAACGCGGCACGACATGCGCCATCAGCGGAACCAGATGCTGGTTGGGGCAGGCGTGCATGTAGACGACATGCTCGTTGGCCTCGAACCCTTCATAGGGGCAGGCATACCAGAGCATGCCGCCGGCCTTCTCCAGCACCGGGATGGTTTCCTTGCGGCTCCACGAGGTGACGCAACCGACGACATGGCGCGCGCTGCTGGTCCTGAAAATGTCCTCGCACAAAGTCGCGTAGCGATCGGCATTACTTTGCGGATCGCGCTCGACCGGAACCAGTTCGATGCCATAGCTCCGATCGGCATTGATGTCGGCGATGGCGCGCATGGCGCCCATCCGGCACGCATCGGAGACCAGCTGGTAGCTGCCCGAGCGGGAATACAGGATGCCGATCTCGATACGCCGTTTCAAACCGATCCTCAGAAATGACAATGCCCCGCAGCCAGCGCCGGAGGGCGAGGCATGCGAGGCATATTTGCCGCCCGGCGACCAAGGCCGGTATTTTGCGCTAGCGTATTCGGTCCGGCGGGTCAGTCAAGCGGGAAAGTACGTGGTCATGGGATCGGCCTTGTCCGGCTGCTTCTAGTTCCGCAAGATCGGAAGAGCACACGTCTGANGGTCCGGCGGGTCAGTCAAGCGGGAAAGTACGTGGTCATGGGATCGGCCTTGTCCGGCTGCTTCTAGTTCCGCAGCGTGAACATCAAAGGCGCCACGACAGCCGTACCGGCCTTCTCAGGCGGTGGCGCGGGCACCGTCGCACCCTGCAGAATGCCGAGCGCGGCGCGATCGAGATCGGCGTCCCCCGAAGATCGTGTCAGCCGGACGGAGGTCACCTTGCCCGAAGCGCTGACGACGAAGGTCACATTTGCGGTACCCACGGCGCGCCGCGACCTTGCCGCGCTCGGGTAGCGCTTGTGCCGATTGATCCATCCGATCAGCTGGGAGTTCCATTTGCTTGCATTGACTGATGATCCACTCGATTGCGAAGCCTTCGGCGCCGACGCCTTCGCCGCTGCCTTTTGATCGACACTGGCGGTCACGACCGCTTTCGCCGGCGCGGCCTTTTCCTTCTTCTCTTTCTTTGCTTTCGGCTTGGGTTTTTCGGCAGCCTTCTTCGCCTTCTCGATCGGCTTGTCCTCCACCGGCTTGTCCTCCGTCGGCTTGGTCTCCACCGGCCTGGTCTGCAGCGGAATGACCACATCCGGCGCTATGGTCGGGACGATGTCGGGCACCACCTCATCCAGCGGCGGCGATTGATCGGGCTGCTCGGCCGCTGCCGCCTCGATCGGAGCGGCGGGTTGAACCGCTTCCGTCTTCTCGGCGACCGGCCCCGGCTGACCGGGCTCGGGCTCCACGACCGGCTTGAGTTCGGCAACCGCCTCCTCGATCTGGTTCGGCGGCTCGGGCGTCACCACGTCGGCCGCTGAGTCCACCCGCACCGCCGGCGCCACCATGATCGGCGACAGCTCGATAGCCACAGCCGGCGGGCCNGGGCCGCCATCGGCCATGTTGGCTAGGCTGAAGCTCTGCACGGCATAGGCGATCGCGACATGCGCGCCGACAATGACAATGGCCGCAGCCGCCCACAAACCGATCTCGCGCGCGCCGGCGCCCGGCGGGTCGGCGGTGGGAACGGCCGCGGCCAGTTGCGTCATGGGGCGGCGCCCGGGTGCGGCGGGGATGCGTCCGCCGGCACCCTCTCCAGCCCGACCAGCGCGATCTTCAGATAACCGGCGCCGCGCAGCAGGTTCATCACCTCCATCAACTCGCCATAGCCGACCGCCTTGTCGGCACGCAGGAAGATGCGGGTCTGCTTGTCGCCCTTGGTTCTGCCGTCGAGCACGGAGGCAAAAGCCTGGCGCGGCACGCTGTCATTGCCGATCGCCAGCGTCAGATCGTCCTTCAGCGTCAGGAACAGCGGCGTTTCCGGCCGCGGCGCCGGTGTCGCGGTCGAACCCGGCAGATCGACATTGACGTCGACTGTCGCCAACGGGGCAGCGACCATGAAGATGATCAGCAGCACCAGGATGACGTCGATGAACGGCGTCACGTTGATCTCGTAGCTTTCCTCGAGATCGCCGTCGATAGTCTCGCGAATTCTAGCCGCCATGGCCCATCACTCCGCCGCCAGCGCGGGCGCCTGCGGCACCGTGCGGAAATCGAGATCGCGGCTGACCAGCCGTTCGACCCCGGCCGAGGCATCGGCAAGGAGCTGCCGGTAGCCGGCTATCGACCGCGCAAAGACGTTGTAGATGACCACCGCGGGAATGGCCGCGACCAGGCCCATCGCCGTGGCGAGCAGCGCCTCGGCGATGCCGGGCGCGACGACCGCGAGGTTGGTGGTCTGCGCCTGCGAGATGCCGATGAAGGCGTTCATGATGCCCCAGACGGTGCCGAACAAGCCCACGAAGGGCGCCGTCGAGCCGATCGTCGCCAGCACGCCGGTGCCGCGCGACATGCGCCGCGCCGCCGCCGCTTCGATGCGCGACAGGCGCGACGTCACGCGTTCCTTCAGCCCGTCGCCGGTGACATGGCCGAGCGCACCGGCCGAAAGGGCAGTCTCTTCCTCGGCCGCCCGCACCAAAAGCGCACCGGGGCCGCCACTGTTGCCAAGCGCGCGCCCGGCCTGGCGCAGCGTGGCGGCATTGCCGATGGCGCGCGCAGCGCGACGGGCGCCGAGCTTGCCGAAGAGAATCTCCAGCGATTTGGCCAGCCACACCGTCCAGGTGACGAGCGAGGCGAAGGCCAACCCGATCATCACCGCCTTGACGATGATGTCGGCGGCCATGAACATGCCCCAGGGCGACAGATCGTGCGGCAGCGTCAGCGATATTGCCGAAGGCTCGGCCTGCGCGGATGCACCGGGCTGGGTTGCCGGCCGTAGCGCGGTCGGCGCCGCCTGCCCGGCAGCTGGCGAAGCCGGCGCGACAGGCGCAGCCGGTGCGGGCCGTTCGACTGCGACCGGGGAAGGCTGGGCCGCCGACCGGGCAGCTGCAGCGGGTTCCGTCGTCACCCTGGGCTGCGTGTTTGGCTGCTCTTGCGCAGCAGCGCTGCCGGCCGACAGCATGACCGCGGCCAGCGCCGCCAACAAACCATTTCTGGACACGCTTCTTCCTCGCTTCGTCATTGCACGTACGATCGGCTGGTCGGTGACGGAATGTCGACCCCGGAAATCCAGCCACTGGTTCTGGCTTCTCTCAAACGCGGCACAGCCGCTGGAAACAATTCAGGCGGCCGAGTGCCCTGCTTGACTATAAAACATGAGTTTACTAGTCAACAAACAAGATGGCTTTTTTGGCCAACGATTATCGGCGCGATGTCTCAGCGGCACATCGTCCTGGCGTCGGTCTACCTGGTGTCGTCGCACTGAGGGATGGACGGCCGCAGGGTTGCTGGGCCACGATACCGGGCAGCAATTGAGGCAGGCTGCGATGATCAAGGCGATACCGTTCGATTTCCCCTATGACGGCCGGCTGGTGCCAGCAAACACCGCGCTGCTGGTCATCGACCTGCAGGAGGATTTCCTTTCGCCGACCGGCTATTTCGCCAGGAAGGGTTATGACCCCGCGCCGCTGCGCGCCATCCTGCCGACAGTTAACCGACTGATATCAGCGGCACGTGCGGCCGGCCTCACCATCATTTACACCAGGCAGGGATATCGCGGCGACATGGCCGACATGACGCCGTACGAGAGATGGCGCCGCAAGCGGGCGGGTCTCGAAGGCACCGACGTGCTGCTGCGCTCCGGCCCCGGCTTTCAGATCGTCGCCGAGATCGACGTCGCGCCGCACGACATCATCGTCGACAAGACCTGCAACAGCGCCTTCACCTATACGGATCTGGAGCTTGTGCTGCGCGCACGCGGCATCACCCATCTGATCTTTTCCGGCTGCACGACCGATGTCTGCGTGCACACGACGCTGCGCGAGGCCTGCGACCGCAATTTCCAGTGCCTGACCATCGCCGATGCCTGCGCCAGCGGCGACCAATACGCGCATGACGCGGCGCTGCATATGGTGACGGTGGAGGACGGGGTATTTGGTACGCTGACGGAATCTGACGCGGTGCTGGAGGCGCTGGCAGTGCTGAGTGGTCATTAGACGCTGGCGGGACAGCGCCCCTCTGCCCTGCCGGGCAGAGGGGGGTGTGACGGAACGCTACGAAATAGCTTTTCATTCCACCCGCAAATTCACCCTGCGTGAATGTCCCCACCCGCCCGCGCAAACGCGCCGGGCTGCGGCACCTCAGCCTCACGGCGTGCCAGCGAGTTGCGCAAGAGCGCGATCGTCTCGCGGCCGACGCTGGCGATCTCGCGCGGCCGGTCGACACCGACGATCATGAACTCGCTGATGCCCAGCGCTGCATAGGGCAGCAGCGACAGGGCGATCTGCGCCGGTGGTCCGGAAAGTTCGACCGCCTTGTGTCCGACGGTAGAGGCGCCACCCTCCGAGCGGACCCGGACCGGAAGCGCAAAACGCAGCTTGCCGGCGCGGCCATGCTCGGCGGCGGCGCTGCGCGCCCGTTCCATCAGCTGGCGGATCTCGTCGAGCGAACCAGCCGTGAGTTCAAACACGTCGGCATGGCGGCCGGCGACCTTGAGCGCGGTGCCGGACTGGCCACCCATGCGGATGATCACGTCGACGCCATGCGGCCCCTTGCGCGGCACATAGCCACCCTTGATGCTGTAGAACGCACCTTCATGGTCGAAGGGCCGGTCGTTCGACCACAGCCGCTTCAGCAGCACCAGATATTCGTCGATGCGCTGCCAGACCACGGTGTGGCCGACCGGACGCGTCTCGGCATCGTCGTCATCCAGCGGCTCGCTCAGCATCCTCAGCGCCAGCCGGCCGCCGCTCCTGGCGTCGAGCGCCGCCAGTTGCCGCGCCGCAACGGCTGGCGCGATCACGCCGGCCCAGTGCGTCAGCACCACTTCCAGCGACGAGGTGCGGTCCAGCGCCTGGGCGGCGATGTCCATATTGGTCAACAGCCCGGCCGGGTCGTCGACGACGATGTTCTGGAAGCCGGAATCCTCGATCAGCGACAGCTTGGTCGCCGTCTCGACGAAATCATAGAAGAACGGTACGGCCGAACCGGCATCGGCGGCGTGCGTTTTACCGGGAACATGCGTGAACTCGATCGGCATTGCCATCTCCTCCATCACGTTGGATGTATGTCGCCCCCGGTTTTGAGACGACGACATGCGTAAAAACAAGCATCAGCGCCAAAGCGCGTCCGCGTTCGGTTCATCAACTCCGGTCACTCACTGAAAGCGCTAGGTCGCCACCCTTTCGGCCTGATCGGTCAGGGAATCAAGCCGAGCACGACTGCCCCGGTGAACACGAACGCAAGGGCAAAGACGAGATAGGCGAAAGCGCCGGCATAGGCCGGGCGGAAAGCCTGGCTATTGGCCAGCCTCTGGCTGGTGCGGTCCGTCTCGGCGTTCTGGATATAGGACATATCGACCTCCGTCTTGCGGATTAATCTATAAAATCAGTAGACTTTGTCGAGTGCTATTTTTTGGCGATATGTAGAACGATTTTCTCAGTATTCCTTATTATTTGGTTTGGGATTGCTGGGAGACCCCTGTTGGCGACAAGCGAGCGACAAGCTTGGCCGACATCTGCATAGGCGATAGCATCGCCATTCCGGCGTAAATGCGGATCATTTCGATCGGGAACGGGGAACAGAACATGGGTACAAGACTAGCCGGCAAGATTGCAATCATCTCGGGCGGCGCGACCGGAATGGGCGGAGCGGCCTCGGAATTGTTCGCCGCCGAAGGCGCCAAGGTGGCGATCATCGACCGCAATGGCGAGGCGGCGGCAGCCACTGCGGCGGCGATACGCGCGCGGGGACATATCGCCGAACACTGGGTGGCCGACGTCTCGGACGAGGCGCAGGTCGAGGCCGCAGTGAAGGCGGCGACTGCCAGGCTCGGCCCGGCCACGGTGTTGTTCAACCATGCCGGCACCATCGTGATAAAGCCGTTCCTGGAGACGACAGTGCAGGAATGGGACTGGCTGCATGCGGTCAATGTCCGCTCGATGTTCCTGATGACGCGCGCCGTGTTGCCGGGCATGATCGCTGCCGGTGGCGGTTCGATCGTCTGCACCTCGTCGATCTCGGCTGTGGCGGCCACACCCATGGAGGTGCTCTACGACACCACCAAGGGCGCCTGCCACATGTTCGCGCGCGCCATCGCAGTCGAATTCCGCGACCGCAACATACGCTGCAACGCCGTCTGTCCCGGCTTCATCCGCACGCCGCACGGCCTGCGCGAGGTCGCCGATCTCGGCAAGCTCGGCGTCGACGTGTCGGACGCCGCATTGGCCGCACAGCAGGGCCGCATCGGTGAGCCGGAGGAAGTGGCCAAGGCAGCGCTGTACCTCGCCAGCGATGAGTCCAGCTTCGTTAACGGGACGCATCTGTTTGTCGATAATGGTTTTACGGCGATGTGAGTATCCCAGGCTTGGCGCCCTTCCTCTCCCCCGTCGATCGGGGGAGAGGAAGGGCGCCAAGTCCTACTCGCCTTACCGCTCTTCTCGTCGAAACGGCTTCAGCAGCGCCGACGGCGCAACCGCGTTGCGTGACATCACGGCCATCGCGACGATGGTGAAAATGAAGGGCAGCATCAAGAACGCCTCATAGGGAATATGCCCGAGGCCGCTCGCCTGCATGCGCAATTGTAGCGCATCGACGAAGGCGAACAGCAGCGCCGCGCCCGCAGAGCGCCACGGGTCCCAGCGGCCGAACACGACCAGCGCGATCGCCACCCAGCCACGGCCCGACACGACACCAAAGGTGAAGGCGTTGAACTGTGCCATGGTGAGGAAGGCGCCCGCAAGCCCCATCAGCGCACCGCCGAGGATGACCGCCTGGAAGCGCGTGGCGATGACGCTGACCCCAGCGGAATCAGCGGCGCGCGGGTTCTCGCCGACCATCCGCACCGACAGCCCCCAAGGCGTGCGGTAGAGCACGAAAGCAGCGACCGGGATGGCAATGATTGCCAAGTAGACCAGCGCAAACTGGTTGAAAACCGCTGACCCCAGAACCGGAATATCCGACAGCAGCGGGATCGGCAGCGTCTGAAAACCCTTGATGCTGGGCGGCACCGATTGCTGGCCGAAGGTCAGACGGTAGAGGAAATAGGCAAGGCCCGACGAGAACAGGGTGACGCCGATGCCGCAGACATGCTGGCTGAGGCCGAGCGCCACCGTGAACAGCGCATGCAGCGCGCTCATCGCCATGCCGGTCAACACCGCGGCCAGCACCCCGAGCCACAGGCTGCCGCTGAGGCTGGCGGCGGTAAAGCCGGTCATCGCGCAGAGCAGCATGATGCCTTCGATACCGAGATTGAGCACGCCGGCCCGCTCGGAGAACATCTCGCCCAGCGTGGCAAATGCCAGCGGCGTGGCGATGCGGATAATGGCGGCGAGGAAGCCGACCTGAAAAATCTGTTCGAACACCGCGCTCATAAGGCGGCACCGACGCGGCGGATGCGATAGGCCGTGAACAGCAGCGCCACCAGCATGGCGAGCAGCGCCGTGCCCTGGATGACATCGCTGAGGAACGCCGGCACGCCGGTGGCGCGCGACATCGCTTCGGCGCCGGTCATCACGGCGGCCAGGAAGATCGCCGCCGGTACGACGCCGAGCGGATTGAGCCTGGCCAGCATGGCAACGACGATGCCGGAATAGCCATAGCCCGGCGAAATGTCGCTCATCACCTGGAAATGCACGCCGCCGACCTCGCCGACGCCGGCAAGCCCGGCCAGCGCGCCCGACAGCAGCGCCGTCGAGATCAGCACCCGCTCGACATGTATGCCGCCATAGCGGGCGGCTTCCGGGCTTTCGCCGGTGACCCTGATCCGGAAGCCGAGCGTGGTGCGCACGATCAGGAACCAGATCAACGGGGCCGCGATCAACGCGGCGATGACACCCAGATGCAGCCTTGTGCCTTCGAGCAGCACCGGGAAATTCGCCGAATCCTCGATCGGCGGCGAGATCGGATAGCCGCTGAACGAGTCCTTCCACGGCCCCTCGATCAGCGCCATCAGCGCATAGTAGATGACCGAGTTGAGCAGCAGCGAGCTGACGACGTCATCCACCTTGAATTTGACCCTGAGCGTCGCGGGCACCAGCGCTACCGCGGCACCGGCAGCAGCGCCCGCCAGCGCCATCGACAGGATCGCCAGCGCGCCCGGCATTGGGATGGCGCCGACGAAGCAGCTGGCCACGGCGCCGGCCAGCAATTGGCCCTCGGCGCCGATGTTCCAGAATTTGGCCCGGAAGGCGACGGCCACAGCCAGCCCGGTGAAGATCATCGGGGCGGCGCGCACCAGCGTTTCGGTGATGGCATAGCTGTCGCCGAACGAGGCCGACAGCATCACGCCATAGGCCTCAAGCACGCCGGCGCCTGCCAGCGCGATGAGGCCGCTGCACAGGACCAGCGCTGCGCCGATGGCCAGCAGCGGCAAAGCGAGATTGAACCAGGCGGGGGTGGAACTGCGGGCTTCGAGGCGGAACATCAGCTATGCCCCTCCGCCGCCCAGACGGTCGCGCCGCCCTTCATCCGCCTGCCGGCACCTTCTCCCCGAATAGACACGGGGAGAAGGGATCCGGGCCCTATGCAACTCCCCTCTTGCAGCTGTGGTGATTGGCGAAACCATGGGTGAGAGCCCCTCTCCCCGTCTCTATACGGGGAGAGGATGCCGGCAGGCAGGTGAGGGGCAGCGCTGACGCTTAAAGTCAGCCAAAAGCGGGCAGTATTATTTGAGGTTTCTGCGAGGAACCGAGTGAGAAAGTCCATCTAGGCTCTGCCCTCCGCCCCGGTCATCAGCAGCCCAAGCCGCGCGATGGTCGCATCGGCGCTGTCCAGCGTGCCGGCGATGCGGCCCTCATACATCACCGCGATGCGGTCGCAGAGCACCAGCAGCTCTTCGAGATCCTCGCCGATGACGATGATCCCGCAGCCCTTGGCACGCATGTCGAGGAATTTTTCGTGGATGAAGCGGGCGGCACCGATGTCGAGGCCGCGCGTCGGCTGCGAGACGATCAGCACCTTCGGGTCGAAAGCCAGTTCGCGCGCCAGCAGCGCCTTCTGCAGATTGCCGCCCGACAGCGCGCCGGCGCGGGTCATCGGCCCGGGGCACCTGATGTCATAGGCCTTGATCTGTTCTTCGGCGAAGGCGCGGATCGCATCTGGCTTGAGCAGGCCCCGGCTGCTGAAAGCCGCAGTACCAATGCGCGGCAACACCATGGAATCGGCGAGCGGCAGATTGGTGACCAGCCCGGTCGTCATACGGTCTTCCGGGATGCGGCCAAGGCCGAGCGCCTGCACCTCGCGCGGGGAGAACCGCGTCACAGGTTTGCCGGCTATCGTCATCACGCCGGCGTCGGGCGCGCGCGTGCCGGAAATCACCTCGGCCAGTGCCCGCTGGCCATTGCCGGAGACCCCGGCAATGCCGAGGATTTCGCCCGCGCGAACGGCAAGCGATACATCGCGCAGCGGCGTCCCCGAATGCCGTGAGGTGGAAATACCGTCGAGCGTCAGCACCGCCGCGCCTGGGGTCGAAGGTCCTCTTGCCGGCGGCACGATCTCATGGCCGCACATCAGCTGCGCCATTTCTGCCGATGTCGTGTTCGCCGGATCGTCGACACGGCCGGCGACGCGGCCGTGCCGCAACACGGTGCAGCGATGGGTGAGCGCCCGCACCTCGTTCAATTTATGCGAGATGAAGATGATGCCGAGCCCCTGCGCCGCCATCGAGCGCAGCGCCGAAAACAGCCCGTCGACCTCGCTCGGCGCCAACACCGCCGTCGGCTCGTCGAGGATCAACAGCCTGGCGCCGCGAAACAGCGCCTTGACGATTTCGAGCCGCTGCTGCTCGCCGACCGACAGCGCGGAGACAGGCAGGTTGGGGTCCAGCGTCAGCCCATACTGACGGCTGATGTCGGACAACCGGGCAAGTCCGCCGGCGCGGTCGATGCGGCCGGATTTGCCGGGAATGCCAATCAGAAGGTTTTCCAGGACCGTCAGCCTTGGCGCCAAATGAAAATGCTGGTGCACCATGCCGATGCCGGCGGCCAGCGCATCGGCCGAACTGGTGATCCGCACGGTCTTGCCCTGGATAAGAATTTCGCCGGCATCCGGCGCATAGGCGCCGAACAGCACATTCATCAGCGTCGTCTTGCCGGCGCCGTTTTCGCCCAGCAGGCCGAGGATCTCACCTGGGGCGACGCTTAGATCGACAGCCTCATTCGCCTTGACGGCGCCGAAGCTCTTGGTGATGCCGCGCATTTCGATGAGAGGGGCGGACAAAGGTGCTCCTGCGGAGATACCCCTCCCCCTCGAGGGGAGGGTGCCGAGCGAAGCGAGGCGGGTGGGGTCACCTCAACTGCCTCAACCCATGACTTAGCAGGATGGAGCACTTCGCGGAGGACCCCACCCGGCCCTGCGGGCCACCCTCCCCTCAAGGGGGAGGGTACGCCGAGCTAATCCGAAACCGGCGTGTTCTCATCCACATCCACCCGGAAATTGCCTTCCAGGATCTCGGCCTTCTTCTTCTCGACCAGATCCTTCACATCCGCCGGCAGCGTCTTGTCGAATTTATGGTAGGGCGCCAGGAACGACCCGCCCTTGGCCATGCGCGAGAAATCGCCATAATCCTGCGCGGTGAAGACACCGGCCTTGACCAGCTTGATCGCCTGCTCGACCGTCGGATACATGTCCCAGACCGGCCCGGTTATGACCGTGTCGGGGCCGAGGCTCGACTGGTCGGACATGTTGGAGATGGCGAGGATCTTCTTGTCCACCGCCGCCTCGATGACGCCGAAGCGCTCGGCATAGATGACATCGACGCCGGCATCGATCTGGGCGACCGCCGCTTCCTTGGCCTTGGGCGGATCGAAGAACGAGCCAATGAAGGCGACCTTCTTCTTGATGTTGGGATTGACCTCCTTGGCGCCGGCAAAGAAGGCGTTGACCAGCCGGTTCACTTCCGGAATGCCCATGGCCGCCACCGCGCCGATCGTGCCCGACTTCGACATCTTGCCGGCGATCATGCCGGACAGATAGGCCGGCTCGTGGATCCAGTTGTCGAAGACGCCGAAATTGGGCTCGGCCGGGCCGGCGCCCGAGCCGAACAGCCATGCCGTCTTCGGGAACTGCTTTGCCGTGCGGCGCGATTCACGCTCGGCGGCGAAGGCGTCGCCCAGCACCAGCTGGTACCCGCCTTGCGCATATTCGCGCATGACGCGGCTGAAATCGGCGGTCTGCACCTTTTCCGACCATTTGTATTCGATGCCGAGTTCCTTCTCGGCCTTCTGCAGGGCGACGTGGATCTGGTTGTCCCACGGCTCCTCGATCGGCGTGGCGAAGATCGCCGCCACCTTCAGCTTCTTGTCCTTGGCGAGGGCTGCACCCGGCAGCATGGCTGCGGCCAGGCCAAGTGCGCCGAGTTCCAGCACGTCGCGCCGCGACAGGCCGGTCGATTGCGATTTGTTTTTCCGGTTTTCCATCTAGTGCCCCTCTGTTTGACAGCCGTGTCGAGCCGGCTGTTCCGAAATCAGACGCGGAACTATGGAACGGGTGCGGACTTTTGTCCACATGGTCAAATTTGGCGGCGTCGCTGGCAGGAGCCGGCGCTAGCGTACCGCCTTCTCGCCACCGGCTACGGTGATGACGCCGACAATGATCAGCCCGGTCAGCAACAGCCGAACGCCGGCACTGACGCCGAACGTGTTGAGCATGGTCAGAAGCAGCACCAGGAACAGCGCCGCGCCCCAGACACCGGGAACATTGGCCTTGCCGCCGGCGACCGAGGTGCCGCCGATGACGACGACGGCGATCGAGGCCAGCAGGTACTCGTTGCCGATATCGACATTGGCGCCGCGGAAATAGCCGGCGAGCAGCGCCCCGTCCATGCCGCCGAGCGCGCCCGACAGCGTGTAAGTGAGGAAGCGGGTGCGGCCGACATTGACGCCGGCAAGCCACGCGGCGCGGATGTTCTGGCCGATCGCCAGCACCGAGCGGCCATAGATCATGCGCTGCAAGGCGATGGCCGCACCGATGGTGAACAATACGGTAAGGATCGCCAGCACTGGAATGCCCAGGATTTGCCAGTTGGCAAAATCGGCAAAGCCGGGCGGCGGCTTGATCTGCAGGCCACGCCCATAGCTGATGTCGATCGACTGGATGATGAAGCTGGCCGACAGAGTGGCGATGATCGGCGGGATCCTCAGCGCCCAGATCAGGAGATAGTTGACGGCACCGATGGCAGCGCCGCAGGCGAGCGCGGCGAGCAGCCCGACCACGATCATGGAATCGCTGCCGCCCATGACCTTCATGGCGACGGCACTGGCGAGCCCGATATTGGCCGGCAGCGACAGGTCGACATTGCCTGGCCCGAGCGTGATGACGAACATTTGGCCGACTCCGACGATGACGGTGAACACCGCCAGCGACAGTGCCGCCGTGACCATGCCACCGCCGCCATAGCCGCCGGTGAAAGCGATGGTCGCCAGCCAGACGAACATCGCGCCGATGAACGACCAGATCCAGGGTTTGGCGGCCAGCGGTTTCACAAATGTCATCGCTATCTCTCCCTGCGACTGATCAGGACGCGGGCTGCCAGCACGATGATCAGGATGGCGCCGTTGGCGGCGACCTGCCAATCCGGCGGAATGTGCATGAAGGTGAGCAGAGGCGATGCCGCCAGCGCCAGTGTCAGCGCGCCGAGCACGGCGCCAATCGGCGATACCCGGCCGCCGACGAACTCGCCACCGCCGAGGATGACGCCGGCGATCGCCAGCAGCGTGTAGCCATTGCCGATATTAGCGTCGGCCGAGGTGGTGATGCCGATCAGCGCCATGCCGGACAGAACGCCGAATAGGCCGGTCAGCGCAAACAGCACGATCTTGGTTCGAAGCAGCGACCAGCCAGCGCGCCTGAGCGCCGCCGGATTGCCGCCGGATCCCCGCAGGATGACGCCATAGGAGGTGCGCATCAGCCCAAAATGCACCACCGCTGCGATCGCCAGCGCGGCGATGATAGGGAACGGAATGAAGGGCGGCTTGAAGGCCATCAGCGACAAGAGCCAGTCCGGCGCCTTGCCACCGGGCTTGGGCAGCACCAGAATGGCAAGCCCCTGCCAGACGAAGCTCATGCCCAGCGTCACCACGATCGACGGCAGATTGCGCAGATGGATCAGTGCGCCGAGCAGCGCATAAACGCCTATGGAGCCGAGCAGGATGATCACGCCGAGCAGCGGCGCGTCCTTCAGCCAGGTCGCGGTGACGCAGCCGACAAAGCCGACAAAGGTGCCGATCGACAGATCGAGCTCATTGCCGGCGATGACGAACATCTGGGCGATCGTCGCCAGCGCGATCGGAATAGCGAGGTTCAACATCAGGCTGAAGCCGAAATAGCTGATGGCGCGTGGGTTGAGCCAGGCGATGGCGATAACCACCAGCGCCAGCGACAGCGCCGGCAACAGGCTGCGCAGCAGGCGCGCGCGGGCCGCGCTGCTGCGCGGCGAGGACGTAGGGCCGGGAGCGACTGCCGTCATCTCAGGCCGCGTCGCCGAATGAGGACTGGATGATCTTTTCCTCGGTCAGCTCGTCGCGCGTGAGATTGGCGACGATGCGGCCGTTCTTGAAGACATGGATGTGGTCGCAATTGTCGAGCTCTTCGGTCTCGGTGGTGTACCAGAGGAAGGTCCGGCCCTTGGCCGCCTCCTCGCGCACGAGATCGTAGACCTCGAGCTTGGTGCCGATGTCCACGCCGCGCATCGGATCGTCCATCAGCACGATCTGCGCATCGGAACCCAGTGCGCGGGCAAACAGCGCCTTCTGCTGGTTGCCGCCGGACAGCGAGAAGATGTTGTTGGTCATGTCAGGCGTGCGGATGCCGATCTTCTGCTTCCAGAACTCGGCAAGCTCGGCCTCGCGCTGCGGCGAGATCAGCAACCCTTTGCGCAGCCGCGCCAGCGAGCGGATGCCGATGTTTTCGGCAATAGACCATTGCGGGAAAATGCCGTCCGATTGGCGGTCTCCGGCCACCAGCGCCACCGGGGCGGTCACCTCGATATCAAGCCTTCTACGCGTCGCGGCGGCAAAGATCGCCAGCAACAGGTCGGTCTGGCCATGGCCGGCAAGCCCGGCAAGCCCGATGATCTCGCCGGCGCGAGCGACAAGCTCCTTGCCGTCCTGCTGCCGCTCGGGCCGCGCCCGCACCCTGAGCGGGCCCGCCGCCGGCCTGGCGGCGATCTCCGCCGCGATCTTCTCGCGCGCTTCCGCGCCGCCCATGGTGGCCACCAGCCGGTCGCGGTCGAACGCTTTTGCAACGTCCGTGGCGACCACCTTGCCGTCGCGCATGACCACGATGCGGTCGGCATTCTGCAGCACCTCGCCCAGCACATGCGAGATCAGGATGCAGCTGCCCCCGGTGGCTACGAAACGGCGCACGAAGGCAAGCAGCTGGCCCGCAGTATGCGCGTCCAGCGAAGAGGTCGGCTCGTCGAGAATGACCAAGTCGAGCGGATCGCGCGTCACCGTGAAGGCGCGCGCCACCTCGACCATCTGCCGCCGGCCGATGGAGAGATCGCCGGCAATGTCGTCTGCCGAGATGCCGTGATCCGGAAAGATTTCGTCCAGCTTGGCGGCAATGAGAGCAGCCGCCTTGCGTCGCCAGCCGAAGCCGGTGAGCGCCGGATGGTTGATGCGCGTATTCTCCGCGATACTGAGGTTAGGGCAGAGCGACAGTTCCTGGAACACGCAGCGTATGCCGAGTTTCAGCGCGCGCGCCACCGAGTAGTCGGTTTCGGCATTGCCACGCACCGCGATCTCACCGCCATCGGGCTGCAGCGTACCGGCCACCATATGCATCAGCGTCGATTTGCCGGCTCCGTTGTGGCCGACCAGCCCGACGCATTCGCCTGATACAACATGGAAGTCGACGCCGTTAAGCGCCCGAACGGCGCCGAAATGTTTTTCGGCGCCGTTAAGCCTGATGATGTCCAAATGGGCGGCGCCGAAATGTTTTTCGGCGCCGCCCAGTCTGATGATGTCCGTATTGGCCTCAGGCATGCTCAACGATATCCGGTCGGTCATGCCGCTGGCAATGAATGCAATGCATCACTTGATATTGGCTTTGATCGCCGCGATTGCGTCTTCCTGGCTGTATTCGTGGGTGGCGACGCCGCCCTCCTTGATTTTCGGCAGCTCGGTCTCGAAATTGTCCTGGGTAAAGGCGAGATACGGCACCAAAAGGTCATGCGGAATGTCGGTGCGGCCGTCGAGCACCTGCTGCGCCACCCAGAAGGCCAGCGACGACACGCCGGGCGCGATCGAGGCCGACCAGGTCTGGTAGCCATCCTTGTCCTTCTGCTCCTTCCACCATTTCAGCTCGTCCTGGCGGTTGCCCATGATGATGGTCGGACGCGGCTTGCCTGCGGCGGCAAAGGCTTGTGCCGCGCCATAACCGTCACCGCCCTGGTCGACGATGCCGACGATGTCGGGCAACGAAGGCAGGATCGTCGCGACCGCCTTCTGCGCCGTCGTCTGGTCCCAGTCGCCGGTCACCGAACCGACGATCTTGAACTCGGGATGGGCGGCGACGCCTTCCAAGATACCGGCATGGATGGCATCGTCGATCGAGGTGCCGGCAAGGCCGCGGATTTCCAGCAAATTGCCGCCCTTGGGCTGGAACTTGGCCATCTGCTCGACTTCCTGCTTGCCCATGTCCTTGAAGTCGACGACGACGCGGTAGGCGCAAGGTTCGGTGACGGTCCCGTCGAAGGAGACGACGACGATGCCGGCATCGCAGGCCTGCTTGATGGCGCCGTTCAGCGCATCCGGCGATGCGGCATTGATGACGATGGCGTCATAACCCTGCAGGATCAGGTTCTGCACCTGGGCAGCCTGGGTCGGCACTTCCTTGTCGGCGGTGGTGAAGATGTCGGCGGCGCCGACGATCTTATCCTCCACCGCCTTCTTGGTGACGATGCCGTAGCTGTCGAGCATCGCCTGGCGCCACGAATTGCCGGCGTAATTGTTGGAGAAGGCGATCTTCTTGCCGCTGGTGTCGGCAAGCGCCGTGCCCGAGGCGAGCATCGCCGCCAGAGCGCTCAGGACGAGCAGTGTCTTCATGTCATAATCCTCCCATAGATTGTCGGCCCCGCCGACTGTTGCAGATGGTTTTGGCGTTGTCTGCCTGTTTTTTATCTATTGTCAGACAAATTCAGATACGCCCGCTTGTCAACTGCGATCGATCACGCTTGGACGATCAACTTCAGGTGCGGCGGTTGAAAAGCCTTCGCGTGCTGGTCTAGGGAAGGGTCCAGGAGACCATGCATGGCAGCGATGCCGCCGACCCTTCCCCCCAGTGCACCCAAAAGAATGGGCGCCCCCGGAATTCCGGCGCGCTGGACGTCAAGCGCCAAGAGCGGCGTAGGTGCCGCGCTTTCGCCGGCGAGCCGCGTCTGGTTCACGCTCAGCCATGGCATCGTAAACGAGGTCTATTATCCCGGCCTCGACAGCGCCTGCACGCGCGACATGGGACTGCTGGTCACCGGTCCCGGCGGCTGGTTCTCCGAGGAGAAGCGTGACGCCACGCATGCCATCGAGCCGTTCGAGGACGGCGTGCCCGCCTACCGGCTGATCAACGCGACGGCGCGTTACCAGATCGAAAAGCGCATCCTGGCGGATCCGGCGCGCCCGGCCTTGCTGCAGGAAACCAGCTTCACGGCACTCGAGGGCGTGGCCACGGACTACCGCGTCTACGCCCTGCTGGCGCCGCATCTGGTCAGTGCCGGCATGGGCAACACCGCCTGGACCGACGAGCACAAGGGGAGGCCGATGCTGTTCGCGTCCGGGCGCGGCACCTGCCTGGCGCTTGCATCCTCGCTGCCCTGGGGTGATTGCTCGGCCGGCTATGCAGGCTTTTCCGACGGCTGGCAGCAACTCAGCCGCGCCGGCCGGCTCGATCCGGCCTGCCAAAGGGCGGAGGACGGCAATGTCGCGCTGACCGGCGAGATCGGCTTTTCCTTACGCAACAGCAAAGCCTTGCTTGCGCTTGGGTTTGGGGCAACGCCGGATGAAGCGGCCGAAAACGCCGCCGCCAGCCTGAAACGCGGTTTTGAGCCGGCGGCAAAGGCCTATGTCGCGAAATGGCGGAAATGGCAGGCAGGCCTGACGGCGCTCGACCACCATGATGCATCCGGCCTCAACACCTACCGCGTCAGCACAGCGGTGCTGGCGACACACCTGTCGCTGGCGAGGCCCGGTGCGGCCGTCGCCAGCCTGTCGATCCCCTGGGGGTTCAGCAAGGGCGACGACGACCTTGGCGGCTATCATCTGGTCTGGCCGCGCGACCTTGTGGAAACCGCGGGCGGCTTCCTCGCCGCCGGCGATCCGGCGCAGGCGCTTGAGATCCTCGCCTATCTCCGTTCCATCCAGCAGCCGGACGGCCACTGGCCACAAAATGTGTGGCTCGACGGCTCGCTCTATTGGCCGGGCATCCAGATGGACGAATGCGCCTTCCCGCTGCTGCTTGCCGATGCGCTGCACCGCGCCGGCCACCTGCCGCGCGCCAAGCTCGCCGCCTTCATGCCGATGATCGAGAAGGCCGCGTCCTATGTCGTGCGCAATGGTCCCGTCACCGGGCAGGACCGCTGGGAAGAGGATGCCGGCTACAGCCCATTCACGCTCGCCGTCGAAATATCGGCACTGCTTGGCGCCGCCGATCTGTTCGACGTTGACGGCAAACCGGAACCGGCTAACTATTTGCGCGAGGTCGCGGATTGCTGGAACGACCAGATCGAGCGCTGGACCTATGTCAACGGCACACCGCAGTGCCACGAGGCTGGCGTCGACGGCTACTACATCCGCATCGCGCCGGCCGACGGTTCAGGCGCCGCATCGCCGAAAGACGGCTTCGTACCGATCAAGAACCGTCCGCCGGGCGATACCGACAAGCCGGCCGAAGCGATTGTCAGCCCGGACGCGCTGGCGCTGGTCCGCTTCGGCCTCAGGGCCGCGGACGATCCGCGCATCGTCGGCACGGTCAAGATCATAGACGCGCAACTGCGCTGCGACCTGCCGCAAGGGCCTCTCTGGTATCGCTACACCAGCGACGGTTATGGCGAACACGCCGACGGCGCGCCCTTCGACGGCAACGGCCAGGGCCGGCCCTGGCCGTTGCTGGCCGGCGAACGCGCCCACTACGAGCTGGCCGCCGGTAACAAGGACAAGGCGGCAAGCCTGCTCAGGACATTCGAGGCTTCGGCTGGCGTGGGCGGTCTGCTGCCGGAACAGGTCTGGGACCGCGCCGACATACCGGAGCGCGAATTGTGGCTGGGCAGGCCGTCGGGCAGCGCCATGCCGCTGGTCTGGGCGCATTCGGAACACATCAAGCTGTTGCGCTCGCTCCGCGACGGCGCCGTCTTCGACATGCCGCCGCAAGGCGTCAAGCGCTATGTCAGGGACAAGACCGGCTCGCCGCTGAGGATATGGCGCTTCAACAACAGGCTGCGCACCATGGAAGCCGGCAAGACGCTGCGGGTTGAACTGCTGCAGCCGGCACTGATCCGCTGGAGCGGCGACCAGTGGCAGACCAGCCATGAAATCAACACTTCCGTGAATGTCTTTTGCGTCCATCTGGCGGATCTGCCGGTGGCCGATATTCCGCGAGGTAATACGATCGTCTTCACTTTTTTCTGGCCCGACGGCGACCGTTGGGAGAATGTCGACTTCACCGTCGGCATTGAGAACTAACTCGCCAGCAATTTTCTTTCCTCAAGCGACTAGGACAAGACCATGCAGATCGGAATGATGGGACTAGGCAGGATGGGCGCCAACATGGTGCGCCGCCTGATGCGCGACGGCCATGAATGCGTCGTCTACGACATCAACCCGGCAAGCGTTGCCGGCCTGGTTGCCGATGGCGCCATCGGCGCCGCATCGATGGAGGAGTTCGTCGGCAAGCTTTCCAAGCCGCGCAGCGCCTGGCTGATGCTGCCAGCGGCGATCACCGGCAAGATCGCCGACCAGGTGGCGGCGCTGATGGAACCCGGCGACATCATCATCGACGGCGGCAATTCCTATTATCACGACGCGGTCGACCAGGCGGCCGAACTCGCGGCCAAGGGCCTGCACTATGTCGATGTCGGCACCAGCGGCGGCGTTTGGGGCCTGGAGCGCGGCTACTGCCTGATGATCGGCGGCCCCGATACGGCGGTCAAACACCTCGATCCGATCTTCGCCACGCTGGCGCCCGGCGCCGATGCCGGCGCCACGCCCGACAAGGCGGGCGGGACCGCACCCTTTGGCTACCTGCATTGCGGACCGAGCGGCGCCGGCCATTTCGTCAAGATGATCCACAACGGCATCGAATATGGCGTCATGGCCGCCTACGCCGAAGGCATGAACATCCTGAAATCGGCCAATGCCGGCAAAAGACAGCGCACTGCCGACGCCGAGACCAGCCCTTTGGAAAACCCGCAATACTATCAGTTCGACATCGACCTGCCGCAGGTGGCCGAGGTCTGGCGCCATGGCAGTGTGATCGGCTCCTGGCTGCTCGACCTCACCGCCGGCGCTCTGAAGAGCGACCCGGCATTGGCCCAGTTCGGCGGCCGCGTCTCCGATTCCGGTGAAGGCCGCTGGACGCTGAAGGCGGCGATCGACACCGGCGTGCCGGCGCCGGTTCTGTCCTCGGCTTTGTTCGACCGCTTCTCCTCGCAGGGCGAATCCGAATTCGCCGACAAGCTGCTGTCGGCCATGCGCTATGCCTTTGGCGGCCATGTCGAAAAGCCGAAGGCCGGCAAGTGAAGGCCGCAGGGGAGACTCGCAAGATGAGCCCGGAACGGTCCGACACGCTGGTGCTCTTCGGAGCAACCGGCGACCTTGCCCACAAGAAGATATTTCCGGCCCTCTACCAGATGGTAGCCAAGGGGACGCTGACCGAGCCGGTGATCGGCGTCGCCTTCGATGCCTGGGACATCAACCAATTGCAGGCGCGGGCCCGCGACGGCATCGTCAACGCTCTCGGCAAGATCGACGAAAAGATCTTCGCCAAATTCGCCAATCTGCTGCGCTATGTCAGCGGCGACTACCGCGACGGCGCGACCTTCGAGAAGCTGAAGACGGCGCTCGGCTCGGCGCAGCGGCCGCTTCACTATATGGCGGTGCCGCCGACCATGTTCGAGACCGTCGTCCAGGGGCTGGAGCAATCCGGTACCGCGCATGGCGCGCGGCTGATGGTGGAAAAGCCGTTCGGCCACGATCTCCAATCGGCGCGCTGGCTGAACCGCGTGCTGCATCTGGTGTTCGAAGAGCAGTCGATCTTCCGCATCGACCACTATCTCGGCAAGGAGGCGATCCAGAACCTGCTCTATTTCCGCTTTGCCAATTCCTTTCTCGAGCCGATCTGGAACCGCAACTTCGTCGAAAGCGTACAGATCACCATGGCCGAGGACTTCGGCGTCGAAGGCCGTGGCAAATTCTATGACGATGTCGGCGCTATCCGCGACGTGATCGAGAACCATCTGCTCAACATCCTTTTACTGCTCGCCATGGAACCGCCGGTCGGCCGCTCGGCCGACGATCTGATCGACGAGAAGGTGCAGGTGTTGCGCGCCATCCGCACGCTGACCAAGGACGACGTCGTGCGCGGCCAGTTCACCGGCTACCTCGCTGAACCCGGCGTGAAGCCGAACTCGCCGGTCGAAACCTTTGCCGCGGTGCGCTTCATGGTCGACACCTGGCGCTGGCAGGACGTGCCCTTCTTCATCCGCACCGGCAAGAACATGCCGGTGCATGTGACCGAAGTGATCGTGCGGCTGAAGCGGCCGCCGCTCGACGTCTTCGACCCGATCAAGCCCAGCGACGCCAATTACGTGCGCTTCCGCATCGACCCGCAGGTGGCGATCTCGATCGGCGCGCAGCGCAAGGCGCCCGGCGACGACATGGTCGGCGAGCAGGTCGAGCTCACCGCGCTCGACGATTCGAAGGGCGACATGCCGCCCTATGAGCGGCTGATCGGCGATGCCATGAACGGCAATGGCCAATTGTTCACCCGCCAGGATGCCAGCGAGCTTGCTTGGCGCATTGTCGGCCCGGTGCTCGGCGACACCACGCCGCCGCATATGTATGAGCCGAAGACCTGGGGGCCGGCCGACGCCATGGCCAGCTTCGGGCCGCCCAACGGCTGGATCAATCCGACTTGAGCAATTCCAGGAAAGTGCGAGCGGTTTTTCCGTCCGGAATTGCGTAAAAACAAAGAGTTGGAGCATTCCCCCGTTTCCCTGAAACGGGGAACGCGCCAAGTGAGCGGAGGAAACGACATGGCCAAGGCAGCCAGGCCCGCGAAGGCCAAGGCGGAACCGATCGTGCTGACGATCGATGTCGGCGGCTCGCACGTAAAAATCCTCACCAGCGCAGGCGGCGAGATGCGCCGGGCCGATTCCGGACCGGATCTGACGCCGCAGCAGATGGTCGCCACGGTGAAGACGCTGGCCGAAGGGCTGGCCTATGACGTGATCTCGATGGGCTATCCCGGCCCGGTCGAGCACAACAGGCCTTCGCTCGATCCCGCCAATCTCGGCAAGGGCTGGGACGGCTACGATTTTGCCGCCGCCTTCGGCAAGCCGGTCAAGGTCGTCAACGACGCGCTGCTGCAGGCGATCGGCAGCTACGATGGCGGGCGCATGCTGTTCCTCGGCCTCGGCACCGGCCTGGGCGCGGCGATGATCCTCAACAATGTCGGCCAGCCGATGGAACTGGCGCATCTGCCGTACCGCAAGGGCGGCAGTTTCGAAGATTATGTCGGCGAGCGCGGCCTGGAGAAATACGGCAAGAAGAAATGGCGCAAATACGTTTTCGACGTCGTCGGGCGGCTGCGTGCGGCGCTGCAGCCGGATTATGTCGTCATCGGCGGCGGCAATGTCGACAGACTGGATGAATTGCCCGCCACATCCAGGCGCGGCGACAATACGCGCGCTTTCGAGGGCGGTTTTCGACTATGGCGCGACAAGGCGCTCATCGTCTGATAGTATTAAAATTCAGTATAGTTGTTCAAAATGACGTGTGGCGCGATACGAAGTCATTGCGTTACGCAGATTTGGCGATTAGATCGGTGGCACCGGATGGAATCATCTGGCGCAACCGCACATATGCGGCAAGACAAATGACTAGGGCGGATTTCCGGCTCCGCTGGGACCACTCTGGGAGTTTCCGCCACCCCCCTAGCGACGGAGAGATAAATTGGCCGACGACAGCAACGACTCTGACAAGGACATCGACCTGCTCGAGCTTACCGCCCATATCGTGTCCGCTTACGTCGAGAAGAACCGCTTGCCCGTTGCCGGCCTGAGCGATCTCATCGCCAGCGTTGCGGCGTCGATCGGCGGGCTCAGCCAGCCGCCGGCCCCAGTGGCGGCGCCGCAGATCCCGGCCGTCAATCCCAAGCGGTCGGTGACGCCGGACTACATCATCTGCCTCGAGGACGGCAAAAAATTCAAATCGCTGAAGCGCCATCTCGGCGTCCATTTCAACCTGACGCCGGAAGCCTATCGTACCAAATGGGGCCTGCCGGCCGACTATCCGATGGTTGCCCCCAACTACGCGGCGTCGCGCTCCGAGCTGGCCAAGTCGATCGGCCTCGGCCGCAAGGCCGCAGTGGCGCCGCCAGCCAAAGCCAAGGGTCGGAAGGCCAAAGTCCCGGCCTGAGTGGGCTCAGCGCCTCGGCGCTGAGCCAATCGTTTGGACGACTGGAACAGAAGCCTGCCAGCGAATGAGCCTTGGCAGGCTTCGTGCTTTTATGGCTTGTACCTCTGAGTGTCAGGACTTTGGGGGAGCAGCCATGAACTACGCCAGAATGGTGATCGAGAAAGAGGCGCCGGAGGAATACGGCTACGATCGCATTCGGTTCAATCTCTCCGAAAGCTCGATCGCCGATCAGAAACTTTCCGACGTCGGCCTGTCGCTGCCGGATCTCACGCTGTTCTACGGCGAGCATCGCGGCGACAAGGAGTTGCGGGCGCTGATCGCGGCGCAGGATTCCGGCATTTCGCCTGACGATGTTCTGGTGACCGCCGGTGCGGCGGGCGCGCTCTTCATCATTTCGACCTCGCTTCTGTCGGAGCGCGACCACCTTGTCGTCGTCCGGCCGAACTACGCCACCAACATCGAGACCCCCAAGGCGATCGGCTGCGCCATCTCCTATGTCGATCTCGATTTCGACGCAGGCTTTGCCATCGATTTCGGCCGCGTCGCCGCCAGCATGCAACCGAACACCAAGCTGATCAGCGTCACCTGCCCGCACAACCCGACCGGCACGATGATGGGCCGGGCCGATCTCGACGCGCTGATTGCGCTGGCCGAAGCGAGCGGCTGCCATCTGCTGGTCGACGAGACCTATCGCGACCTCTCCTATGGACAGCGCCTGCCGGCGGCGGCTTCTCTCAGCCCCAAGGCGATCAGCGTCTCGTCGCTGTCGAAAGCCTTCGGCATTCCCGGCATCCGCATTGGCTGGCTGATCACCAGCGATGCCGAACTGCAGGAGCGCTTCCTCGCCGCCAAGGAGCAGATCGGCATTTGCGGCAGCGTCATCGACGAAGGCATTGCGCGCGGCATGCTGGGGCGCCGCGACGCTTTCTTGGGCGCGCTGCTGCCCGAGATGGCGAAACGCCGCGACATCGTGCAAGACTGGATCGACCGCGAGCCGCTGGTCGACTGGGTGCGGCCACAAGGCGGCGTCGTCGGATTTCCAAGGCTCAATGTCAGTCCAGACTTCGACCTCGACCGTTTCTACGTCAATCTCTTGGAAAACCACGGCACCTATGTCGGTCCCGGCCACTGGTTCGATATGCCCAAGCGCTTCTTCCGCGTCGGTTTCGGCTGGCCGAAAGAGGCGGAATTACAGGGCGGCCTCGACGCCATCACCGCCGCGCTGAGGCAGTAACGTCCGCGTCCAATCGGGCGAGCGGCTGGAAAACCGCTTGATCCAGGCCCGATTTTCACGCATACGCGCCCCGAACTTTGATAAGTTTCATTGGCCGGAACAGCGCCCATTTCCGGGAAGTGCCCCGCCGGCCAATGCAAGCAACGGGGCCTGTATCCATGACATCCCATTCCCATACACCGCCTGACCGGCGTTACGCCGCCTTCCGCCATCGCTCCTTCCTGAGCTATTGGGCGGCGCGTTTCCTGACCACCTTCGCCACCATGATCGTGTCCGTCGCCGTCGGCTGGCAGATCTATGATCTGACGCGCGATCCCTTCGATCTCGGCATTGTCGGCATCGTCCAGTTCCTGCCGTCGCTGCTGCTGGTGCTGGTCACCGGCGTTGTCGCCGACCGTTTCGGCCGCCGCCTGATCATGGCGCTGGCGACGGTAGTCGAGGCAGGTTGTGCGCTTGTCCTGTTGTACTTCACGCTGCGCGGTCTCGTCAGCCCGCTGCCGATCTTCATCGTGCTGGCTATGTTCGGCCTGGCGCGCGCTTTTTATGGGCCGGCCTCGTCGTCGCTGTTCGCCAACCTTGTTCCGCCGGAAGATTTCGGCAATGCGATCGCCTGGAACTCGTCCGCCTGGCAAACGGCGACCATTGTCGGCCCGGTCGCCGGCGGCCTGCTCTATGGCGTCTCGGCCGAAGCCGCTTACGCCGTTGCCTCCGTGCTGATGCTGGTGGCCGGTCTGCTGATCTTCACCATTCCGAAACCGGCCCAGCAGAGCGCCACCGACAAGCCGACGATGGAGACGCTGTTTGCCGGCTTCCGTTATATCTGGAGCGAGAAGATTGTGCTCGGCGCCATCTCGCTCGACCTCTTTGCCGTGCTTTTGTCCGGCGCCTCGGCGCTGCTGCCGGTCTATGCCCGCGATATTCTGGAGCTCGGCCCGTGGGGCCTCGGCCTGCTGCGCTCGGCGCCCGGCATCGGCGCCATCTGTGTCGCGGTCTGGCTTGCCGGGCATCCCCTGCGCGACAGTGCCGGCAAGATCATGCTCGGCTTCGTCGCCGGGTTCGGCGCCTTCACCGTGCTGTTCGGCGTCTCGACCATCACCTGGCTGTCGATCCTGGCCCTTGCCGGCCTCGGCGCCACTGACATGTTCAGCGTCTATATCAGGGAGACGCTGATCCAGCTGTGGACACCCGACGAGGTGCGCGGCCGCGTCAACGCCGTCAACCAGGTCTTCGTCGGCGCCTCCAACGAAGTCGGCGAGTTCCGCGCCGGCACCATGGCGGCGCTGATCGGCACCGTGCCGGCGGTGGTGATCGGCGGCGTCGGTGCGATTGCCGTCGCCGGATTGTGGGCGGTGCTGTTTCCGCAACTGCGAGGGGTGCGGCATCTCGACAGCCGCAACTGATCGAGTAAGCCGCTGGATCCGGTCCAAATCAGCTTGCGCCGATGACGGCTGAGATGGGTCGGAAGCGGATGGGCCGGTTCTGGGCGAACTAGCCAGATGGCGGGGCAGCCACAGGGTGGACATTTCAACCCATATGGAAAATGATCATGTTGCCATGCACAATACTGCAGTGCTCTGGTCTCGACGAGAAACCTTAAATATAGAAGAGAACCACCCGACCTCCGGGTCCAGCTAGCGGGGACGCAAATGGACACTTCAGGGAATCGGCAATCGCATCGCGACGCAAGCGGGCGACCCAGCCGATCGGTCGGCTGGCTGGCCCGCGCCGCCGTCCCCGTGGCATTCCTGCTCGGTATGGCTTTCAGCAGCAACGCGTTTGCGCAGGACCAGCAGCTGCCCGTGGTGACGGCGGCCAAGCCGGTGGTGCGTGAAATCGTCGAAGACGACGAGTTCGTCGGGCGCTTCGAAGCCGTCGACGAGGTCGCCATCCGTTCGCGCGTCAGCGGCTATCTGGACAAGATCAGCTTCCAGGACGGCGCACTGGTCAACAAGGGCGACCTGCTCTTCACCATCGACCAGCGTCCGTACCAGGCGGCCTACGATGCCGCCAAATCGCAAGTAGACGTCGCCAAGTCCCTGCTCGAATTCTCCAAGATGCAGCTGGATCGCGCCGATGAACTCGCCAAGACCGGCAATATCTCGGCCGCTACGGTCGACGACCGCCGGCGGGAATACCTTTCGGCGCAGGCGCAGATGCAGGGCGCGACGGCGGCGCTGACGACGGCCAACCTGAACCTGGAGTTCACCGAGATCAAGGCGCCCTTGTCCGGCCGCATCGACCGCCGGCTGGTGTCGGTCGGCAACCTCGTGCAGCCGGATTCCACCTTGCTGACGACCATCGTAACGCGCGATCCGATCGACTTCTATTTCGACGTCGATGAGCGCCTGTATTTCAGCTACGCCCGCGACGCGAAGGAGCGCGGCGGCAGCATGCAGGAAGGCGCCGGCGGGCTCGAGGTGGTGGTTCGCGTCGCCGACCGCGCGGAGGCGGTATTCAAGGGCAAGCTCGATTTTGCCGAGAACCGGATCGACAACGCGACCGGCACCATGCGGGTGCGTGCAAGGTTTGCCAACGCCGACGGCGTTCTCCAGCCAGGCATGTTCGGGCGCATCAACGTGCCGGGGTCGCTGCCGCATAGCGGCGTCCTGGTGCCCGACGAGGCGGTCGGCGCCGATCAGGATCGCCGCATCGTGTACCTGGTGGATGAGGCCGGGATGGTGTCGGCGAAGCCCGTGCGCACCGGCCCGCTTCTCGACGGCTACCGGGTGATCCGCGCGGGCCTGACCGGCGACGAGACGATCATCGTCAACGGGCTGATGCACGCCAGGCCCGGCACCAAGGTGAAAGTCGAGATGGTGACGTTGCCGCCCAAGGTCGAGACCGCCGGGTTGCAGCAATGAGGTTCGCCCATTTCTTCGTCGACCGTCCGATCTTCGCATCGGTGGTTTCGATCGTCCTGCTGATCCTCGGCGGGATTGCCTATACCCAGCTGCCGATCGCGCAATATCCCGAGATCGCGCCGCCGACCATCGTCGTTCGCGCCCAGTACCCGGGCGCCGACGCCGAGACAGTGGCAGCGACGGTGGCAACGCCGATCGAGCAGGAGATCAACGGCGTCGAGGGCATGCTTTACATGTCGTCCTATTCGTCGGGCGACGGGGCGATGGCGCTGACCATCACCTTCAAGCTAGGCACCGATCTCGACCAGGCGCAGGTGCTGGTACAGAACCGCGTGTCGGTCGCCGAGCCGCGCCTGCCCGAAGAAGTCCGCCGCCTCGGCATCACCACCATCAAGAGCTCGCCCGACCTGATGATGGTCGTGCACATGCTGTCGCCCGACAATACCTACGACCAGCTCTACGTCTCGAACTACGCCCGCTCGCGGGTGCGCGACATACTGCTCAGGTTGGACGGCGTCGGCGACCTCATCATCTTTGGCGAACGCGAATATTCGCTGCGCATCTGGCTCGATCCGGAAAAACTGTCCGCCCTGGGGATGACCTCGGGCGATGTGGTGCAGGCGCTGCGCGACCAGAACGTCCAGGTGTCAGGCGGCTCCATCGGCGCGCCGCCGACCAATACCGGCACGGCGTTCCAGTACACGGTCACCACGCAAGGCCGCTTCAACGACGCACGGGACTTCCGATACGTGATCGTCAAATCGGCCGAAGACGGCCGCCTGATCCAGCTGCAGGACGTGGCGCGCATCGAGCTCGGCGCCAAGGATTACGTCACCAACTCCTATCTCAACGGCAAACCGGCGGTGGCGCTCGCCATCTTCCAGCGGCCAGGCACCAATGCGCTCGCCGCAGCCGCGGAGATCCAGGACAAGATGAAGGAGCTTTCCCAGGACTTCCCGAAGGGATTGAGCTACGACATCGTCTACAATCCGACCGAGTTCGTCGCCGAGTCGATCCAGGAGGTCTACAAGACGATCCTCGAGGCGATGGTTCTGGTCATCATCGTCATCATCGTCTTCCTGCAATCGTGGCGCATGGCGATCGTGCCGATCGTGGCGATCCCCGTGTCGCTGATCGGCACGCTGGCGGTGCTTTACGCCGCCGGCTTCTCCCTCAACATGCTGACGCTGTTCGGCCTCGTGCTGGCCATCGGCATCGTCGTCGACGATGCGATCGTCGTGGTCGAGAACGTCGAGCGAAATATCGCCAGCGGGCTGGCGCCCAATCCGGCGTCGCATCTGACCATGGACGAAGTCGGAACGGCGGTCATCGCGATCTCGCTGGTGCTGATAGCCGTGTTCGTGCCGACAGCCTTCATTCCCGGCATTTCCGGGCAGTTCTACCTGCAGTTTGCGATCACCATCGCGGTGTCGACGGCGATCTCGGCATTCAATTCGCTGACGCTCTCGCCGGCCTTGGCCGCGCTGCTGTTCAAGCCGCACCACACTGCTGCGGCGCCGCCGCGCTTTTTCCTGGCGCGGTTCGGACGGGCGCTCGCCGACGGCTTCAATCGCGGCTTCGACAAGGTCGCCCATTGGTATTCGAGCATCGTGCGCGTGTTGGTCGGCTCGCGGATAGCGATCGCCGCCACGCTGGCCGTTTTCGCGGCCCTCATCTACGCCACGGTCTATATGGTTCAGACGGTGCCGCGCGGTTTCATTCCGTCGCTCGACCAGGGCTATGCGATCGTCGTCGTCCAGTTGCCGGACGGCGCCTCGCTATCGCGGACCGATGCCGTCATCCAGCAGGCGTCGCAGATCATCCAGAAAACGCCGGGCGTCGACTACGCGGTCGCCTTCGCCGGCTTCTCCGGCGCCACCTTTACCAATGCCAGCAACGCGGGCGTGATCTTCGCCAGGTTCAAGCCGTTTGACGAGCGACTGGAAGCCGGCCAGTCCGCGACCCAGGTCATCGGCAATTTGTTCGGCAGCCTGCAAAGCATCAAGGAAGCCTTCATTATCGCACTGCCGCCGCCGCCGATCCGCGGCGTCGGCAATGCCGGCGGCTTCAAGCTGCAGATCCAGGAGCGCAACAGCGCCGACATGCGGCAGATCCTGGCGCTTGCCTATGAAATTGCCGGCAAGGCCAACAAGACGGCGGGGCTGACCGGCGTGTTCACCACCTTCTCCGCGTCCAGCCCGCAATTCTTCCTGGCGATCGATCGCGACAAGGCGCGCATCCTGAACGTGCCGATCCCCAACATCTTCGAGACGCTGTCGATCAATCTGGGCACCGCCTACGTCAACGACTTCAACGCTTTCGGGCGCGTCTACCAGGTGCGCGCGCAGGCCGACCAGGCGTTCCGCCTCGATCGCGCCGACATCTTGAAACTGAAGGTGCGCTCGGCGACCGGCGCGCTGGTTCCGCTGGGCACGTTGATCGAGATCCGCGACGTCACCGGCCCGGCGCTGGTCCAGCGCTACAACATGTACGTCTCCGTGCCGCTGCAGGGCAACGCCGCGCCCGGCGTTTCCACCGGCGATGCGCTTGCCAAGATGGAAGCGATCACGGCACAGACGTTGCCGGCCGGTACCTCCTACGAATGGACCGAACTCGCCTATCAGGAGCGCAACACCGGCAATGCCGCTGTCTATATCTTCGGACTGTCGGTGCTGTTCGTGTTCCTGGCGCTGGCGGCGCAATATGAAAGCTGGGTGCTGCCGTTCGCCATCGTGCTGGTGGTGCCGCTCGGCGTGCTCGCAGCGTTGCTCGGCGTGTCGTTCCGAGGGCTGGACAACAACATCCTCGTGCAGATCGGCCTCATCGTGCTGATCGGGCTTGCCGCCAAGAACGCGATCCTGATCGTCGAGTTCGCGCGGCAGGCCCAGGAACGCGGCCTGTCGGCAGCCGAGGCTGCCGTCGAAGCCTGCCGGCTCAGGCTGCGGCCGATCCTGATGACCGCCTTCTCGTTCATCCTCGGCGTCGTGCCGCTGATGATCGCGACGGGCCCGGGCGCGGAAATGCGCCAGTCGCTCGGCACCGCGGTGTTCTCCGGCATGCTGGGCGTCACTTTCGTCGGCCTGTTCCTGACGCCGGTGTTCTACGTCACGCTCAGGTCGCTGTTCTCACGGCGCAAGCCGCATGCCGAGGCCGAGTCTTCGGCACCGGCAGAGGTGCCGTCCGAGACGGCCGCCGAGTAGTGTTACACGGGCAGTTCGTGGCGCTGCCGACTATTTCGTTTTGGTGTTGAATTCACGGTTTGCAGCATAGTCGATAGTGAAGGTGCCCGCAGGAGCGCGAACGCCCTGCTTCACGTTGGATATGGTGACTGTCGAGGTAAGGCCCCTCTCGTCAGTCAGGGTCCATCTGCGTAGATCGAGCGATTCCCTGTCAAACACCATAGTGATATTCGAATTGCCGAAGGCCGACTTGTCGGCCAGCCTGATGATCACCTGGGCGCCATCGTCCCTGATACTTTTGAGGCGATTGCCGGAAAAGTTGACCTGATTGTCGAGGAGCAGCTTGAGCGGCGTCTTCGAGAGAGCATAAAGCCGCGATGTCTTGAGCTTCTTGTTATAGACCACCAAGGATTTTCCATCTGCAATTACGCTGACCCCTGATTGGCCTGCATAGTTGAACCGGATCTTGCCCGGCCGCTGGAGGAAAAATTTCCCTTTGGTCCTTTCCGCTCTTGGGCCCGACTGGACAAAGTCCCCGGACATGGACTTTACCGATGAGAAGTGATCGGCAATCGTCTTCGCTTCTACAGGTGCGGCCAAGGCCGCGGTCGAAAGTTCGGCGTTTATCGCGACAGCGCTGACAACGGCGAACCAGAAAGCCAGCAGTCTTTTGCTGTTATATGCCATTCAGTTATCCTACCCCGAGCAGGCGCGTGATCGAAAGAGATCACGCGCCTTTGAGATCAGTAGCCGTCCGGGCACTGAGCAACGTAAACTCGACCGTTCCGACCGCGATATCTGCACTGGCCGGCTTCGCTGGCGTGCCCGATGACCGCCCCGGCCAGCGCTCCGACCGCACCTCCAACAACGGCCCCTTTTACCGGGTCGCCGGCCACTGCTGCGCCTACAGCTGCGCCACCCAAACCACCGACGGCAGCGCCTTGTTCGGTGCGGGAGCATGCCGCGAGCGGAATGAGTAGGCTCAAAATGAGCAGCGTCTTCTTCATTGGTTCTCTCCTGGGGCCGTTATTAGCCGAAGCTTAAATGCGCCACGGAGTTTTTCGATCCATCGGAGTGTTTGGGGCGCAATCCAAATCTGCGGGAACGGGCTAAGGTCCCGGATCCATCGTACACGCCTCCCAGAGGTAAGTCGTCTTTGGGCAAGCTCGGCCGTTCATAGTAGTTGGATTTGCTCTATCCCTCAGTAGGCTTTCCGAAGATCAGGCTCAAAAACTCGCTCAGCCAGCGCTTGAGGTGCATATCCCAGATCAGCCGGCCGCCGAGATGGTCGCGGCCGGGCTGCGCTCCGGGCAGTTCGAAACGATGTGCGCCGCGCACCACCCAGCGCTGCATCATCATCCTGGTCAGTTCGCCATGGAACTGGATGCCCCAGGCATTGTCGCCATAGCGAAACGCCTGGTTGGGGTAGGTTTCCGCCGTCGCCAGCAGCGTCGCATCCCTGGGCAGCGAAAAGCCTTCGCGGTGAAACTGGTAAACCATGTCGGGCCAGGGCAGCAGCTTTTTGCCGGCTTCGGTCGGCTTCAGCGGATACCAGCCGATCTCGACCAGCCCCTNCCAGCCCCTCGCCATGCCCCTCGACCTTGCCGCCGAGATGATTGGCCAGCATCTGCGCGCCAAGGCAGATGCCGAGGAAGGGCCGGTTCTCCTTTAGCGGAACATTGAGCCAGTTGGTCTCGCGGCGGACGAACTCATCTTCGTCATTGGCGCTCATCGGCCCGCCGAACACCACGGCGCCGGCGTGTCCCTCCAGCGTCTCCGGCAGGCTGTCGCCGAGAGGCGGCCGGCGGATGTCGAGGTCGAAACCTTCCTCGAGCAGCATGTGGCCAACCCGGCCGGGGCTCGAAGTCTCCTGATGCAGCACGATCAGGATTTTTGGTTTCGAGCTCGGTCTGGGCGGCATGGAAAGGCGGAATCCTATTCGTCGCTCGACGTTCCGCTGGCGCCGGGCGCGGCGGCCGCCGCCTTGCGGCGCGCCTCGACGCGATCCTGGCGCTCGACGCCGATTAGCTCGGCGACGCGCCAGACGGTGTTGTCCTCCAGTTCATGCAGTTCGCCGTCGGCATAGACGATTTCCCACATCAGGCCGATGAAAGCCTTGCGCGCCTCGGCGTCGAGATGGCGCTTCAAGACGCTGGTGAAGGCATAGAGGTCGATCGCCTCATTGTCGGCGCGCTCGCCGGCGGCAGCCAGTGCATCGAGCTCGTCGCCGCTGATCGAATAGCTCTGCGCCAGCACCTGCTTGAACCGCTCCCACTCGACATCCTGGCGCACGCCGTCGGCATTCATCACATGATAGAGCAAAGCCGACGCCGCAACGCGCGGATCGTCCGCATTGGCGCGAGCCCCAGCCCCGGAGGGCAGGTCTTTCAGAAAGGCCAGGACGCGTTCGAACATGGTGCTCACTTCACTTTATTGGAGCATGATCTTTTCCAAAACCGCTATCCACTTTTTGGGATCATGCTTCAGGGATCAAAACAGGCGGAAGCGGCGCGGTGACTTCTCCGCTTCGTCGTCGGGGTCGACGCCAGGGTCGTCGGGCAGCCGAGCCAGTTCCTCGGCAGGTTCGACGGGTTCGGCATCGGGCGGTATTGCGGCGAAAGCGGCGGAAGTGACCGGTGTGACCTGCTCATCGCCCACGGCGGGCTTCGACTCGGTCGGCGCCTCGCTGCTCCTGGCAACGGCGGGATGATCGATCACTTCGGCTTCCTTTGTCGGCTTGGCGGGNGTGCGCGCCAGGCGAAAGCGTCGAGCTTGCCGCTGACCGGCGATACCGGCGCCCAGCGTTCGGAGACGACGCCGTCGGCGACCCAGGCCGGATCGCGCGGCGCCCTGACCGCCTTGGACAGCAATTGCCTGATCTTGCCCTGGTCGCCGGTCTCTGCCTCCTCGATATCGGCCAGCAGCAGGTAAGCGCCTTCCCGGCGATCCATGCGGATCGCGGCTTCCGCCTCGCGGCGGGCGGTGGAAAAATCCTGCGCATCGAGCGCGGCGCGCGCCACCGTCATCGACGATTCGGCATTGTTGCGCTTCAGCTCCTGCAGCTTCTTCGCCCGGTTGAGACGATCGACCACGGCATCTCCCGGCCTTGCATGGGTGTAGAGCTCGGCGATCTCGGGATGCGGCTCCGCCTTCCAGGCTGCCTCAAGGATCTTCGAGCCTTTGCGCACATCGTTCTGTTTGAACAGAAGATTGGCGGCTGCAACCGCGGCCGGTGCGAAATCGGGCGCGAGCTTGTTTGCCTCGAGTGCCGCTGTCTTGGCTGCATTGGGGTCGCTATCTGTCAGCGCCTGCGCCTTGGCGGTCAACAGCACAGCGCGGCGGCGATTGGCGGCGTCGCGTTCGATCTGCCTGGTCGACTTCTGCGCCTCCACCAGCTTCAGCGCGCCGTCCCAGTCGCCGCGCCCGGTCAGATCCTCCAGCGTCGATTCGGCGGCCCAAGCCAGTTGCGGCGCGACGGAAGCGGCGCGCCCGGCATAGTGACGCGCGGCGTTGCGGTCGCCGAGCCGTTCGGCTTCGAGATAGAGCCCGCGCAGGCCAAGCAGCCGCATTTCGGGGTCGTCGAGCATGGCTTCGAATTTTTCGCGCGCGCCCCCATGGTCGCCTTCGAGCAGCGAGGCTTGCGCTTCGAGCAACTGGATCAGCGGCTCCTGGTCGGAGCGGATCAGCTTGGCGGCTTCCTTGGTCTTCTTGCGGGCCAGCGCGCCATCGCCGGCGCCGGCTGCGATCATGCCGGTCGACAGCGCCTGGTAGCCGCGGTCGCGGCGGCGGACGCGGAAATAGCGCGAGATCGTGTACGGGCTGTTCCACAGCGACTTGATCAGCCACCAGACGATCATCACCGCGGCGACGACGGCAACGATCGCCACCGCCGCCACCATCAGGCTGACCTGGTATTGGTAACCGTTGAAGGTGACGACCATCTCGCCGGGACGATCGGCCAGCCAGGCAAAGCCGAGGCCGAGCGCGAAGACGGCGGCGAGAAAGATGAGAATGCGGATCATCGTGTCGTCCTCATGCCTTCATCGCACCTGCAATCAGCGCGTCGACCTGCGTCTCGACGTCGATGCGCGCCTTCAGTTTGCCGGCAAAGTCGGCGCCGGCAGCCTTGACCGCATCCGGCAGCGTTGCGTATTCGCTGAGCGCCTTGGCGTAGTCGCCCTGGTTGACCGCCACTTCGATGCGCGCCACGGTTTCCGGCGCGCCGGCGCCTTCGACGGCGCCGATCGGCCGGACCTTGACCAGCGATTCGGCGCTCGACAAAAGGTTCTGGAAGAAGCCGGCATTTTCATCGACCGGCGTCGCCGCCGCGACCATCGCATTGGCCGCGGCGTCGGCCTCGCCGGCGATCTCGGTGCGGGTCGGGACGCCCTTTTCAGCGTAGGGGCGCAGCGCTGCAATCTGCGGTGCATCGGGCGAGATCGCCGCGAAGGTCTCCAACTCGGCGGCGAACGGCGCGCCGCGGTCAAGCGCCGCCTTCAAGGCCGAAGCGGCGATGGCCATCGCGATCTTTGGCTGCGAGGCCTGCGCATCGACCTTGCCGGCGAGCTGCATCACCGACTGCTCCAGCGCGGCGATCTTGCCTTCCTGCGCCTTGGCTGCCTCGCCGGCCGATTTCACCAGTGCGTCGAGGCCCGCCAGTCTTTCATTGAGCGGCGCGAGATCGACGGGCGCTGCACCACCGGCCTGGCCAAGGGCGGCGACCGCGGTCTCGATCTGCTTGACCTTGTCGCCAAGCGCGGCAAGCCCGGCATTGTCGCCGGCGCCGCCCTTTTCGACCGCCGATTTCAGCGATGCGACATCGGCCTTGACCTGATCCAGCGCCGAAGACAGCCCGTCGACCTTGGCCGTTGCGGCGCCATTGCCGCTGGCTTCCCTGAGGTCGGCGATTTCGCGCTTCAGCGAAGCGATCTCGCCATTGACGCCGTCGAGCGAGACCGTGCCCGCCCCTGAGCCCGGAGCGCCAAGCACGCCGGCAAACTGCAGCCCGCCGGCGGCAGCCAGCGCGATGACACCGCCGATGATGCCGGCGGCAATGCCGCTCGTGCGCTTCGGTTGCGCGGCCATGGGCTGGTTCCCGGCTGTCCTTGGGGTTTCCTTGGGTGCACCCGGCTTGGGCGAGGCATCCTCGAAACTGTAGTCGGAGGTTCTGGCGCGCGGTGGCGCATCCGAAGCGGTGGGGTAAGGCTGCTCCGCCTGGGTGGACGCCTTGGCATCGGCGCGTTCGGGAGCGGCCTGCGCCGCGGCGTCGGAGTGCTCCCACGGCTCGAGATCGGCTTGATCGGCATGAACGGGCTCGTCAGGCGTCTCCGGCTGCGCATTGGCCATGGCAGCCGCATCCTCGGCCGCAACCGATTCTGCCGGGGCCCCGACGTCATCCGAGTTGGCGACATCCGTCTTGGCGGCATCCGCATCGGCAATGCGCGAGACAGCGCCGGGTTCGAGTTCGATGGTCACCGGCTCGCGGCGGCTTTTCGAATGTCGCATCTTCGGCGTCTTGACCATGCCTGGGCTCCGCAATCCTGCTTCGTCTGGGCGCCCGACGGCGCGTGATGGTTTGAAAAATGGTCTAGCACATCATCATCAGGTGAAAAGGGGCGGCGTGATGACACGGGGCTCAGTCGCCGCGGTGCAACAGCTCAAGCAGCGCCTCCTCCTGCGGTTCCCGCGCCATGCGTATTTTTTTGCCGGCGGCATTGTCAAATGCCGCTGCCACGCGCTCGGAGAGCGCAAAAGCCTGCATGTTTTCAAAGAGATCGCGCAGTTCCGCCCGGCTGGCCAAGGCCTGCAACGCTGCCGCCGCCTTGGCTGAATAGAGCAGCACCGCGTCGACCGCCTGATCGGACAGGCGTGTACGGATTTCAGCATCGGAATAATCGAGCGAAATCGTGTCGTAGGTTTCGACGGTGCGGACCTCGACGCCGGCATTTCGCAGCCGCGCCTCGAATGCCGGAAACCGCACGCGCCCTGTGAGATAGACGACCGCCTTGCCGGAAAGGCCGGCAGCAATCGCCTCGGCCAGCCGCTCGGCGTCGCCCGCCCCTTCGCTGACCGACAAGAACCCTGCCGAACGTGCCGCTTCAGCCGTCCTGCGTCCGACGGCATGGCAAGGCAAGGCGGCGAGCGCACGAATGAGTTCTTTCGGCGCATGCCGCACGGCATTGGCGCTAGTCACAGCGACGGCCACGGCATCGTCGCTCGCAGCATCGGCGCCAACCGGCAGTGTCACCGTTTCGGTCAGCGGCAGAAGGAGCGGCTCAAATCCCAATTCCTGCAGCCGCCGCATGGTTCGCGACGCCCCGGGTTGCGGCCGCGTCACCAGGACACGCATATCAGACCCAGCCGTCGAAGAAGGTTTCGCCCGCTTTGACCCGCACCATCCTAGCTGCGTCCGTGCCGATGTCAGCGGCATCCAGCGCCAAGCCTTCGGCTTTGACCTCATGCGATTGCGTGCCATCGGGCGAAATGATCAGCCCGGCGAAAACCAGCCTGCCGCCCGAGATCGTCGCATAACCGGCGATCGGCGTGCGGCAGGAGCCGTCGAGCGCCGCCAGGAAGGCGCGCTCACAGGCCAGCGCCTGGCCTGTCGGCACATCATGGATGGCCACCAGCATCTTTTCGACCTCGCTGTCGCCGATGCGGGTTTCGATGCCGATTGCGCCTTGTCCCGGCGCCGGCGGAAAGGCATCGAGCGGCATCAGATCGGTGACGACATGGCCGAGCCCGAGCCGCTTCAGCCCGGCATAGGCGAGGATCGTGCCTTCGGCGACGCCTTCCTCCAGCTTGCGCAGCCTGGTCTGCACATTGCCGCGGAACATGACCACGTCTAGGTCCGGCCGCATGCGCCGGATCAGCGCCTGGCGCCTGAGCGAAGACGACCCGACCTTGGCGCCTTGCGGCAAATCAACAATGCGCTTCACCGCCTTGCCGATGAAGGCGTCCCGCGCATCCTCGCGCGGCAGGAAGGCGGACAGCTCCAGCCCGACCGGCAGCACTGTCGGCATGTCCTTGGAGGAATGCACGGCGATATCGATCGTGCCGGCCAGCAGCGCGTCTTCGATTTCCTTGGTGAACAGCCCCTTGCCGCCGGCTTCCGACAGCGGCCGGTCCTGGATGCGGTCGCCGCTGGTCGAAATGACGACGACCTCGAAGGCTTCTGCCGGCATGCCATGCGCTTCCATCAGCCGCGCCTGCGTCTCATGCGCCTGGGCGAGCGCCAGCGGGCTGCCGCGTGTTCCTATTTTCAAAGTTTGCATGGCGCGCGGTCCGTGATAACCCCCGGCTGGCTTTGCGTTTCCGGCGCTCTCCCTAGCGAGGCCCGCCTCTACTAACTAGGAAAGTCCGGCGACACAATCTCTGGAGACAGCGACGAATTGATCCGCGTTCTGGGCATTGAGACGAGTTGCGACGAGACCGCCGCCAGCGTGGTGACGCTGGACGGCGATTCCGTGCCGGTGATTGCGTCCAACATCGTGCTCAGCCAGATCGAGGAGCACGCCGCCTTCGGCGGCGTCGTGCCGGAGATCGCCGCGCGTGCCCATGTCGAGGCGCTGGACGGCATTGTCGAGGCCGCTCTTGCGGATTCGGGCGTAGCCCTGGCCGACATCGACGCCATTGCCGCCACTGCCGGCCCCGGCCTAGTCGGCGGGCTGATCGTCGGCCTGATGACAGCCAAGGCGATTGCAGCGGCCGCCGGCAAGCCGCTGATCGCCATCAACCATCTCGAAGGCCACGCACTGACCGCAAGGCTGACCGACGGGCTCGATTTTCCCTATCTGCTGCTGCTGGTCTCCGGCGGCCACACCCAGATCGTCGCCGTGCGCGACGTCGGCGACTACCAACGCTGGGCGACGACCATCGACGACGCGCTCGGCGAAGCTTTCGACAAGACGGCCAAAATGCTCGGCCTGCCCTATCCCGGCGGCCCGAATGTCGAAAAGGCGGCAATCTCGGGCGATGCGACGCGATTTGCCTTTCCACGGCCGATGAAAGGATCTGCGCAGCCCGATTTCTCCTTCTCCGGCCTCAAGACCGCGGTGCGCCAGGCGGCGACCGCCATCCAGCCGCTAAGCGAGCAGGATGTCGCCGACATCTGCGCCTCGTTCCAGGCGGCGGTAGCCGACTCACTTGGCGACCGCGTGGCCCGCGCGCTGGCCCGCTTCCGCGACGAATTTCCGGACAAGGCCGAGCCGGCGCTGGTCGTTGCCGGTGGAGTCGCCGCCAACAGAGCGATCAAGGCGACGCTGCAGAAGCAGTGCGCCGAGGCCGGCTTCGCCTTTGTCGCGCCGCCGCTCAAACTGTGCACCGACAATGCGGCGATGATCGCCTGGGCCGGCATCGAGCGGTTGCGGGCAGGCCTGTCGCAAGAGAACGGCTTCGATTTCGTGCCGCGTTCGCGCTGGCCGCTGGACAGCATTTCGGCCCCGATGGTCGGCTCTGGCCGGCGCGGAGCGAAAGCATGAGCGCCAGCAAGACAAGCGGCAGGGACAGAACCGGCTGGCGCGTCGCCGTGCTTGGCGGCGGCGCCTGGGGCACGGCGCTGGCGCTGGCGATGCTGCGCGCCGGTCACGATGTCCGGCTCTACGCCCGCGACGAAGAGACGGTTTCCGCGATCCGCCGCGGCGAGAACCCGCGTTATCTCCCCGGCATCGCCATTGAAACAGGCATTGCGGCGACGAGCGATATCGGCACGGCCCTGACCGATGCCGATTGCGCGCTGGCCGTGGCGCCGGCGCAGGCGCTGCGCGCCATGCTGACGACGGCGAAGCCCCATATGCCGAAAGGCATCCCGCTCGTTCTCTGCGCCAAGGGCATCGAGCGCGACACCGGCGCGCTGCTGTCGGCGATCGTTGGTGACATTCTGCCCGAAACTCCGGTTTCGGCCTTGTCCGGTCCGAGCTTTGCCGCCGACGTCGCCAGGGGTCTGCCGACCGCTGTCGTGGTTGCTGCACGCGACGACGCCTTGGCGGCCGAGCTTGCCGCGCGCTTTTCGGCGCAGAATCTGCGCTGCTATTCCAGCGACGATTTGATCGGCGTCGAGATCGGCGGCGCTTTGAAGAATGTCTTCGCCATTGCCGCTGGCGCCGTCACCGGCGCCGGGCTCGGCGCCAGCGCGCAGGCCGCCATGGTGACGCGCGGCTTCGTCGAACTGCGCCGCATCGGCGCGTCCTTCGGCGCCAAGCCGGAGACGCTGATGGGGCTTTCCGGCCTCGGCGACCTTTTGCTCACCTGCTCTTCGGCCCAGTCGCGCAATTTCGCCTATGGGCTGGCGCTGGGGCAAGGTAAGCCCTTGTCGGGACTGCCACTCGCCGAAGGCGTGCCGACGGCGGCGATCGCCGCCCGCATCGCCACCGAGCGCGACATCGACGCGCCGATCATCGCTGCGGTGTCGGCGATACTGGACGGCACGATCACCATTCGGCAGGCTGTCACGGCATTGATGACCCGGCCGCTGAAGACCGAAACCGGTATTTAATTGTAAACTCCCGTGAACAGCTCGGTATTGTCCCCGCCAGGCACGATGCGGTTTTCATAGTGACCTTCCGGCAGCAGCAGTGCCTCGGCTGGACCGTTGCGCAGGACAACGTCGCTGGTACCTGCCTCCAAGGATAGGGGCGAAGAATGCGAGGTGCCGTTTATCTCGACCTCGCCGTCTGCAAGCTCCCCGCTGGTCGTGTACAGGCTGTATCGTCCGGCGACAGGCACCTTGAAAACGACCGGACGACCGGAATAGAGGCGACGACCAGCCATTCTGATGTTGGGAGCGATCTGGACGTAGCTGTCGCGGATGAGAGGCGCGATCACGGTATCGATCAAATCCATGCGATATGACCAGAGGACCATCTTGGGCGGGGAATCCGAGAGAACTTTGTAGGCTTCCGATTGCCTGCCTTCCTGCAATGTTTTCAAGACATAATGCTGGTCGAGCCAGAGTGTGGAGGGCTCCTGTCGATTGGGCAGCATGGCGATGCCGTCGAAATACTTCTCATCCGGTGCGAGCAAAGATTCCGCGCGCGAGACCAGTTCAAGCTGGGCCTGATTGTTGAGGCGTAGGTAAACGACATTGCTCGCGTAGCTCATTGCGATGGCTGTGATCAGCACCGCGAGGACAGGAACCCGGTAGCGCGCGTGGGTTGCGGTGCTGTCGAGAAGCTCCAACGACCAGAGCGCAACGAACGGCAACGCCATGATGAAGACATAAGGCCAGGGCTGGTCGTGCGTGAATACCAGCACCGTGATGACGAGTGAAAAGATCAGCGCAATTCGCCTTCGACCATCGAGTTTCATGATCCGCATCAGTGACAGGGCCATACCGGAGAAACAGATCCCGTAAAGAAGGGCGTTCCGCGCCAGTGTCTGTAACACGAACTGCCTCAGTCCCCCGTAGTCACCGCCTCCACGCGTCGCAATCTCGACCGGGCCAAGTAAAAGGTTTTTGGCCGCGAGAACAGGGGCGCCTCCACCGAAGATCAAGCAATAGACCATTATCGGAACGGCCCATCCAAGCACGAGCCACCCTCCGCGAACCGCCCCTGTTGCGTAGCGTCTCATCAAGGCTGCGTCAGCAACAAGGCCGATGCCGAGCGCAACGTTGAAGTAGACCGATTTCTGAGTGATGACGAAGGCAAGGCCACTTAGCATGCCGGCGGCAACAAGCTGCCTTGCCCTCAACCCAGGTGCGCGCAGGACAACCAGCAACGCCGCCACGGCGAAGAACACTGCCGGCGGTTCGGCGATGGTACGAAAGATGCGCTCCATGAAATTCGAAAAGCACAGGAGAACGAGGACGATCGTCAAAGCGCGCACGCGATCCTCGCCCAGAGCGCGAGCGCATGGGTAGATCAAAGAGATCGTCCCGCAGGCCAGCAACGCAGTCTGCATGCGGCCAGCAAGCAGAATCGACGTGGCATTCCAGCCGATCAGATGAGCAATCTCATAAAAAGCCGCATAGCCGACCGCCTTGGGATGCCAGATCGTATCGAACAGGCCGTTGGAGAAATATTTCGCCCATCCGAGTTGGACGAATTCATCCATGACGAAGCGGATGTTCCAAGCCAGAACGAACAGCAAGATGATCTTGAGTGCGATCAGGATATGCAGAAAAGTTGTTGTTGGGCGCTGCCCGAGAGCGAACAGCTTGTTTGGTCCCGGCTCCTGCGTATTCAAGACAACCCCCTCGATCGTGCCCAGGCAGACCAACGCCAGGCGTGCTGCCTCGCTGGGCGCAACGCCCTTCATCCTCAGACAACAACTTCGAGGCCGGCAGCTCCGCTTGGCGAAGCATGGTTCCACCGCGGTTAATTTTCCGAGACTGTGCGGAACTGAAGCCGTCGCGCTTCGGATTCTTGCAGCGCTCCGCTCCAGCCTGTCTATACGCAGCGGACTTTAGCCGCTGTTAGCCTTTTGCTTGTTAAGAAGGGTTATGTTCAAACACGGCAGCCAGCCTTCTGCGACAATGCGGAGGCTTGAAAGGACATCGCGTGCTACAACCCAAGATGGCATCGGGCCTCGTCTGCCCAGTCTGCTATTCCAGGCTTGGCACAAGCCCGGTTGCCCTGACCTGCGAATCTTGCCCTGCCCCCTATCCCGTGCACAAAGGCATTCCGTTCTTTGTCGAGTCGCCGGTGAGGGAGGGCTTCGACGCGAGCTTCCATGAAGAGGCGTATGCCGGTACCAGTACGCGCGCCCGTCTCTACAATTCGCTCAAGCAGGTCATCACCAGCGAATATTCACCGCACGACACGCTGAATTCGTTTCTTGCCTCGATACCTCAGGACTCAATGATCGTTGAGTTCGGCTCCGGCGCACGGCGCGTCCGCCCCGATGTTCTCAACATTGACCTGTTCCCCACCCCGAACGTCGATCTGGTCGCGAATATCGAGCACACGCCGCTTGCGAGCGATTCCGTCGACGTCGTCATTCTGGACAGCGTGATCGAGCATGTTCCCAATCCGGTAGCGGTCGTCGATGAAGTGTTCCGTGTCCTGAAGCCGGGTGGGAAGCTGCTCTGCATCAACCCTTTCCTGTTCCCCTATCACGGCTATCCCGCCCACTACTGCAACTTCACAAAGGACGGGATCGAGCAGCTTCTCCAGCGGTTCGCAAGGGTAGAGGTCCAGACGCATCAAGGGCCGACAAGCGCGATCGTCAACATCCTGTCCGAATACATCGGCGTCGTTGTCGGTCGAGAGAACCGAACCCGCTACATGGTAGCGAAAGCCGCGATCCTGACGCTGACATTCCCGTTGAAGTTTATCGACAAATTTCTGGTCGATCGCCCGGAGAGTCACCGGATCGCCAGCATGCTCGGCACCATCGCGACCAAATAGCGTGTCGCTGACCAGCGCTTATTGCCAAGAGCAATTCCAGGAAAGTGTGATCGGTTTTCCCAGGAAAAGCGCGTAGCGCTTTCCCTTGGGAATTGCGCAAAAACAAAGAGATAGAGCGGTTCGCCGTTTCCGTGAAACGGTGAAACGTTCTAGCGACCCGCCAGGATCTACCCATCTGCTACCAGCTGAGCAGTTCACAATAATTCGGCCGGTCCGGTAACGCCGATGCTCTTTTTGCTGTGGGGAAATGCCGTCTTGCCATGGCCGTGAAGTCCGAGCGTGAAAATAGCACGACATGCTTGTCTCCGGTAATGTGCCGGTCCGCAAGAAGCGACAAGGTGGCGCGTATTCCACCAGGCTCGATGTCCTTCAAGATGATCTTCCGGCAGGCCCAGCGTTCGCAACTGTCGGCCAGCGATTTGAAGAATGCGTCGCGCCCATCGACCGGCACATGATGAATGACGTCGGAAATCGTCACAACATCAAAAGATCCCTGCACGCTGGAAAGGTCCGTGGCGGGCAGAAGTTCGACCTTCGCCCGATTTGCGTTGCTTAGAAAGGCACCGATTGAAGGTGCGAGATCGCACATCGTAACCGTTAGGTCGGGGCGCCGATCAAGCAACCGGTCGACGAGCGCTCCATCCCCGCCGCCGATATCCAAAACCCTCGCGCCGTTCGGCAATTCGCGATCGAGAAAATCCGCAATTACATTGAGATTGACGAAAACACGCCGGTAGATGTCTCCGACCGGCTTGAAATGACGGCCAAGAGCCCTGCGCATGATCTGTCCTGGCGGCAACATTCTCATTCCTCGTTTCCCGTGGTTGAGCGAGAGGATGTCGCCGGCAAGGTGATGGGCTTTAGATTGAACCGTGACAAGATAGCAAAATGCGCAACGACAACGTTCCAGATGAGCAACGCAACTGTGGCGATCGGAGACGCAATCGCAACGCCAAGGCCGAGGCATGAACAGAGAAGCACCATCATGGCTACCGAGATCGGATAGGCCGCAGCCACACCTGCCGCAAAACGCGCAAACGCTTTCAAGCGAAGTGGCTTGCCGAAGGTGAACCAGCTGTGCAGAGCGTATCCCGTAGGCATCACAGCCAGGAATGAAATCATGATGCCCAGCAGGTAATGCCCACTCAGCTGATCAACCGCAATCATGATGGCATTGTGCGCAATTGCGCATATCGCTCCCACCACAGTGTACCGCCATCCACGTTCCAAAAGCGGTCTTTCGTGAGCTCCGGCATGGTTGCTCTTGTCCACTTGGTCGTCGGCGATCCTGGCAGAGCTGAACATTGCCTCAGAACGCTCCTGTCAGTTTCGCGCGAAGCCGGCACATGACGCGCTCCAGCAATCGCGAATCGCGCAAGTAGCGCCTTAATCCCGTCGGCCCGAGCGACAGCATGGTGCGAGCCGCTCGAACCAAGGCCTTCAAGTCGCCGCCCGACGCAGCCGCCAGCGACACATTGACGCTGATCGATGCCCGAGCAGCAGATTCAATCTGGCGTCGGCTGCGCGCCGAAAGCCGGTACAGATGGCGCTCTAGGACAGTCTGCATTTGCGAACGGAATTCGTTCGCATCGCGCGATCCGGTTACGGTCAGCGAATCGCCATGAACCCGGAAGGCTGTGGTTATCTCTTTGTGATAAACGACAGATCCGGCAACAGCGAGCTTCGCCCACATATCCCAATCCGCCGTATACCAAAGCATCTCATCCATGCCCCCGCATGCCAGCCAAGCACTCCGACGAAAAATCGGAGCAGGCACAGACACGAAATTCTGTACGAGAAGCCGTTCCAGCAAGAATTCAGATTCGAGCACCTTTTCGGTTGGCAAGGGACAGTTCCAGCATCCCATTCGCCGGCCGTGGCGGTCAACGATCGCAGTCGGGGCTAAATGAAGCGCTGCTTCGGGTGCGTCCGCGAGCCAGCGTCGAGCGGCCTCAATGCGCCCGGGCAACCACAGGTCGTCTTGGTGGAGTATGCAGACATAATCGGCGGCGGCTAGCTCAACGCCCAGGTTGGTCTTCGACTGCCAAGGCCCGAGATCTTTTCGCCGAAGCAGCCGGAACGCCGGCCGGTAGAGGAATCGCTCGACAATGGCAGCTGTGGCGTTCGTCGGGCTGCTGTCGATAATGATTATCTGCAGGTCGCCAGTCAGCTCCGCAGCAAGTGAATCAAGTGTCGCTCCAATCCATGCCGCCCCGTCATGGACAGGCATGACGACCGACAGAAAAGGCTTTTCGGCTGCGCGGCTTACGGCTTGAATTTCCGCTCGCGAGGCTGCTGAAGGGTTAGAACTCATGTCTGGCGCTCAATGTATCAAGCAGCAACTTGAGCACGAAGCCAGATAGCACCATGGACATGCCGGCCACGCAGATAGTGGTGACCACAAAGGTCAGATGCACTGATTGCTCCATGGGGCCACCGACAAAAATCCAATGTAGCGCCAGTGCCACGTCCGCCGCGAAGCCAGCTGCCGCGAGTACGCCACCGGAAAAAACCAGCCATTCCAAAGGGCGACCGCGCGTCAGCCATGACACAATTCGACCGCTGTAGACCGGATGGTAGATGGCGATTGCCACCTTTGCCAGCATACCGAACAGGATCGCTGAAAGGCCAATCAACGTCGCCATAGCCGAGAGCGCGACGAAGTGAATTCCGAAGTACCATCCACCGATGCGAACAGGTCCGGCAGCGAGAACTGCAAGGCCGGCAATGCCAGTGATCAGCAAGGTCAGCCCAGGCACGAGATACATGGTGTCCGGCGCGTGAGCAATAATGAGCCGCAAATGGCGCCAACCGTCGCGGAAGGAACGCAGATGCGGGGCGCGGTTTCGCTTGTCGGGGTAGAGCTTGATCGGCACTTCACGAATGGTGAGCCCAGCGCGATGCGCATTGATGATCATTTCCGAGGCGAATTCCATTCCCGGCGAGCGTGCGCCGATTTTCTGAAATGCCTCTCGAGTGAAGCCGCGCATGCCGCAATGGAAGTCGCGGATCGGAGATTTGTGCAGCCAGCGAGCGATGGTGGACAGGACGGGATTGCCCAGGTAGCGATGCAGTAGCGGCATGGCGCCCGGCTCGATACCGCCGGCGAACCGATTGCCCATGACAAAGTCCGCACCCAATTCCAACGCATCGATGAAATCGCCCAATTGGCTCCAGTCGTAGGAATCATCGGCATCGGCCATGATGAGATATTTGCCCTCGGCCGCTTCAACTGCAGCGCTGATTGCCGCGCCATAGCCCTTTACCGGCTGATGGACGACCCGCGCTCCCAACTGTTGCGCAATCTCCACCGACCTGTCCGTGGAGCCATTATCGCCGACGACGACTTCCCCCTTGACGCCGCGCCTCAAGAAGGCATCGAAGGCTTTGCGAATGCAAATGCCAATCGTCAATTCTTCGTTCAGGCAAGGAATAATTGCAGAGACGAGAACGCGCTCGGTCTCCATGCTGACCGTGAAAGCAGGCGTGGCGTCGTCGATCCTGACTGTCGTGTCCCCCGCGATGCTCTCCATTGCGTCCTCTATTCAGGCGTTCTGGAAGAACCAGCCCATCCCCACAACTGACCCGCTGGGAGCGTATCATATCGAAAATTGATTATCTTTGACTTACGAAATATCCAGTGGCGTCTTTATAAGCAGCAATCGCAAAGGCCAGGCGCTCTTTTTTCGCAATGCAGCGCTGTTGCCTGTGTCTGCTCTTTCGGGCGAAGCGATATCGTCTGTGACTTTCATCAAACTCATGTGGATCCATCATTTCAATGCCTTGGCCTTGAGCGGGGCGGAGATCCATCGCGACAGATCATTTGGCATTGACCCGAAGGCACCATAAAAGCAAAAACGCGGTTTCGGCAGTTCAAGGCGAACTTTAGTCGCAATCCCAACCCGGAGTTTCGAAAGCATGCTGTTTGCGTTGATTTGCAAGGACAAGCCCGGCAGCCTGCAGGTGCGCGTCGACACGCGACCCGCCCACGTCGCCTTTCTCGAGGGCCTGAACGCCGACAGGACACTGGCCTTTGCCGGTCCGTTCCTCGATGCCGACGGCAAGCCGAACGGCACCCTCGCCGTGGTCGAGGCGCCGGATCTCGCCGGTGCGCAGGCGCTGTCGGCTGCCGACCCCTATGCCAAGGCCGGGCTGTTCGAAAGTGTCGAAATCCGCCAGTGGAACTGGACCTTCAACAAGCCGGCGGCTAGTTAGTTCCGGCGGCGCCTAGAGCGATCCCAGGAAAAGTGTGTAACGGTTTTCCGTCCGGAATTGCGCAAAAAATAGTAGTTGGAGCAAAGACATGAACTACTGGCTGTTCAAATCCGAACCTTCGGTCTTCTCCTTCGAGGCGCTGAAGGCCAAGGGCAAGGCCGGCACGCAGTGGGACGGCGTGCGCAACTATGCAGCGCGCAACAACATGAAGGCGATGCAGATCGGCGATCTCGGCTTCTTCTATCACTCCAATGAGGGGCTGAACGTCGTCGGCATTGCCGAGGTCTGCGCGCTTGCCCATCAGGATACCACCACCGACGATCCGCGCTGGGAATGCGTCGACATCCGCGCCTTCAAGGACGTGCCGAACCCGCCGACGCTGGAGCAGGTCAAGGCCAATCCGAAGCTTGCCGAGATGGCGCTGGTGCGGCTTGGACGGCTTTCCGTACAGCCGGTGACGCCGGCCGAATGGAAGGAAGTCTGCCGCATGGGCGGCCTGACGCCGGCTCCGTGACGGTCCTCACGCCGAACAGCGCGAAAAAGTTCATTCTCGACAACACGGCGCTTATGTCGCCGCCGCATGTGCCGGAGATTGTCCTCAATCTTGCCGACGAAGCGCATGACCTCTGGCAGCGCACGGAGAACGAGCTGATTGAAATCGGCCTGCCGCCGCCGTTCTGGGCCTTTGCCTGGGCCGGCGGTCAGGGCCTTGCCCGTTACGTGCTGGACAATCCGTCGGATGTGCGGGGCAAACGCGTGCTCGACTTCGCCTCCGGCTCCGGCCTTGTCGCCATCGCCGCCGCCAAGGCGGGTGCGGCGCACGTGATCGCCGCCGACATCGACCCGTTCTGCGAAACGGCGATCCGCCTCAACGCAGAGGCCAATGGCGTTGCCATCGACTTTTGCGGCACGGACTGCATCGGCACCGACGCCGGCTGGGACGTGGTGCTGGCCGGCGACGTCTTCTACGACAAATCCTTCGCCGACACGCTGATGCCGTGGTTTTCGACACTGAAGGCGCGCGGCGCTGACATCCTCGTCGGCGATCCGGGCCGCTCCTACATGCCGAAGGCGGGACTGGAGCCGCTCGCAGTCTACGAAGTGGCGGTGACGCGGGCGCTGGAGGACGCCCTGGTCAAGCGCACCACGGTGTGGCGCTTCGCTTGACGGCATTGCCGAACAGGCGTTCCATCGCGCATTGATTTGAAGAATACGCATGTCGTTATCCCAGAACCGTCAGGCTTTGGGCTGCATGCTTGAGGGGAGGACTTTATGGATTTTTCAGTGGTGAACTGGCTGGCGGTGGTTGTCGCGGCCGTCGCGGCGTGGCTGTTTGGCGCCGTCTGGTACACGGCCCTCAGCAAGCCTTGGGTGAGGGCGGCCAGGATCGATCCGTCAACGTCAAAGAAATCGATATTGCCCTTCATCATCTCCTTCATCGCCGAGCTGATCATGGCGCTGGTCTTGGCCTTGGTCGTCGGCGCGATGACCGGCGGCGAGCCGGTCCTTGTCGCAGGGCTGGTCTTCGGCTTCGTCCTCTGGCTGGGTTTCGTCGCCACGACGCTGATGGCCAACCATCGCTATGAGAATTTCGGCTGGGACCTGACCCTGATCGACGGCGGCCACTGGCTCGGCGTGCTGTTGATCATCGGCGCGGTGATCGGCTGGTTCGGGGCGCCGGTCGTCGCCAGCTGAGGCCTGCAGAAGTCGTCAGGTCTGCGTCCTGGCGACTTCGTCGAGGATCCATTCGCGGAAAGCGATGATGCGCGGATCGTTGGCAGTGCTCTCGGGATAGACCAGGAAGTAGCCGAACTCCGGCCCCACGCGCAGACCGAGTTCAAAGGGCTGCACCAGCCTTCCCTGGGAAAGGTCGTTTGCCACCATGGCGAACTCGGCGAGCGCCACGGCATTGCCGTCGAGCGCCGCCTGCACGGCATCGGTAGAGGTTCCAAACACGATAGTCCGACTGTCGTCGAAATCGTTGATGCCGGCCGCCGCCATCCACATGCGCCAGTTCGGCCATGTCACGCCTTGGCGCGACCATTCGATATGGGCAAGCGTGTGGTTGAAGAGGTCGCGCGGTTCGCGCAGCGGCGGGCCGGAGGTCAGCAGGCTCGGGCTGCACACCGGAATGAGGATGTTGTCGAACAGGCGATGGGCGCGAAGCCCCGGATACTTGCCGACCCCGAACCGGATGCCGACATCGACGTCGTCGAGTTCGAAATCGCGCACTTCGTAGCCGATGTCGAACCTCAGCTCGATACTGGGCTGAAGTTTGCGAAAATCGTCGACGCGCCGCATCAGCCATTTTGACGCGAACTGCGCGTCGAGCGTCACCTTCAGCAATGCCGTGCCGCGCGTCAGCTTGCGCGCCCGCGACACCGCCCGGTTGAGCAGGTCGAGCGCATCGATCGAGGCCTCGAACAGCACCGTACCTGCCTCGGTCAACCGGATGGTACGACTGGTTCGCGTGAACAGCACCAGCCCGAGCTGATCCTCGATTTCCTTGATCTGGTGGCTGACCGCCGCCGGCGTCAGCCCGAGCTCGTCGGCAGCGCGGGTGAAATTTAGGTGGCGGGCGGCGGCTTCCAGAGTCCTCAGCGCGCGCGTTCCGGGCAACAGACGGGACATCACCGTATCCTCAAATAAAACTTGACGATCCGAAAAGAACTACTCGTTTCTCGCATGGATTTCAATGCGGCATGATGCATCCATCGAAACACCATCAAGCCGGATTTGATATCCGGCGGAACACGGAGCGCATCATGTCCATCTTCGTTTTGAACTCGCCAGCAGCTCGCTCGAACTGGTTGCATGCCGTAACGGACTGGCTTCGCCAGGCGAAAGTCGCCATCAACCTGCCGCGCCAGGACGTGGAGGACCTTTCGGATCGCCAGTTGCGCGATGTCGGCGCGCAGCGCAAGGACGTGACGCGGGCCGTGGACCGGGAACTCGGCCGGCTTGGATTGCTGGACACTGGGTGGCAGAAGCCGAGAAGGCGTTAGGCAATGGTGAGTAGTGAGTAGTGAGTAGTGAAGGATTGAAACGACGCCGAGACCATCCTACTCCCTACTCCCTACTCCCTACTCCCTACTCCCTACTCCCTACTCCCTACTCCCTACTCCCTACTCCCTACTCCCTACTCCCTACCTCACCACCCTCACCACCGTCCGGTCCGACACCAGCGGCAACAGCCGCGCCATTGTCCGCGCTGTCACCGCCACGCAGCCTTGCGTCGGTGTGAAGCCTGGGCGCGCCAGATGGAAGAAGATGGCGCTGCCGCGGCCGCGCCGGCGCGGCGCCATGTTCCAGTCGAGCACAAGGCAGGCGTCATAGAGGCGGTCGTCGCGCCGCATTCGCTCATGGCTGGCGCCATAGGGGATTTTCACCGGCCGGTTGTAGTTGCGGTCGTCCGGCACCTCGCACCAGCCGAGATCGGCGCCGATCGGCGCCATCGCCAGCTGGGTTTTGCGGCCGGCCGCGAAATGATCGCCCCGAAAATATCCTGACAAAATCCGCATCTCGCCAAGCGGCGTCGCACCGTCGCCTTCGCGCTTATTGGCCGAGATGCCGCCGCGTCCGAGCGCACAGGCAAACACCTTGCTGCCGGCCTGCAATATCCCCTGGCTGGGGTTGCCCGGCCTCGCCCGAACCACCAGCACACGCAGCCTTTTCGGCAAAATTGCGCCGGCTGCATTGCGATCGCGTTTTTTCTTGTATGATCGTGTCACGGAACAAATCACTGTGATCGGACTGTTGCGCCGGTCAGCTTCCGCATAAATGGGAGGCGGTCAACTGAAAATTCTTTTCAAAACAATGGATTGATCCATGACATCACGTACCATTCTGATCGTTGACGATGATGACGACCTGCGCGGAACCCTCGTCGAGCAACTGGCCCTTTACGAAGAATTCGACGTCTTGCAGGAAGCGACCGCCGCCAAAGGCGTCGCCGCGGCGCGCGGCGGGCTCATCGACCTGCTCATCATGGATGTCGGACTGCCCGACATGGATGGCCGCGAGGCGGTGAAGATCCTGCGCAAGGGCGGCTACAAGGCGCCGATCATCATGCTGACCGGCCACGATACCGATTCCGACACAATTCTGGGCCTCGAGGCCGGCGCCAACGACTATGTCACCAAGCCGTTCCGCTTCGCCGTGCTGCTCGCCCGCATACGCGCACAACTGCGCCAGCACGAGCAGAGCGAGGACGCCACCTTTTCGGTCGGGCCCTACACGTTCAAGCCCAGCCAGAAGCTTCTGATCGACCAGCGCGGCGGCAAGGTGCGGCTGACCGAGAAGGAAGCCTCGATCATCAAATATCTCTATCGAGCCGACCAGAAGGTGGTGACGCGCGACGTCCTGCTCGAGGAAGTGTGGGGCTACAATTCCGGCGTCACCACGCACACGCTGGAAACTCACGTCTACCGGCTGCGCCAGAAGATCGAGCGCGATCCTTCCAATGCTGAAATTCTTGTGACAGAAAGCGGCGGCTACAAGCTGGTTCCTTAAACTTTTCATTGTTCGATAAGCGGTCGGGGCGGGACTGTTTCGGGGAGGATCCGGCTGGGGGAGCCTGGATCGGCCCGTTGCGCAGATTGAAGTGTTAGAGCGTCCTTTGCGCGTTCAATTGGACACGCGGCGCTCTAAGGGAGGGATTGGACTGACCGTTCGGGGACGCAGCTAGAGATGGCGCTGGATGACGACATCCGCATCCTGTCCGCCGTGAAGCTCTTTGAGGGTTTCACGCAGGAACAGCTGCGCCTGCTCGCCTTCGGCGCCGAAGCCACCCATCTGCAGGCCGACCGCAAGCTGTACCGCGAGGATGACGAAGCCGACTCAGCCTATATCGTGGTCAGTGGCCGCATCGTGCTCTACCGGGAGCAGGATGGCGACCGCATCCCGATCGGCACCGCCGGCCCCGGCACGATCCTCAGCGAACTGGCGCTGATCGCCGACTCAAGACGGCTGACCAGCGCCTCGGCCGAGACCGATTCGGAAGTGATAAGGTTGAGCCGCAAGATGTTTCGCCGCATCCTGGAGGAATATCCCGAGGTGGCGGTGAAACTGCACCAGCGCATCCTCGATGATTTCCAAGCCATGATCGCCCGCATCGAGAAGCTGGCGCCAAGGTTTGGCGGGTAGGTCCCCGCGACCGCGCTGACGCTTGGGTGTGTCGAGATTCAGGTCAGGCCGAGTCGAAAATGGCTGATACCGAGAACCGGAGCGGGGCGTACTCAAAGTACGCACCGGAAGCGCAGGTATCGGCCATTGCAGGCCGGCCTCACCTGAATATCGGCACGCCTAATCCAGGTCGAACCGCGCAATCACCGGCACATGGTCCGAGGGCCGCTCCCAGCCACGCGCCTCTCGCAGGATCTCATAGCGGGCAAAGCTCGGCACCAGGTTCGGTGACGACCAGACATGGTCGAGCCGGCGGCCGCGGTTCGAGGCTTCCCAGTCCCGCGCGCGATAGCTCCACCAGGTGTAGAGCTTCTGCTCTGGGGGCACGTCGAGCCGCATCAGGTCGACCCAGTCGCCGGCGATCCGCATCGCGTCGAAATTTTGCGTCTCGACCGGCGTGTGGCTGACGACGTTGAGCAATTGCTTGTGCGACCAGACATCGTGCTCCTGCGGCGCGATGTTGAGGTCGCCGACCAGGATCGAAGCCGACACCTCGTCATGCGCGGCGTGGATGGCGTTCATCTCGGCAACGAAATCGAGCTTGTGGCGGAACTTGCGGTTGATCTCCGGATCGGGCTCGTCGCCGCCGGCCGGCACGTAGAAATTGTGGACCAGGATTGCCTTGCCGCCGGCCTGCACCTTGACCGACAGATGCCGGCTGTCATCGATCTCGCAGAAGCGCCGTTTCTCGACAATCTCGATCGGCCGCCGCGCCACCGTCGCAACGCCGTGATAGCCCTTCTGGCCATGGAATGCGATGTGCTCGTAGCCGGCCTTGCGGAACGCCTTTTCCGGAAACAGCTCGTCGGGAACCTTCGTCTCCTGCAGGCAAAGCACATCGGGCGCCTGCTCCGTCAGCAGCCGCTCGACGATCGGCATGCGCAGGCGCACGGAATTGATGTTCCAGGTGGCGATGGAGAAGGGCATGCGGCGATCCGAACAAGGTCGCCGATCTACTGCCAGCCGAGCGCTACAAACACAAGCCAGCCTTTGCGGGCGGCGGCCCTGATTCAGGTCAGGCCGAGTCGAAAATGGTGGTCTCCGAGAACCGGAGCGGAGCGTACTTAAACCACGTGAGCGCCGGAAGCGCAGGAGATCGCCATTTGCAGGCCGGCCTGACCGGATCTAGCGGTGGTTGGTGTTCAGCTCGCGGTTCGCCGTATAGTCGATGGCGAACGTATCCGCAGGGAAGCTGACGCCTTCCTTGGTGTTGTAGATCATCACCGTGGTGTCCTTGCCCTGCGCGTCGGTGATGGTCCACTGGCGCAGATCATAGGATTTCGGATCGAACATCATGGTGATCTTCGAATTGCCGAACACCGACTTGTCGGCAAGCTGGATGGTGGTGAGGTCGCTCTCTTCCTTGATCGATTTGACGCGGCCGCCCGAGAGGTCGATCTTGGTGTCGAGCAACAGCTTCAGCGGTGTCTTCGACAACGGATAGAGATCGGACGTTTTCAGCCGCTTGTTGAGGATGACCACCGACTTGCCGTCGGAAATCACCCGGAAATTCGACTTGCCGTCATAGTTGAAGCGAATCTTGCCTGGCCGCTCAAGGAAGAACTTGCCGCCGGTCTGCTGGTTGTTGGGGCCGAACTGGACGAACTCGCCGCTCATCGATTTGACCGAGGAGAAATGGTCGGCGATCTTTTGCGCCGTCGGCGGCACTGCCGCCTGCGCCGAGGCCAAGAGCTGGAACCCCGGCACGACGTTGATGGCCGCGGCGCCGGCAAGCATCAGGCCAAGGCCGAGCAACTGGCGACGGTTTGGAGCGAAATCGCTGATCGCGGAAAGATCGTTTTTCATGCCGGTCACTCTCGTGTGGTGTGTGTCTCGTTGCAGTCCGTGGACCCCCAGTTAGACTTAAGTTTGGCGGGCCGGACAGCGCTCAGTCGCTGTAACGCGCCAAAAGGTTCAAGGTTGCCGCCGGGCCGTATCGGCTGATCAGAACTTGTCGTCCTCGGTCGGCACCAGGATTTCGCGTTTGCCGGCATGGTTGGCCGGGCCGACAATGCCTTCCTTCTCCATCTTCTCGATGATCGAGGCGGCGCGGTTGTAGCCGATGCCGAGCCGGCGCTGGATATAGCTGGTCGACGCCTTGCCGTCGCGCAGCACGACCGAGACCGCCTGGTCGTAGGGATCGTCGGAATCCTCGAAATTGCTGTTGCCGCCACCGCCAGCGCCGCCCTTGCCCGACGGCTCGTCATCGTCCTCGCCGTCATCCTCGGTGATGGCGTCGAGATATTCGGGCACGCCCTGCAGCTTCAGATGGGCGACGATCTTCTCGACCTCGTCGTCGGCGACGAACGGGCCGTGCACGCGCTGGATGCGGCCGCCGCCGGCCATGTACAGCATGTCGCCCATGCCGAGCAGCTGCTCGGCGCCCTGCTCGCCCAGAATGGTGCGGCTGTCGATCTTCGACGTCACCTGAAAGGAGATACGGGTCGGGAAATTGGCCTTGATGGTGCCGGTGATGACGTCGACCGACGGACGCTGCGTCGCCATGATGACATGGATGCCGGCCGCGCGCGCCATCTGTGCCAGGCGCTGCACCGCGCCTTCGATGTCCTTGCCGGCGACCATCATCAAATCGGCCATCTCGTCGATGATGACGACGATGTAGGGCATCGGCTCGAGATCGAGGTTCTCGGTCTCGTAGATCGCCTCGCCGGTCTGGCGGTCGAAGCCGGTCTGCACGGTGCGCGAGATTTTTTCGCCCTTCTTTTCAGCCAACTGCACGCGCGCGTTGAAGCCGTCGATGTTGCGCACGCCGACCTTGGACATCTTGCGGTACCGGTCCTCCATCTCGCGCACCGTCCATTTCAACGCCACCACGGCCTTCTTCGGGTCGGTGACCACCGGCGTCAGAAGGTGCGGGATGCCGTCATAGACGGAAAGTTCGAGCATCTTCGGGTCGATCATGATCAGCCGGCAGTCCTGCGGCGTCAGCTTGTAGAGCAGCGACAGGATCATGGTGTTGATGGCGACGGACTTGCCGGAGCCGGTGGTGCCTGCGACCAGCACATGCGGCATCTTGGCGATGTCGACGATCACCGCCTCGCCATTGATGGTCTTGCCCAGCGCCAGCGCCAGCTTGGACTTGGTCGTCTCGAAATCGCGGCTGGCCAGGATCTCCCGGAGATAGACGGTCTCGCGCTTGGCATTCGGCAATTCGATGCCGATGGCGTTGCGGCCGGGCACCACGGCGACGCGGCAGGCAATGGCGCTCATCGAGCGGGCGATGTCGTCGGATAGGCCGATGACGCGCGACGATTTGATGCCGGGCGCCGGCTCCAACTCATAGAGCGTGACCACCGGGCCGGGCCGTACCGCGATAATCTCGCCCTTGACGCCGAAATCCTCCAGAACGCCTTCGAGCAGGCGCGCATTCTGCTCCAGCGCGTCCTTGGACAGGCTGGCGTCGCGCACCACGTTCTTCGGCTCCGACAGGAAATGCAGCGACGGCATTTCGAATGTTTCCGAGCCGATCAGCGAGGTCTGCGCCTCGCGCTGAACGCGCGCGCCGGGAGCGGGACGCGGCGCAGGTGCGGCGACGCGGGTCGCCGCATCTGACCGGAAGTTTTGCACCTTGGCGTTCGGCGCGGCACGGCGCGGGACCGGCTCGTCGTCGAGTTCGACCTCCTCGTCGCCATTGTCGAAACCGGCATCGAGGACGTCGTCATCGTCCGGATCGACGGAAACGCTGCGGTCATTGACCATGGCGGCGAAGAATTCCGGCTCGACGCGGGCGCGGCCATCCGGGCTCATCCGCGCTTCGGCGAATTCCGCTGATTCGACCCGTTCGGCGGCGCGGCGCCATGCGGTGGAGCGCTGCTCTATCTCCGGCTCGAACTCGTCGCGCTCCTGCTGGCGGCGCGCAGCCCGGCGATGCATCCAGGCGCGGAAAGACAGCCACCAATGGGTAATGGCGCCGAGCGCCAGTATCCCTTCGTCGCCCTCGTCGTCGTCTTCGTCGAAGAGCAGGTCGTCCTCTCGGGGATCGGGCTCCGCGGTGCGCTCCATGACGGCAAAGCCGTTCTTGCGCGCAATCAGCGCCGAGCCATAGGCAAACAGCCACAGCGCCGGCGCAATGAGCACCATGGCAATGACGCTGGCAACGATGCCGGTCGGGTAGCCGCCAATGACCAGGCCCGGAATATTGAGCACCATGTCGCCGAACACGCCGCCGAGGCCGGTCGGCAACGGCCAGGTCTTGGGCGGCACCACGCAGCCGGCCATCGCCGCCGCGAGCAGCGCGAAGCCGAACCAGGCAAGGCCGCGCTTCGGCAGCCTGTCGACGCCGCGCGCCGAAAACAGGAGAAAGCCCCAGATCACCGCCGGCACCAGGGCGGCGACCGCGGCAAGGCCGAAGAACTGCATGGCGAGGTCGGAGAATACCGCGCCCGCATAGCCCATGGCGTTGGTGACGATGTTGTCGGTGGCGTGCGAGAAGCTGGGATCGGCGACGTTCCAGGTCGCCAGCGCCGCGACGCCAAAGGCGACCAGCGCAAACAGGCCGGCGCCGACCAGCCGCCCGACCTGGCGCCGCGCGAATGCCTGGATGCCGTGCCCCGTATCGGTCAGCGCGAGCGGTGCTGAAGCCCCTGAACGCATGCTTCGTTCCCCGTCTGTCATGGACTGGCCGGGCGCATGACGCACTCCGGCAGATTCGGATGTCAGACTATCGGGGGGAAGGTTAAGGCCGCATTAACTATACGCACCCAGAGCCACGATCTTGCTCACTCCACTGTAGGCAGTCTCAACAGTTCGGAACCAATCCGGTCGACGTCTCCCCGCCAGCGGCCATCATAGAACGTGATTGCGCAGGGACCGAGGCCTGCCAGCACGGTTGCCAAAAAGAGAGGCCCGGAATGACCCGGGCCTCAAAGCGTGAACTCCTTTCGGGAGCGTCACGACGGGATGGGAGAATGCGGGCGGCCGAGGCCGCCCCGCAAGGCTTACGAGTGGTAGGCCGCTTCGCCATGCGAAGTCAGGTCGAGGCCTTCGCGCTCGGCGTCGGCTGTCGGACGCAGACCGATGATCAAGTCGACGACCTTGTAGAGGATTGCGCTGCCGATGCCCGACCACAGCAGGGTTACCAGGACGCCTTTGCCCTGCGCCAGGAGCTGCGTGGCCGTGCCGGCATAGCCGGCGGCGAAGTCGGCCGTCGAATAGTCGACGATGCCGGCGCCGCCGAGGGCGGGATTGACCAGAATGCCAGTGCCTAGCGCACCGATGATGCCACCGACGCAGTGGACGCCGAAGACATCGAGGCTGTCATCATAGTCGAACGTGTTCTTCACCACCGAGACGAAGAAGTAGCAGACGAAGGTGGCGACGATGCCAAGCACGATAGCGCCCATCGGGCCGGCAAAACCTGCAGCCGGCGTAATCGCGACGAGGCCGGTGACCGCGCCCGAAACAGCGCCGAGCATGGAGGCTTTGCCGCGCAGCAGCGATTCAAGCACGATCCAGGCCACTGCCGCCGCCGCCGTGGCGACGAAGGTGTTGATCATCGCCAGCACCGCATAGGCGTTTGCTTCGAGGTTCGAACCGGCGTTGAAGCCGAACCAGCCGACCCACAGCAATGAAGCGCCGACCATGGTCAGCGTCATCGAGTGCGGCGCCATGATGTCCTTCTTGTAGCCGATGCGCTTGCCGATCATCAGCGCGCCGACGAGACCGGCAATGCCCGCATTGATGTGAACGACCGTGCCGCCGGCGAAGTCGATGGCGCCGAAGCTGAAGATCAGGCCGGACGGGTCGGCATAGGCGCTCGGGCCGCCCCAGAACCAGACCATGTGCGCGATCGGGAAGTAGATTAACGTCACCCATAGGATAACGAAAAGGATCAAGGCGGAGAATTTGACGCGTTCGGCGAATGCGCCGACGATCAGGGCGGGCGTGATGCAGGCGAAGGTCATCTGGAAGACGACGAACACCAGTTCAGGAATGGCGACGCCCTTGCTGAAGGTTTCCGAAAGCGTCGATACGTTGACGCCGGAGAGAAACATCTTCGAAAGGCCGCCGACGAAGGCGTTGCCCGGGGTGAAGGCGAGGCTGTAGCCGTAGAAGACCCAGATGATCATGACCACGCTGGTGATGGTGAAGACCTGCATCAGCACCGACAGCATGTTCTTGGTACGAACCAGGCCGCCGTAGAAAAGCGCAAGGCCGGGAATGGTCATCAACAGCACCAGCACGGTGGAAATCATCATCCACGTGGTGTCGCCCTTGTCGACGGTAAAAGCCGGCGCTGCTGGCGCTGCCGCCGCGACGGCGGGAGCCGCCTCCTGCGCGAAGGCAGCAACCGTGCCCAATGCTCCGAGCGCTAAGGAGCCCAGCAGCGCGGAACGCGCCACTGACTTCAAGGTGGAAGGTATATTCATTGAACTCTCCATTGGAATACGTGTTCGCCGCTCAAAGTGCGTCGGTGTCTGTTTCGCCGGTACGGATGCGCACCGCCTGATCGATGCCGAAGACGAAGATCTTGCCGTCGCCGATCTGGCCGGTCTTGGCCGCCGCCGTGATGGCTTCGACGGCCTTGTCGACCAGGTCTGTGCTAACCGCGACTTCGATCTTGATTTTCGGCAGGAAACTGACCGCGTATTCCGCCCCGCGATAGATTTCCGTGTGTCCCTTCTGACGCCCGTAGCCTTTGACTTCGGTGACGGTCAGGCCCTGGATGCCGACGGCGGTGAGCGCTTCGCGCACCTCGTCGAGCTTGAACGGCTTGATGATTGCCATCACGATTTTCATAAGGTTTCACCCTTTGCTGTTGCGGTCCCCCGCGTTTGCACACCTTCACCGATCCCAAAAAGCCCGGAGAGTGCCCAACAGGATTCAAGCTCCGTGCCAGTTGCCGAAGCAGGGTGTTAACTCATTGTAAACAAACGGATCGCTCGAGTCCCGGCGCCACGGTGCGCACTGCCAACGGACAGTCACTGATTAAAAAGTAGGCAATTCTTCGAAAATGCCTATTCCGCAGGCGGCCGCTTCAGCCGGATCAGGCCTTCCTGGGCAACCGAGGCGATCAGCGTGCCGTCGCGGGCAAACAGCGAGCCGCGGGTGAAGCCGCGCGACCCCTGCGTCGACGGGCTGTCCTGCGTGTACAGGATCCAGTCATCGAGCGGATGGCTGCGATGGAACCACATGGCATGGTCGAGGCTCGCCGCCTGGATGTCGCGGTCGAAAATGGCGCGGCCGTGCGCAAAGGTCGAGGTGTCGAGCAGCGTCATGTCGGAGAGGTAGGCAAGCACCGCCGCCTGGATGCCGCGGTCGGCCGGCACCGGGCCGGTGGTGCGGATCCAGATGTTCTGCTGCGGCTCCAGCTTTTCGCGGCTGGTGTAATGCTTCAGCATCACCGGCTTCATCTCGATCGGCCGGTCACGCTCCCAGTAGCGCTTGATGCCGTCCGGCACCGCCTCGCCGAACTTGCCCAGCAATTCGCGCTGCGACAACAGGCTGTCGGGCGGCGGCACGTCGCGCGGCATCGGCAGCTGATGCTCAAGGCCAACCTCGTCCTGCTGGAACGAGGCTTCCAGCGAAAAGATCGCCTGGCCGTGCTGGATCGCCACCACGCGCCGCGTGGCGAAGGAGCCGCCATCGCGGATGCGGTCGACCTCGTAGACGATCGGCACCTTGGTGTCGCCGGGCCGCATGAAATAGCCGTGCAGCGAATGCACGTGGCGCTCGGGCTCGACGGTGCGCTGCGCGGCGACCAGCGCCTGGGCGATGGTCTGGCCGCCGAAAACGCGCTGCCAGTCGAGCTTGGGGCTGCGACCACGGTACAGATTGTGTTCCAGCTGCTCGAGGTCGAGAATGCTGAGAAGCTCGTCCATGGCCGCCGTCATGCTTCGTGACCTCGCCGTAAGATGCTATGGCGGTTTCCGACAGGAATGGCGGGCAGTCAAGGCCGGAATGCCCCAGTGGGCGGGGATGGTCGAGACTTCGAAAGGAATTGACATGGCGAACCGCAACCCGGACGCAAAAACCCCGCTCGACGTGCTGGTCGCTGGCGCCGGCTATGTCGGCCTCGCCGCCGCCGTGTCGCTGAAACAGGCGCGGCCGGGCCTCGCCGTGGCGGTCGTCGATGCTGCCCCCGCCGGCGTCTGGCAGAAGGACCGCCGCGCCTCGGCGATCGCCGCCGCCGCCTGCCGCATGCTCGACCAGCTCGGCGTCTGGCAGGAAATCGTCGGGCAATCGCAGGCGATCACCGAGATGATCGTCACCGATTCGCGCACCGCCGATCCGGTGCGTCCGGTGTTTCTCACCTTCGATGGCGAGGTCGCGCCGGGCGAACCGTTCGCCCACATGGTCGCCAACAAGGACCTGAACGGCGCCTTGCGCCGCCGCGCGCAAAAGCTCGGCATCGACATCATCGAAGGTGTCGCGGTCGCATCGTTCGACGGCAATGGCGCCGGCATCACCGTGCATCTGGCCGATGGCGCGGCGATTGAGGCGCGGCTGCTGGTCGCCGCCGACGGCGTCAATTCCAAATTGCGCGACATGGCCGGCATCAAGACGGTGAAATGGGAATATGGCCAGTCCGGCATCGTCTGCACGGTGGCGCATGAGCGCCCGCACAATGGCCGCGCCGAAGAGCATTTTCTGCCGGCCGGCCCGTTTGCGACGCTGCCGCTCAAGCCCACCGACGACGGCACCAACCGCTCGTCGCTGGTCTGGGTCGAACGTTCCGAGGATGCCGAAAAGCTGGTCTCGGGCGACGACCTCGTCTTCGAGCAGGAGCTTGAATTGCGCTTCGGCCTGAAGCTCGGCGAAATCCGCGTCACCGACAAGCCGCGCGCCTGGCCGCTCGGCCTGACCATCGCGCGCGCCTTTGTCGCCCCGCGCGTAGCGCTTGCCGGCGATGCCGCGCACGGCATCCACCCGATCGCCGGCCAGGGCCTCAATCTCGGCTTCAAGGATGTGGCGGCCCTTGCTGAAGTGGTGGTCGAGGCCGATCGCTTGGGACAGGATATCGGCGCGCTCGACGTGCTCGAGCGCTACCAGCAATGGCGCCGCTTCGACACGGTGCAGATGGGCGTCACCACAGATGTGCTGAACCGGCTGTTTTCCAACGACATCGGCCCGCTGCGCCAGGTCCGCGACATAGGCCTCGGCCTTGTCGAACGGATGCCCAGGCTGAAGGAGTTCTTCATCCGCCAGGCGTCGGGGTTGTCCAACGGCAGACCACGGCTGCTCAAGGGTGAGGCGATTTAGGCCGGGAATGAGTGCCGCTTTGTCATAGACGCGGCTCGGCTCCTGACATCAGCCGCGCAATGTTGGCGCGGTGGCGCACGATCACGTAGATGCCGCCGGCGATGACCAGCAACCGGTAGGGCAATGGTTGTTCCATGCCGCCGACGAGGGCGATCGCGGTGAGCGCCGCCAGCATCGAACTCAGGGACACAATTCGGGAAACTGCCAACACTACGGCAAATGCCGTCGCCGCGCCTAGACCCACAGGCCAGGACATCGCCAACAAAACACCCAACCCCGTCGCAGCCGATTTGCCGCCGGTGAAATTCAGCCAGATCGAACGGCTATGCCCAAGCAAAACAGCGAGTCCGGCCAGGCATACAACCCAAGGAGCCCAAACGGGCATATCAGATATTGCCGACGGCGGCGTTGCGGAAGACCAGAAACAAAACCAACGGGCAAAGATGACCGCTGCCGCCCCTTTCAGCACGTCCACCAGAAGCACCACCAATGCTGGCCATTTCCCGAGTGTGCGCAATACATTTGTCGCACCGGTGGACTTGGAGCCGTGCTCCCGGATATCGATGCCCTTAAGCAGTTTCCCCGCCAGATAGCCGGCAGGCGTAGAGCCGATAAGGTAAGCGGCAGCCGATCCTACCACGCTCGCTATCCAGAATGACATGCGCCCGGGCTGTTTCTCAGTTGACCTCAAACCCCAGCTTCTGCCGCAGTCGCAGCATGCGTTGGTCGGCGACCTTGAAACTCTGCTCGCCGCTCTTGGCAACACGATCCAGCATCTGCAGCAGGTCTTCGCGCTCATGCGGATCGAGGCGCTCGCGCAGGAAGGGCGCCAGCTTGTCGATGACGATCGTCGTGTCGTCGATCTGCGCCGCGGCCCATTTGGCGTAGACGACGGCTTCATCGGTCTTCTTCTGGTTGTCCGCAATCTGCGAGATCACCTCGCGGATGACCGTTTCGCGCTTCGGCATGATCGGGCCGTGCTCCGCTGCCAGTGCGGTGATCAGCGTTGCCGCCGCCACCACCGGATCGTCGATCGCCGTCAGCGGCGACAGCGCCGCCTGCTTGCGCAGCTTCTTGCGCCTTATGTTGCCCTGGACGCGGCCGACGACGTCGGCGACCTCGCGCGCGGCTTCGTTCATGGCCTTCATGCGATACCACCAGAACGCCCCGGCTCCCAGCACGCCGAGAATAGCAATCAGGAAAGGCATGTCGAATTCCCCCGAAAATTGCGGCGACGATAGGAGAACTCCGGCGTTGCTTCAACACGCAAGAATTGTATCTGATGAGAAAACAGAGCTGGCCCCCTAATCATCCAGACGCCGAGATCGGACGTCCTGTGTTCAGGTCGCTCGTCACGGGCACTAATGATGCAACCGCCTGGCGATAACGCCGACTTCGCATCCACCCCACTCTACCTGCAAGATATTTCACATACTGAAATTTCGTTCGCCATCATTGACATGGCACAAATCCCGCCGTATTCAACCCCGCCAGAGATTTCATTTTATGAAATTTCTTGCAAAGCTGATGCGACGAGGCTTTCATCGTCGGGGAACCCGGAGGAGAGAATGAACAGGATTGGGCTGGTGGGCGCGCTGAGCGCCGCCGTGATGACGTTGACCCTGGCGATGCCAGCGTCGGCAGAGAGCAAGTTTCAGTGCAAGCCGGATGAGACCTACGTGATGAACGTCATGGTCTCCGCGCATCCCTATTGGGTGCCGGTCTATCAGGGCTTCAAGCAGGCGGCTGCGGCGATGGGCTGCAAGACAGTGTTTTCGGGCACGCCGGACTATGACATCGCCAAGCAGATCGCTTCCTTCGAACAGGATCTGATCAAGAAGCCGGCCGGCGTGCTGCTGCACCCGATGCAGGCCGATCCGTTCATCGAGCCGATCAACCGCGCCATCGAGAACGGCACCACCGTCGTCACCTTCGCCGCCGACTCGCCAAAATCCAAGCGCGTCTCCTACATCACCTCGGACAATCTGGCGGAAGCCAAGTTTGCCGCCGAGGAGATCGTCAAGCAGGTCGGCGACGACGCCGAATATGGCGTGCTTGAGAACCCCGGCCAGAGCAACCACGATCTGCGCGTCACCGCCTTAATCGACTATCTCGCCAAGAACTATCCGAAGATGAAGCTGGTCGGACGCCAGGCCTCTAACCAGGACGCCAATGTCGCCAACAAGGCGGTGGCCTCGATGCTGCAAGCCAACCCGAACCTCAAGGCGCTTTGGATTCCGGAAGCCGGTTCAGCCGAAGGCGCGGTCGCGGCCGTTCTCGAAGCCAAGGCCAAGGTGCTGATCATGCACGCCGACATCACCCCGGCGACGCTAGAGCAGATCAAGGCCGGCAACATCCACATGGCGCTGAGCCCGAACCAGGGAATGCAGGGTTATCTCGGCTTCGTCGCCACCTTCATGGCGGCGCATCCGGAACTGATCGACCCGTTCAACGACTACAAGACGTCGGGCCACAACCCGATGAGCATCCCCTTCGCCGATAACGGCTTTGCCGTCATCACCAAGGAGAATGCCGACTCGTTCGACCTGAACAAGTACATGCAGGGCCGCGATCCCAGCTAATCGCGTCCATCAGGCAATCGCGCCATCCGGCGCGGTTGCCTTATCCCTCCCTGAGCAGGTGAGCACACAAGTGGAAATCCCGGCCCTCCTCAAAATATCCGGCCTCCGCAAATCGTTCGGCCCTGTCCGTGCGTTGCGCGATGTTGGTTTCGAGCTGCGCGCCGCCGAAATCCACGCCATTGCCGGCGAGAACGGCGCCGGCAAGTCGACGTTGATGAAGGTGATCGACGGCATACTGCCGCCCGACAGCGGCGACATCCAGATCGATGGCCGCTCCGTTTCGATCCCCTCGCCGCTGGCGGCGCAAAAGCTCGGCATCGGCTTCGTTCATCAGGAGATCGCGCTCTGCCCCGATGTCTCGGTGGCCGAAAACATCTTCATGTCGATCACCAACGCCAGCAAGGCGCTGCTGATGAATTACCGCGACCTCGAGAAACGTGCGACAGCCATCCTGGCGCGACTTGGCAACATCGATCCGACCGCGATGGTGCGCAGCCTTTCGATCTCCCAGCAGCAGCTGGTCGAGATCGCCAAGGCGCTGACGCTCGATTGCCGCATCCTCATCTTCGACGAGCCGACCGCCGCGCTGACCGAGCGCGAGGCCAAGAAGCTGTTCGAGATCATCCACCAGCTTGCCGGCGAAGGCATCGGCATCATCTACATCTCGCACCGCATGGCCGAAATCTTCGAAAACTGCGACCGCGTCACGGTGCTGCGCGACGGCCAGTACATCACCACGCTCGACATATCGGCGACGACGCCAGAACAGGTCGTGGCGTCCATGGTCGGCCGCGTCATCGACAGCCTCTATCCCGAGAAGCTGCGCGGCGACGAGCAGTCCGAGGAAATTCTGCTCGAGGTCAGCAACCTCTGCGAGACGACCACCTTCCGCGACATCAGCTTCCAGTTGCGCAAGGGCGAAATCCTCGGCATTGGCGGCCTGATCGGCGCCGGTCGCAGCGAGATCGTTCGGGGTATCTGCCGGCTGGAGGGTCAGGTGACCGGCAATGTCAGCCTGCATGGCAAGCCGCTGTCGCTGGCCCATTATGGCGACAGCATCGCCGCCGGCATCGTCTACCTCTCCGAGGACCGCAAGGGCGACGGCTTGTTCCTCGACATGTCGATCGCCGCCAACATCTCGGCGATGGCGGTGGATCGGATCTCGACGCGCTTCGGCCTCATCAACGACCGCCACGAGAAGCAGCGGGCGGAAACCATCGGCAGGCAGCTGTCGCTGAAATGCGGCCACGTCGGCCAGCCGGTTTCGACGCTCTCGGGTGGCAACCAGCAGAAGGTGGCGATCGCCAAGATGCTGTCGGTCGACCCGAAAGTGATCTTCCTCGACGAGCCGACGCGCGGCGTCGATGTCGGCGCCAAGGCCGAAATCCACCGGATCCTGCGCAAGCTGGCGCGCGACGGCGTCGGCATCGTGGTCACCTCGTCGGAACTGCCGGAACTGATCGGTGTCTGCGACCGGGTGCTGATCGTACGCGAGGGACGCATCACCGGCGAGGTCACCGGCGCGGAAATGACCGAAGAAAACATCATGGTCCTGGCATCGCTTGCCGATGACGGCCGGCAACGGAGCGCCGCATAAGCATCGTGGGGGAAAGCATGGACAGCGTGACGCCGCCGGCCCGCATCGGGTTCGGTGAAAGGCTTGGCGGCCTGATCAGGATGCGCGAGACCGGTCTGATCCTCATCATCGCCGTGCTCTTTGCGGTTATGTCGTTCGCATCGCCGTACTTCCTGACCTGGGACAACATGCGGGCGATGGCGATGGCCTTCGCGGTCGAAGGCATCGTCGTCGTCGGCATGACGATCCTTCTGATCTCAGGCGGCATCGACCTTTCGGTCGGTTCGGTCACCGCACTCGCCATGGTCATTGCCGGCCTGCTCTTCCTCGGCGGCGTCGACCCCTGGCTGGCATCATTGATTGCAATAGCGGCCTGTGCAGGCATCGGCGCCTTTATGGGCTTCTTCGTCACCAGGGTGGGATTGCACCACTTCATCGTCTCTCTGGCCGTGATGGTGATTGCGCGCGGGCTCTGCCTGCTCGGCACCGGCGGCCGCCCGCTCGGGCTCTATACCCTGCCGCCCGAGTTCAAATTCATCGGCCAGGGCGCCATTGGCGGCATTCCGGTCGTCATCATCATCTTCATCGTCTTCGTCATCGTGTCCGACTTCATGCTGCGCCGCACGACGATGTTTCGCAAAGTCTTCTACACCGGCAGCAATGAGAAGGCCGCCGCCTATTCCGGCATCCGTACCAAGAAGGTCGTGTTCCTGACGACGACGCTCTGCTCGACCCTGTGCGGCTTTGCCGGCGTGATCTACATGGCCCGTTTCGGCTCGGCCCAGCCGACCTTCGGCGCCGGCATGGAGCTGAACGTCATCGCCGCCGCGGTGATCGGCGGCGCCAGCCTCACTGGTGGCTCCGGCACCATTCTCGGCGCCATCCTTGGCACCATCCTGCTCTCCGTCGTTTCAAGCTCGCTCGCTCTGCTCGACGTGTCCGTCTATTGGCAGGACATCATCCGCGGGTCCATTCTGCTGACGGCGGTCACCGCCGATTACTACTTCAACAAGCGGCGGGGCTGAGATGGCGGACGGCAGGGAAGATTTCGAGGCGATCCGGCAGATCCACACCGTTCTGGTGCTGCACTTCGTCGACGGCATGAAGCAGAACGACATTGCGGCGGCGCTCAACCTTTCGGCGTCGAAAGTCAATCGGCTGATCGCGCAAGGGCGCAAGCTCGGCATGCTGAGGATCGCGGTCGAGAGCCCGTTCCAGCGCCTTGTCGACATCGAAAAGCAGCTGATCGAGGTCGCGCAACTGGCAGCCGCGATCGTGACGCCGACCGTGGCCGGCAGTCCCGACAGCACGCTGCAGCAGGTGGGGCGCGCGGCGGCCAACCAGTTGCTCGAGACCTTGCGCGACGGCGACGTCATCGCCATTACCGGCGGCAAGGCGATCAGCGCGCTGGTCGAAAACCTGCAGCCCGAGCGCGCCTTCGACGTCACCGTCGTGCCGCTGACCGGCGGCGTCCAGGGCAAGCACTATACCGACGTCAACCATCTGGCGACGCGGCTGGCCGAACGCCTCGGCGGCACCAGCATGCTCTTGCATGCGCCACTCTTTGCCGAAAGCCGCGAGCAGCGCGATCTCCTGCTGGACATGGCCTCGGTGCGCGAGATCTTCGACCTGGCGCGCATGGCGGCGATCGCGCTGGTCGGCGTCGGGTCGATTCAGACGCCGGGATCGAGCTACTACGACCTCCACCCAGGCCTCGATCCCGACCGCGAAAAACTCGCCGCCAGCGGCGCGGTCGGCGAGTTCCTTGCGCATCTGATCCGCGACGACGGCGCGCTGGCCGACTACCCGCCCAATGACCGCCTGGTAGCGCTGGCGCCTTCGGAACTTGGCCGCTGCCGGTCGGTGATGGGGGTGGCCAGCGGCGCCGAAAAGATCTGGCCGATCCGTGCCGCGCTTCGCGGCAACTATCTCAAATCACTGGTCGTCGACGAAGAGACGGCCAATGCAGTCCTGAGCAATGCGGGGAGCATACGCAATGTCGCCTGAAATGTTGACGCGCACCATTGGCGCGTCGGGAATATCCGCCTCCGCAATCGGCCTTGGCACCTGGGCCATTGGCGGCTGGATGTGGGGCGGCACCGACGAGGCGCAATCCATCGACACCATCCGCGCCTCGATCGACGAAGGCGTTTCGCTGATCGACACCGCGCCTGCCTATGGCCAAGGCCTGTCGGAGGAAATCGTCGGCAAGGCGATAAAGGGTCGCCGTGACAAGGTCGTCCTTGCCACCAAGCTTGGGCTGGTCTGGCATACCAAGAAGGGCAACCACTTCTTCGACTATGACGGCGCGCCGGTGCATCGCTATCTCGGTGCCGACTCTGTCGTCTACGAAGTCGAGCAGAGCCTGCGCCGCCTCGGCACCGACCATATCGACCACTACATCACCCACTGGCAGGATCCGACCACGCCGGTCACTGAAACGATGGAAGCGCTCGACCGCCTCAAGACCCAGGGCAAGATCCGCTCCATCGGCGCCAGCAATGTCAGCGTCGCCGATGTGAAGGCCTATCTCGCGGCCGGCCAACTCGATGCGGTCCAGCAGGAATACAGCATGGTTGCGCGTGACATGGAACAGGATCTCTTGCCCTTCTGCGCCCGGAACAACGTGTCGGTGCTCAGCTATTCGTCGCTGGCGCTCGGTCTGCTCTCGGGCAAGATCGGTCCCGACCGCCTCTTTACCGGCGACGACCAGCGCAAGGACAATCCGCGCTTCTCGCAGCCCAACCGCCGCAAGGTGGCAGCGCTGATGGAAGCGATCAAGCCGAGTGCCGAGGCGCACGGCGCCAGCGAGGCGCAGGTGGTCATCGCCTGGACGCTGCAGCAGCCCGGCATCGCCTTCTCACTCTGCGGCGCGCGCAGCCCGCAGCAAGCCAGGGAAAACGCGCAGGCCGGCCGCATCAAATTGTCGGGACAGGAGATCAACCAGATCAGTGAGGCCGCCAGCCGCCATCTGACCAATCTCGACGCCTGACCGCCACCAGTAACCCGAACCAAGTTGAGCTGCCGTCCACCGGACGGCAGAACGGCCCAACCTTGCCCGGCAAAGCCATGCCTGATCAGAGAACCGTCATCCTCGACACGATCCGCCGCAACGGCGCGTTCGATGTCGTTGTCATGGGCGGCGGCATAAACGGCATCGGCGTTTTCCGCGAACTGGCGCTGCAGGGTCTCCGAGTTCTGCTGGTCGAACGCAACGATTTCTGTTCGGGCTGCAGTGCGGCACCCTCGCGCATGATCCATGGCGGCCTGCGCTATCTCGAGAATGGCGAGTTCGGCCTGGTGCAGGAATCGCTGCGCGAACGCGACGCGCTGCTGGCCAATGCGCCGCATATGGTGCGGCCGCTGCCGACGACAATTCCGATCCGCTCCGTCTTCTCCGGGCTGATGAACGGCGCGGCAGGCTTTCTCGGGCTTTCGGAAACGCCTTCCAGCCGCGGCGCGCTGGCGATCAAGGCAGGCCTCGCGCTCTACGACTGGACGACGCGCAAGCGCCGGGTGCTGCCGCGCCACAGTTTCCGTGGCGCCAGGGCGACCTTCGCGCAATGGCCGACGCTCGATCCCAAACTGCGCTTTTCCGCTACCTATTACGACGCCTGGATCAGCTACCCCGAACGGCTCGGCATCGAATTGCTGCTCGATACCGCACGCCTGGCGCCCGACAGCCTCGCGCTAAATCGCGCCGAGATCGCGCGCGCGGGCTCCTCCTTCGAGCTCACCGATACGGTGGGTGGTGAAGGCTTCACCGTGACCGCCAAGGCGATCGTCAATGCGACCGGCGCATGGCTGGATTCGGCGATCGCCCGGCTCGACGCCTCCGAAAAGCCCGCGGCGCCCCTGGTCGAGGGCACCAAGGGCTCGCACCTCATCCTCGACAACGAGCCGCTCTACCGTGCGCTCGGCGGTCACATGATTTTCTTCGAGAATGCCGACGGTCGCGTCTGCATCATGTTTCCCTATCTCGGCAAGGTGCTGGTCGGCTCGACGGATATCCGCGTCAGCGAAGCCGGGCGCGTGCGCTGCGAACCGGCCGAGACCGACTACATATTGGCGGCGGCGCGGTTGGTATTCCCGTCCATTTCGGTCCGTGCCGCCGACGTCGTCTTCACCTATAGCGGCATCCGGCCGCTGCCGAAGAGCGATCATGCCTTCACCGGCCGAATATCGCGCGGCCATTCCGTACACCGCATTGCCGGCGACATCCCGCAATTCTGCATGATCGGCGGCAAGTGGACGACCTTCCGCGCCTTCGCCGAGCAGGCGGGCGATGACGTGCTAGCCGAGCTTGGCCGCGAGCGCGTTTGCAGTACGCTGGCCCTGGCGATTGGCGGCGGCCTCGGGTTCCCCGAGAATCCGGCATCGCTGGCAACCGAGCTGGCGGGTGAGTTCGCGATCAGTGCCAACCGCGCCGCCTATCTCATCGATCGCTACGGCAGCGGCGCGCGCGACATCATCCAGTTCTGCCTCGGTCGTTCCGACGACATCAGGCTCGACGACAGGACCGAAACCACGACGGCCGAGATCGTCTATCTCGCCCGACATGAGTTCGTGACCTGCCTCTCGGATGTTGTCTTGCGCCGCACGTCGCTTGCCATTGCCGGCGACATCTCGACGGTATCAATCGAGCGCATCGCCGATGCACTGGCCGCTGAACACGGCTGGAGCGATCCGCACCGCGACGAGGAGATAAAAAGTCTCATCGCCGAACTCGACACCTATCACGGCGTCTCGCAAGAGATGCTCGACCAACGCACGATCGCAGGAGCAGAACATGAAAGTCAGCGCCAAGGCCCGGATGAACCGGATGTTCACCAACGGCAATTGCCTCGACGTGGCGCTCGATCACGGCGTCTGCAATGAACCGGGGTTTCTCATCGGCCTGGAGGACATGCCACGTGTCATCGACACGCTGATCGCGGCAGGGCCCGATGCGCTGCAGCTCGCCTATGGCCAGGCCGATCTGCTGCAATCGCGGCCGGACAAGGACAAGCCGGCGCTGGTCATGCGCATCGACATGGGCAACCCTTACAATGCACAGCGCCACCGGGTGATGTGGTCGATGCTGCAGAACCATGACGAGCCGATCATCGGCGCGCTGCAAATGGATGCGGCCTGCGTCGTCGTCAATCTGTTCATGCTGCCCGACGAGCCGGAGCTGTTTCGCCAATGCGTCGAAAACATCGCCAAGGTCCGCGCCGCCTGCCAGCGATACGGCATGCCCTTGATGATCGAGCCGCTGGTCATGCTGCCCAACGATATCAGAGGCGGCTACCAGGTCGACGGCGATGCGGAAAAGATCGTGACGCTGGTGCGGCTCGCCGCCGAAATGGGCGCCGACATCATCAAGGCCGACCCCACCGAGCACGCGGAAGATTTCCACCGCGTCGTCGAGGCGGCACGCGTGCCGGTGCTGGTACGTGGCGGCGGCAAGGACGATCTCAAGACGGTGCTGGCAAAATCGTCAGCCCTGCTCAGACAAGGCGCCAAGGGGCTGGTCTATGGCCGCAACATCTATCAGCATGCCAATCCGAAGGCGGTAGTGAGTGCGTTGATGGCGATGATCCACAACGACGCCGGCGGCGAAGAGGCTTGGGACATCTACAACAATGGCTGATCAAGCCGCCTATCTGCTCGGCCTCGACGCCGGCAACACCATCATCAAGGCGGTGCTGTTCGATCATACGGGACGGCAGCTCGCCATGCATGCGGTCGCCGGCCGTTCGCAGACGCCGCAACCCGGCTATGTCGAGCGCGACCTCGGCGGCATGTGGGCCGATGCGCGCGACGCCATCCGCGCCTGCATCGCGCAGGCCGGCATCGATGCCCGCGGAATCGCCGCCATCGGTTGCGCCGGCCATGGCAACGGCCTTTATCTGGTCGACCGTGCCGGTGAACCGCTGATCGGCATCCAGTCGCTCGACACCCGCGCCGCCGGCCTGGCGTCGACGCTGGCCTCGCGCAATGCCGAAGCGCTGCATGCGATCTGCCTGCAAAAGCCGTGGCCGGCGCAGACGCCGACCTTGCTGGCCTGGGTCAAGCAGCATGCGCCCGACCTTTATGCCGCAACCGGCACGGCGATGCTGTGCAAGGATTTCATCGCCTACCGCCTGACGGGCGAGCGGGTCAGCGATGTCTCCGACATGTCCGGTTGCGGCCTCGTCCGCATGCCCGAAGGCGTCTATGATTCCGAGCTTCTCGCGCTCTACGGCATCGAGGATGCGCAAGCCAAACTGCCTCGATTGCTCGACAGCGCCGACATCGCCGGCGCGGTCACCACACAAGCGGCTGAAGAGACCGGACTGGCGGAAGGCACGCCGGTCATCGCCGGCTATTTCGACGTCGTCGCCAGCGCCATGGGAGCCGGCGTCGTGCGTCCCGGCGAAGCCTCTGTTATCGCCGGCACCTGGTCGGTCAATCAGGTCTTCTCCACCGCGCCGGTCGTCGACCCAGATGTTTTCATGGTGGCGCGCTTCGGTCCCGGCCGTTTCGTCAACATCGAATCCAGCGCTACATCGGCCGCCAATCTCGAATGGTATGTACGCGAACTCGTCGAGCGCGGTGCCCATTATGACGATCCGTTCGGCCACTGCAACGCGGCTGTCGGCGCGGTGACGCCAACCTGGGACGATCCGATGTTCCACCCGTTTCTCTACGGGTCGGGACAAGGGGCGGAGTTCCGCGCCGGCTTCTACGGCCTCGCCGGCTGGCATAGGGAAGGCCATATGCTGCGCGCGCTGTTCGAGGGCGTGATGTTCGAGCACCGGCGCCACATCAATGTTCTGAAGGACGCCGGTGTCAGCTTCGACAAAGCGGTCCTGTCCGGCGGCGGTTCGCGCAGCGAGCACTGGCCGCAGATCTTCGCCGACGGGCTTGGCGTGCCGATCACCGTCCCTGAAGCACGCGAGACCGGCGCACTTGGTGCGGCGATCGGCGCCGGGGTCGCGGCCGGCCTGTTCGCCGACTATGAGGCCGGCGTCGACGCCATGACCCGGTCAAGCGCCGCCTACCGTCCGAACCCGGCCATGCAGGACCATTACAACAGGCGTTATCGCGCCTATTGCGGCCTTGCCGATACGCTGCGATCGTTCTGGGCCGAACACGCCGCAGAACCGAGTAGAACACCGCCGAGTAAACCACCGCAATGACCCAACGGCTCGATGGCGACTACGACTACATCATTGTCGGCGCAGGCACCGCCGGCTGCGTGCTGGCCAATCGCCTGAGCGAAAACCCGGCGACGCGCGTGCTGCTGCTCGAGGCCGGCGGCAGCGACAATTATCACTGGGTGCATATCCCGGTCGGCTATCTCTATTGCATCGGCAATCCGCGCACCGACTGGATGATGAAGACTGCCCCCGAAGCCGGCCTGAACGGCCGCTCGCTGGTCTATCCCCGCGGCAAGGTGCTGGGCGGCTGCACCTCGGTCAACGGCATGATCTACATGCGCGGCCAGGCGGCGGACTACGATGGCTGGCGGCAGATGGGCAATGTCGGCTGGGGCTGGGACGATGTGCTGCCCTACTTCCTCAAATCCGAGGACCATCATGGCGGCAAGACCGAGCTGCATGGCTCCCGCGGCGAATGGAAAGTGGCGCGGCAACGCCTGTCCTGGCCGATCCTGAACACCGTGCAGGAGGCGGCCAAGGAATTCGGCATCATGCCGCGCGAGGATTTTAACGACGGCGACAATGAGGGGTCCGGCTTCTTCGAAGTCAACCAGAGCAAGGGCGTGCGCTGGAACACAGCCAAGGCATTCTTGCGCCCGGCGCTGCGACGGCCGAACCTCAGGCTGGTCGTCAACGCCCATGTCGAGACGGTGTTGTTCGAGGGCAAGCGTGCTATCGGCGTTTGTTATCGCGTCGGCGGCCAAACCATCGAGGCAAAGGCCAGGAGCGAGGTGCTGCTGACCGCCGGCTCGATCAACACGCCGAAACTGCTGGAGCTTTCCGGGGTCGGCGAGCCGGATCGCCTCGCCGCGCTCGGCATCGATGTGGTTCACGCCAGCCCCGATGTCGGCGAGAACCTTCAGGACCATCTGCAGATCCGCACTGTCTACAAAGTGTCGTCGGCGCTGACGCTCAACACGCTAGCCAACAGCCTGAGCGGCAAGGCGAAGATCGCGCTGCAATATGCCTTTGGCCGCTCGGGACCGATGTCGATGGCGCCGAGCCAGTTCGGCATGTTCTCGAAATCCGATCCGTCGATGGCGACGCCGGACCTGGAGTACCACGTCCAGCCCTTGTCTACCGACCGGCTGGGCGACCCGCTGCACCCGTTCCCGGCAATCACCATGTCGGTCTGCAATCTGCGGCCCGAGAGCGTCGGCTCGGTGCACGCTACGACGCGCGAACTGGCCGTGCAGCCGGAGATCCGGCTGAACTACCTCTCTACGGCGCGCGACCGCGAGATCGCGCTGCGTTCGGTGCGCCAGGCGCGCAGCATCATGACCGCCAAGGCTCTTGCCGGCTTCCATCCGGAAGAAATCCTGCCTGGTCTCGCCCACCAGTCGGACGAGGACCTGCTGCACCAGATCGGCTCGATCGCGACGACCATCTTCCACCCGGTCGGCACCTGTAGGATGGGTGTCGACGGCCGCGCCGTCGTCAGCCCGGACCTGCGCGTGACCGGTATCGAGGGGCTGCGGATCATCGACGCGTCGATCATGCCGCGCATCGTCTCCGGCAACACCGCCTCGCCAGTGGTGATGATCGCCGAGAAGGCGGCGGATATGATCCGCCGGCCTGCATGACGTCGCCGCCGCCTATGACCCCGGCACGTCGTAGATCGCCCTGACTTCGACGGTGCCGATTTCAGCCAGCGGAATTTTGCCGGCGATCTCCAGCGCCTTGTCGAGAGTGTCGGCTTCGATCATGACGAAACCAAGCAACTGCTCCTTGGTTTCGGCAAACGGACCGTCAGTGATCAGCCGCTTGCCTTGGCGCCGCCGCACCGTCTTCGACGTCTTCACCGATTGCAGCGCCTGCGCGATGATCAGCTTGCCTTGCTGGTCCAATGACCGGTCATAGGCCATCGAATCGGCGTCGAGCTTGGCCAGACGCTCAGGCGTCATGGCATGGAGGTCCTTTTCCTCGCCGTAGACCAGACAGACATATTTCATTTCCAGCTCCCTTGCTGTGACGAACCATAGGTGATCACGGCGCCGGCGGCATCCTTGCCGGCAGCAGCGTGGTCGAGCACGCAGACCGCAATGCCGATCACGGCGACCGCAGCAAGCAGCCGGCCGAAGCCGGAAGGTCGCGAGCACTCGATCTCGTGTAGACGCGCGCTTTTGTCGGCGTCGTTCCAATGGGCAGAAAACAGATTGTTCATCTTGGATCTCCATCCGCCACGAGAATCCGTGGACGCTCGCAGGACGGCCGGCGCCGATGCAAGTCGACATTTTTGCACGCACATTTTTTCAGAAAAATTTGCAGGGCACGCCGGCGTCGCATCCGGCCGAAACAGCGCGGTGGTCTTCCCCTGCCGCCGCGCTATAGTTGGAGGGAACGCCGCGTGGCCGGCGCTGTCGCTGTAATCAAGGAGAATTCTATGGACCGTACCGCAAACGCCGTCTGGAAAGGCAATCTGAAGGAGGGCACGGGCACGCTCGACAGCCAGAGCGGCACCTTGAAGGGCACGCCCTATTCGTTCAAGGCTCGCTTCGAGGACGAGAGCGGCAAATCCGGCACCAATCCCGAAGAGTTAATCGCGGCGGCACACGCCGGATGCTACGCCATGCAGCTGTCGCATTTCCTGGCCGAGAACGGCACGCCCGCCACCGAGCTCGACGCCAAGGCGGTGGTGACGCTGGTCCCCGGCACCGGCATCACCGGCAGCGCCATCACCCTGATCGGCAAGGTACCGGGCATCGATGCGGCGAAGTTCAAGGAATTGGCCGAGAAGGCCAAGGCCGAATGCCCGGTTTCGAAGGCGCTCGGCGCCATCAAAGTGTCGCTCGACGCGAAACTGGGGTGATCCGCCGATTTTGCCCGGGGTAGCGATTCTTCGCGCCCCCCTCTGCCCTGCCGGGCATCTCCCGGGGAAATTGGAAGCTCGGTAGCTGGCACTCTTCTTTCGACGTTCGTAATTGGCGAAGGCCGGCGTGACATCTGATCTCCCCACTTGAGGGGGAGATGGCCGGCAGGCCAGAGGGGGTGCTGTCCCGCCGACGTCTCGGATACTATTGGGCGCCCAGCGCATCAAGCCGGGCGCGAAGGGCTACGACTTCCTGCTCCAGAGCCTCCAATCTCGCTTCCAGGTCGGAAGCAGGCAAGGCCGGCGCGCTCCGCTGCACCGATAACGCCGCGACGTCCACCGGTCCTGCGAGCAGATGCATAAAACGGTCCTCGCGCTGCCCCGGCCCGCGCGGTATTTCCTGGACGAGCGGCGGGCGGCGGCCGATCAGCATGTCGAGTTCGCCACGCAGGTCCTCGACGGACGAAAACCGCGCCATGCGCTCAGCTCGCGCCAGCAACTCATGCGCCGTCTGCGGCCCGCGCAGCAAAAGCAGGCCGATCACCGCGGTCTGCGGCGTGGTCAGCGAGAAGCGCTGCGCCATCTGATGCTCATAGCGCTCGACGCGCGAGCCGAACATCTGACGCACCAGCCCCTTCTGCTCGAGCAGCTTGAGAGTCCGATGCACCTCCGTCTGCTCCAGCGCCATGACAGGCTCGCGCGCCGTCTTCTGGTTGGCGGCTGCAAGTGCTGCATTCAGCGTCAGCGGATAGACATCCGGCGTCAGCTCCCTCTTCTCGATCAGGCAGCCGAGCACACGGGCTTCGACGGGATTGAGAATGGGAAGGTCATCGCTCATTGAAGTTCAGCCTCCCGGCGGTAAAATTCGGTTGCAAGGGCATGTTTGCGCGCTTGGCCGGCTTTGTCCCTGACGGGGCCGACTAGGTTCATTTCGTGGTGACCATAGCGGGCTTCGAGATAGCGCGCGATTGCGGTCGGGATGAGGCCCGAGACCCATCTCCCGCGTCCGGCTTTTGCGCTCGATCAGGCCGCGGATTTCGTCGCTGGCTTGAGCCGGTATCTCGGTCTGATCGAGGCATTCGCCAAGGTTCATCGGCGGCAGGCTGGCAAAGCCGCGCTGTTCCATCCAGTCGAGCGCCACGAGCGGGCGGATCAGATAGAACAGCTTCTTCAGCTTCACCTCGCCGGAGAAACTGCCGATCTTGGCGACATGCGAACGCGCAAGGCCGAGATAGTGGTGCGATACCTTCGCCGGATCGACGATCTCGGCCAGCAAATCGAGAAGGCGCTGGCGAAACCCCGAAACCTCCTCATAGACGATCGGCGACTTCGCCCATTCGACTATGACGGCATTGCCGCCAAGCGCCAGCAGCAACGCCTTGCGCAGATCCCAGCCGCCGGCATCGATCTCGCCTTCGATCGGAAACTCGATCACATCGCGCGCCTGCTGCAGCACGAGGTGATCGGTTACCGGTCTGATATAGACAAAGCGGCAGTCATAATCGCTGTCGGGAGACGGAAACCCCCAGGCGCGGCTGCCGCTTTCGATGGCAAACAGGATTTTTACAGGCTGGCTTCGCACCAGATCGAGGCGGGCGCGCAGCGCCGCGACGGCGTCCGGCGAAAAGTCGGCGGGTAGCGACGGCGTCAGACTCTGCGCTCCACCATCATCTTCTTGATCTCGGCAATCGCCTTGGCCGGGTTGAGCCCCTTCGGGCAGGTCTGGGCGCAGTTCATGATGGTGTGGCAGCGGTAGAGCCGGAACGGGTCTTCGAGATCGTCGAGCCGTTCGCCCGTGGCTTCGTCGCGGCTGTCGATCAGCCAGCGATAGGCCTGCAGCAGCGTCGCCGGGCCGAGATAGCGGTCGCCGTTCCACCAATAGCTCGGGCACGAGGTCGAGCAGCAGGCGCATAGGATGCACTCGTAGAGCCCGTCGAGCTTTTCGCGGTCCTCATGGCTCTGCAGCCATTCCTTGGCTGGCTCTGGCGACACTGTCTTCAGCCATGGCTGGATCGAGGCGTGCTGGGCGTAGAAATTGGTGAGGTCGGGCACCAGGTCCTTGACCACCTGCATATGCGGCAGCGGGTAGACTTTGACGGCGCCGGAAATGTCGTCGCAGCCCTTGGTGCAGGCCAGCGTGTTGGAGCCATCGATGTTCATGGCGCAGGAGCCGCAAATGCCTTCGCGGCAGGAGCGGCGCAACGCCAGCGTCGGGTCGATCTTGTTCTTGATCCAGAGCAGCGCATCGAGCACCATCGGCCCACAATCGTCCATGTCGACGAAATAGGTGTCGATGCGCGGGTTCTCGTCATCGTCGGGCGACCAGCGGTAGATGCGGTATTCCCGCAGGTTGGTGGCGCCCTCCGGCTTCGGCCAGGTCTTGCCCGGCTGCACCTTGGAGTTCTTGGGAAGCGTTAGTTCGACCATTACCTCTGGTCCTTTCGGATGACGGGCTTCGGCACCATGGTCAGTACACCCTGGCCTTCGGCGCGATCTTGGCAAGGCTGATGCCGCCGTCCTTTTCCGCCACCAGCGGCTCGGTGTGCACGGGACGATAGCTGAGGCTCACCTGGCCGTCCTCGCTTAGCCGAGCCAGCGTATGCTTGCGCCAGATAATGTCGTCTCGGGCCGAAAAATCTTCGCGCGCATGCGCGCCGCGGCTCTCCTTGCGCGCCTCGGCGCCGTAGACCGTGGTGATGGCGTTGGCCATCAGATTTTCCAGCTCCAGCGTCTCGACCAGGTCGGAATTCCAGATCATCGAGCGGTCGGAGACTTTCAGGTCCTTGAGCTCGGTCCATATCTGCGAAATGCGCTTGCAGCCGTTTTCGAGCGACTCCTGTGTGCGGAACACGGCGGCGTCTTCCTGCATCGCCTTCTGCATTTTCTCACGCAGAACAGCGGTTGGCGTCGAGCCATTGGCGTGGCGCAGCCGGTCGAAGCGGTCCATGATCTTTTCGACCGAGGCTTCGTTGGGCGAAGGGATCGCCGAATTACGGTCGATGACCTGGCCGGCGCGGATTGCGGCGGCGCGGCCGAACACCACCAGATCGATCAGCGAGTTCGAGCCCAGCCGGTTGGCGCCGTGCACGGAGGCACAGCCGGCCTCGCCGACCGCCATCAGCCCGGGTGACACCCGGTCAGGATTCTCGACCGTCGGGTTCAGCACCTCGCCCCAGTAATTGGTCGGCACGCCGCCCATATTGTAGTGCACCGTCGGCAGCACGGGGATCGGCTCCTTGGTCAGGTCGACGCCGGCGAAAATCCTGGCCGATTCCGAAATGCCCGGCAGCCGCTCATGCAGCACGGCCGGATCGAGATGGTCGAGATGCAGGAAGATATGGTCCTTGTTCTTGCCGACCCCGCGGCCTTCGCGGATCTCCAGCGTCATGCAACGCGAGACGACGTCGCGCGACGCCAGGTCCTTGGCCGACGGCGCGTAGCGCTCCATGAAGCGCTCGCCCTCGGAATTGACGAGATAGCCGCCCTCGCCGCGCGCGCCTTCGGTGATCAGGCAGCCGGCGCCGTAGATGCCGGTCGGATGAAACTGCACGAACTCCATATCCTGCAGCGGGAAGCCGGCCCGTGCCGCCATGCCGCCGCCGTCGCCTGTACAGGTGTGCGCCGACGTCGCCGAGAAATAGGCGCGGCCATATCCGCCGGTCGCCAGCACCACCATCTTGGCGGAGAAGCGATGGATGGTGCCGTCGTCGAGGTTCCAGGCGACGACGCCGGTGCAGGTGCCGTCCGGTTCCATGATCAGGTCGAGCGCAAAATACTCGATGAAGAACTGTGCATTGTTCTTCAGCGACTGGCCGTAGAGCGTGTGCAGGATGGCGTGACCGGTGCGGTCGGCGGCAGCACAGGTGCGCTGCACCGGCGGGCCGTCGCCATAATTCATCATGTGTCCGCCGAACGGCCGCTGGTAGATCTTGCCCTCTTCGGTGCGCGAGAACGGCACGCCGTAATGCTCGAGCTCGTAGACCGCCGCCGGTGCCTCGCGCACCAGATATTCCATGGCGTCGACGTCGCCCAGCCAGTCCGAACCCTTGACGGTGTCGTACATGTGCCACTGCCAGGAGTCCGGACCCATGTTGGACAGCGACGCGGCAATGCCGCCTTGTGCCGCCACCGTGTGCGAGCGGGTCGGGAACACTTTGGTGATGCAGGCCGTGCGCAGGCCCTGCTCGGCCATGCCGAGCGTGGCGCGCAGGCCGGCGCCGCCGGCGCCGACGACCACCACGTCGAACTTGTGGTCGACAAAGGTATAGCCGGTGGCCGATTTCGCGTCCTTGGCCAAATCAGCCTCCGAATGCCAGTTTGAGCAGGGCGAAGATCGAGGCGACGCCGACCGCTATGGTGAAAAACGTGCTGAGTGCGATCAGCGCCAGCTTCATGCCTTCGGCATGCACGTAATCCTCGATAATGACCTGCATGCCGACACGCATATGGGTGAGACCGGAAACGAGCACCAGCGCCAACACCAGCGCCACGAACGGACTGGCGAGCGCCGCCCGCACCTCGGCGAAGCCGGCGCCATTGAGCGCGATCAGGAACCCGACGAAGAACAGTATCAGCGGGATGTTGGCAATGGCCGTCAGCCGCTGTCGCCAGAAATGCCCGGTGCCTTCGCGGGCCGAGCCCAGACCGCGGACCTTGGCCAGCGGCGTGCGCATATCGTTGTTGTTCGTGCCGCTCATCACAAGGTTCCCCGCGCCATGTAGCCGGCGACCCAGATCAGCAGCGTGAGCAGGATGGAACCGGCGAGCGTCGCCCAGGCGATCTTCGATGCCGTGTTTTTCTCCAGCCCGGCGCCGGTGTCCCAGACGAGATGGCGCACGCCGCCCAGCATGTGGTGCATCAGCGCCCAGGTGTAGCCGAACAGGATGAGCCGGCCGAGCCAGGTGCCGAAGGCCCAGTTGATCCAATCGAAAGCGCCTTGCGAACTCGCCGCCGCCATCAGCCACGCGGCGACCAGCAGCGTGCCGAAATACAGCGCCCCGCCAGTGATGCGGTGAATGATCGACATCGTCATGGTGATCGGTGGGCGGTAAATCGTCAGGTGCGGCGAGAGCGGCCGTTCACGTCTGGCGGTTCGGGTGGCTGGTGATTTGCTCATGGCTGCCCCAGTTCGATGTCCGGAGCCGCGGTGGAAAGCGGCACTTACCGCCTCGATATATGACTTCAGACAGCCGGTTTCTAATGCTCTTTTTGCACCGCGTCAAAGCCGGAAAATCGTTTTGAAAACGTCATTTAGTCTGACAAAAGGCTGCTGTTTCGCTTCAATCGATTTGGCCACCGTCGAAAGCCAGCGCACCGTTCGCTGCAGTGCGGCATTTCCTTTGCAATCGACGCCAGGCTATCGTTTGCAGGTCTGTGGTGTCGAGCCCCTCTTCATCACCAGCGCCTCGCGCGCGTCGATCACGATTGCGTCATGCGACGCAGCTTCCTGGTAGCGGCTGGACTGGTTGGCGGGTGATGCGGCAAACTCCTCGGTCGTGCCATCGGGCCTGACAACGCGCAACGCCGTGCCGAGGTTCTGGATGGTGATCATGCCGCCATTGCCGCATCTGTAAGTTGCCGTGCCGACAGCAGACCGCGGCGCGGTAAGGTCGGTGACGATCTTGGCTGAAGGTGCGGCAGGCGCTGTCGGAGCCGTTGCGGAAGCCGGGGGCGCCACAGGTGCGGCGGACTGCTGAGCCGGCACGGGCGCGACAGTGGGTGGTACGGTATTCACCGCCGTCGGCGCGCCGTTCTGCGGCACGCAGGCTGCGGCAGTCAGCAAGGGGATCGACAACAGCGTCACCCGAAACGTCCGGCGTAACGCCATATGCTGTCCTCCTGCACGGCTAACTAGCCGCGATGTTCCACCAAGATCAAGCTCACCCGACGTCAGCGTAGTTGTGTGCGTCGCGGCCGATGGTGCGGGCAAGCATGGCCGAATGATGACGCCCGGGTTTCCATCCCGTCGGATATTAACCATGTTTGGCGAGAGATCGCCGCCGGATGCGCCTGCCCTCTTAACAAAGGTTAAGAAAAGGTTAATTTCCGATTCGATCGGGTCCACAGCAGAGAGGACACCATGCTTTCGAATTCAGGAAGAGCGCGCCTTGCGGCGCTTGTGCTGGCGACAGCCAGTCTCGGCTTCGCCGCCCCGGCAATGGCCTGGTCGCGCCATCATGACCGCGTCTATGCCGATTCCCTAGGCAATCTCGTCATCGACAGCGCCGCCGGCTACAAGCGCATCATTGCCGGCCAAGGCAGGCTGGCCAAGAAATTGTCCGACTACACCAGCGCCGGGCAGCCGGAAGCGGAACCGGAAGTCCTTTATGAAGACGAGGCGGATCACATCTCCAGGCGTGGCTGCTACCAGCCGCCGGTGTTCGTGAAGGGCCGCTCCTATATGTACGGCCTCTCCGACGGCGAAATGCCCAACCTCAGCCCTTGCCGCTGATGATCCGGCACGGCCGAGAGGCCGTTTAAGCGAGACGCTAACCGACGCTGCCTGTATCCGGGATGAACACCGTTTCCGCCCGCTCATAGGACAATCGCACGCTGTCGCGGCCGTTCTTCTTGGCCTTGTAGAGCGCTTCGTCGGCGCGCCGCATCAGCGGCTCCAGCCCTTCGTCGCCGGTGCGCGCCGCGACGCCGAAGCTCGCGGTCACCCTGGTGCCCGGCGGCAACCCGTCGACACTGCCGGCCGAATAGTGCGTGCGCACGGCTTCGGCAAACAGCCGCGCCGTGGCAAGATCGCTCAGCGACAGAAGCACAGCGAACTCCTCGCCGCCGATGCGGCCGGCAACCGCACGCGTGCCGGCGGCCGCGCGAAGCTTGGCGGCGAAGTCGGCGATCACCTGGTCGCCCGCGGCATGTCCGTATTTGTCGTTGAGCGCCTTGAAGTGATCGAGATCGGCCAGCACCAGCGCGACCGGCACCTTGGTAACAGCGCAATGCTGCAGCACCAGCAAGGCGCGCTCCTCGAAACCCCTGCGGTTGAGCAGGCCAGACAGCGGATCGGTGTGCGTCTCGGTCTTCAGCGCCTTCATCACGTCGAGCGCAGCTGCCGAGAACAGGCAGAGCGCGATCAGCAACGACAGCAGCGCGTGCGTCAAAAGCGCCGTCGTCCAGTAGGACGAGCCATAAAACCCGTCATAGCTGGTGAACGGCCCGTGCGAGATGACGACGAGCAGCGTGCGGCCGATGAAGTTCAGCCCGGACAGCAGCGACAGTACGAACAGGATTTTTTCCGTCGGGCCGTTCTTGCGCACGGCGCGCAGCTCGGCAGCGACCAGCAGGCTGAGGCCGCCAAAGCCTAAATTGATCGACAGGATGCGCCAAGTCAAGTCCGGCTGGACGAACAGGAACCAGCAGAATGCCACCATCCCGCCACCCGCCAGAATGCCGATCGCGATATAGGGCACGCGCCTGCCGTAGCGCGAGATGATCGCACCGACGAGGCAACAGGCGGCGAGCGTGAAGCAGAGGTTGGAGACCAGCTTGGTCAGCACCATGCCGCCGGGCAGCGTGAAATACTGCAGCAGGAAGCCGGGCGCGGACACGCAATAGCTCGTGCCGAGCACAGCCAGATAGGGCCGGTGGCGCTGATAGAACCACAGCACGAGGAACGCCGCGCCGAGCGCCAGCGCGATCGTCGGATTGAGCAGCGCTATGAACAGGCCGGTGTCCAAAGGACGGTGACTTCCCCGCTTGACGTCAGGGAAGACCTTAGAGCGCAAGCCCCAACAAGCGGTTAAGCCGGGACGAATATGCAAGTCGCCACTCATGAAGCTGGTGCACGGAACCGGGACCTGAGGCCGGCGTTTCCTGACAGCAATCAAGGAGAAGTTGTTCATGGCCGACACGATCACGCTGACCGATCACGAAGCAATTCGCTCATGGGCCGCAGGGCGCGCCGGATTTCCGGCGATCGTCGATGTATCGCCCGAAACCGGAACGCAGCCGTTGCTGAGGCTCGTCTTCGGCCAGCACGCCTATCAGGACCAGGATCAGCCCGAACGCCCGGTCAACGCAGGCGGCTACGAGCTGGTCGAATGGGACGAGTGGTTCAAGATCTTCGACGAGCGCGAACTGGCGCTGGTGGTCGCGACCGACGAACCCGGCAGCCGGGAGGAATTTCATGAAATCATCCGGCGTGCCGGCTAGGGCATAATACCCCAAGGGTCTTAGAGCGGCGCGCTTTAAACAAAACCCCGAACGGTTTTGCCGTTCGGGGTTTTGCATACGCTCAGATCAGGCTTGAACCAGTCTGCGCTATTTCCAGTCGCGGATGTCGACGAAATGGCCGGCGATCGCCGCCGCCGCCGCCATTGCCGGCGATACCAGATGGGTGCGGCCCTTGAAGCCCTGCCGGCCTTCGAAATTGCGGTTCGAGGTCGAGGCGCAGCGCTCATGCGGCTTCAGCCGGTCGTCGTTCATGGCCAGGCACATCGAGCAGCCCGGCTCGCGCCAGTCGAAACCGGCGGCCATGAAGATCTTGTCGAGACCCTCGGCCTCCGCCTGTTCCTTGACCAGACCGGAGCCCGGCACGATCATCGCATCGACATGCGCACTCACCGTCTTGCCTTCGACCACCTTGGCCACCGCACGCAGATCCTCGATGCGGCCATTGGTGCAGGAGCCGATGAAGACGCGGTCGAGCGTGATGTCGGTGATCTTCGTGCCCGGCGTCAGCCCCATATAGTCGAGCGCGCGGATCTTTGACGTCCGCTTGTTCTCGTCCGTGATCTCTTCCGGATCGGGAACGACGCCCTGCACCGAAACGACGTCCTCGGGCGAGGAACCCCAGGAGACGATCGGCGGCAGCTTGGCCGCGTCGAGCACGATCACCTTGTCGAAATGCGCGCCCTCGTCGGACTGCAGCGTCTTCCAGTATTCGAGCGCGGCGTCCCACGACGCGCCCTTCGGCGCGCGCGGCTTGCCCTTGACATAGGCGAAGGTGGTTTCGTCGGCCGCGATCAGGCCGGCGCGCGCGCCGCCCTCGATCGACATGTTGCAAATCGTCATGCGGCCTTCCATCGACAGCGCGCGGATCGCCTCGCCGGCATATTCGATGACATAGCCGGTGCCGCCGGCGGTGCCGATCTCGCCGATGATGGCCAAGATGATGTCCTTGGCGGTGACGCCTTCCGGCAACTGGCCATCGACACGCACCAGCATGTTCTTGGCCTTGCGCTGGATCAGCGTCTGGGTCGCCAGCACATGCTCGACCTCGGAGGTGCCGATGCCATGTGCCAATGCGCCGAAGGCGCCATGCGTCGAGGTGTGGCTGTCGCCGCAGACAATGGTCATGCCAGGCAGCGTGAAGCCCTGCTCCGGCCCGATGATGTGGACGATGCCCTGGCGGATATCGTTTTCGGAGTAATATTCGACGCCGAAATCCCTAGCGTTCTTGGCCAAGGCCTCGACCTGGATGCGGCTTTCCTCGTTCTTGATGCCGAACTTGCGCTCGGGCGAGGTCGAGACATTGTGATCGACCACGGCCAGCGTCTTTTCCGGATGCCGGACTTTTCTGCCGGTCATGCGCAGACCTTCGAAGGCCTGCGGGCTGGTCACTTCATGGACGAGATGGCGGTCGATGTAGAGCAGACAGGTGCCATCATCCTGGCGGTCGACGACATGGTCGTCGAAAATCTTGTCGTAGAGGGTGCGCGGTGCGCTCATGTGCGTAAATCCGTCGATTTGCAAAAAGGGGAAGGGCAGACGCGCGAAGCCTTCGGCGCGGCGAAAGCGGCTTAGCTAAGTCGGCTGGTGAGCGCGCCGGAAATGCGCGAAGAGAAACGCGACGGCAGGCGTTTTCTGTCCTGCAGCACGAAACCCTTATAGGCCGGATCGCCAAAAAGCTCTTCCATGGCGTGGCTCATACCAATGTTTTGGCTTTTCGGCAATTGCGGCGTGTTTTCGCTTCTCCCCTTGTGAGAGAAGGCGAAGAGGGCGGCGCTCAAAGCACCTCGAACACAAAAGTCTTCACCAGCGCGTCCGCCTCGGCGATCGCATAGCAGCGGAACCATGGGCTTTGCTCGGCCGGCCGCCATTTCCCGGCCCGCTCCAGCCCGTCGAACACGGCCTGGAAGCCGCCGCTGTCAAACACCTGGTCGCGCACGGTGAAGATGGCGTGGCCGCCTTTTCTGGTGATGCGGACAAGCTCGTGCAGGCCGGACGCCGGCGCATGGCCGATGGTGAACACGCCAGTCGAGAAGAAGGCGCGGAAATGCCCGTCCGGCCAGGGCAGCGGCCCGCCGAGCATTGCCTGCTTCAGATCGCCATAGGCATTGCGGCTGCCGGCGATCTTCAGCATGTCGTCGGAGAGGTCGAGCCCGGCAATGTCGTGATAACCCAGCGCCTTCAATGACGGGCCCGACAGGCCGGTGCCGCAGCCGGCGTCGAGCAGCGGTCCTTCGCCCACCTGCACATGGCGCGCCACCCAGGCGGTGATCAGGAACGGCAGCAGATAGCCTAGCGAAGCGGTTTCGCCGTCATAGGTCGCGGCCCAGTCCGCATAGGCCTTGGCCAGCCCTTCCGGCGTGTCGGCCGAATAGACGGTGCCCAGCGCCGCATTGGCCTTGTCGATCGTCATCGCATGCATCCTCCGGAATCCTGTCCCCCGCGATCGTAGCCGTGCCCGCGTCGGACTTCTATTCCTGCTGCGCCCGCCGCAGTCGCTGCTCCAGCCCCCGCAGCGCCAGCGACAGGCTGACGGTGAGGATGAGATAGATATAGGCGACGATGGAATAGGTCTCGAAGAAGCGGAACGAGCCGGCGGCGTAGATCTTGCCCATCTGGGTGATGTCGGCGACGCCGAGCACCGAGACCAGCGAGGAATCCTTGACCATGGCGACGAAGTCATTGCCGAGCGGCGGCAGGATGGTGCGGATCGCCTGTGGGAAGACGATCAGCCGGAAGCGCTGCGAGCGCGTCAGCCCGAGCGCCTTGGCAGCCTCGATCTGGCCTTTCTCGACCGACTGGATGCCGGCGCGAAAAACCTCGGAGATGAAGGCGGAATAACCGATGGTCAGCGCCATGATTGCACGCCACAACAGCGACACGTCGCGCACCAAAAGCTCGCCGAGATAGCCGGCGTTTTGCAGCGGTGCGGTCAGGGCATTCCACGCAGCTACGAAGGCCGGCGCGCCGGCGAAGGCGATCCAGAACAACAGCACCAGGATCGGCACGCCGCGGATGATCTCGACATAGAAACGAGCGATCTGCTTGAGCCAACGCGACCCCGACAGCCCCATCAGCGCAATGCCGAGCCCGGTGGCGGAAGCCAGCGCGAAGGCGACCACGGTGACAAGAATGGTGATGCCGATGCCTTTGGCGACGGTGGCAAAAACCTGGGCGTAGAGATCGCTGGCGGCAATGGAGAGCGCAGCGACGACGGCGAGCGCGATCGCGGCGGCAAGCCACCAGGGAAAATCGGGTTTGAGAGTCGAAGCGGGGGGCGTGGCCATCAGGGCGCTTCACCCTCCCCCTTGTGGGGAGGGTCGGCGAACAAGCTTTGCATCGCAAAGCTGGTGAGCCGGGGTGGGGGTCGTGACAAAGCGCCGGCGCTGGCACCCCCACCCCGCTCCGCTTCGCGGATCGACCCTCCCCACAAGGGGGAGGGTAAGGAGTCGGACATCACTGCCCCATCTTGTAGTCGAGAAACCACTTCTTGTTCAGCGCCTCGATCGTGCCGTCGGCCTTCAGCGCCGCGATCGCCGCGTTGACCGGCTTCACCAGGTCCGAGCCCTTCGGGAAGATGAAGCCAAAATCCTCGGTGCCGAGCGGGCCGCCGATCAGCTTGAGCTTGCCGCCGGAGGCATCGACATAGCCTTTGCCGGCGGTGCCGTCGGTCAGGACGACATCGACGTCGCCGGATTTCAGTGCCTGCACCGAAGCGCCGAAGGTCTCGAACTGCTTGATGCGCGGGTTCTGCTCATTGCCGTCGAGCACGCTGTAGACGGCGGTGTAGAACGGCGTCGTTCCGGCCTGCGCGCCGATCAACCCGTCCTTGAAGGCGGCGAAGGTCTTGGCGTCGGTGAAGCGGCTTTCATCGGCGCGCACCAGCATGAACTGCTCCGAACGCATATAGGGGTCGGAGAAATCGACCTTCTCCTTTCGGTCGTCCTTGATGGTGATGCCGGTCATGCCAATGTTGTACTGGTTGTCGGAAACCGCCTGGATCATCGCGTCCCAGGAGGTGTTCTGGTACTCCACCTTGAAGTTCAGCCGCTTGGCGATTTCGTCCATCGCGTCATACTCCCAGCCGATCTGCTTGCCGGTCTTGGCGTCGATGAACTGCAGCGGCGGATAGGCGTTTTCCGTCACCACCACGACCTTCTTGCCGCCGAGATCGGGCAGCGCATCGGCCGCCCATGCAGCGACGGGCGCGAGGAAACAGGCCGCGAGGGCGGCCAGCAGCAGCTTCGATTTGGTCATGACACGCTCCAGGATGAGAAGCCCGCTTGCAGCCGGGCTCGCATGAAAATCCAGGCGCGACTTTAGCCGTCCGCAGACGGCTTGCAAGCCGGTCCGGTGCTCAGCGTCCGGTGAAAGCGGATTCCAATGCCTTCAACCAACGCGGTTTTAGAACGCCCCGTGGTCGGAATTTATTCCGTGATTGCGCCGCCGGCAAACCAGGCCCCTCCTGGACACGGGAACCCGTCAGATGACGGATCAGGATGGTGACGTAGCCTCACGCAGCTTGGCGACAAATCCGGTCAAGGTCCGGTGCAGCGACTTCAGCTCCTCGACTTCCAGCGGCATGGCGCAGGCAAGGCCTGCGGATACGTCCTTGATGCGGGCGCGCAGCGCCTGGCCCTTGGCAGTCGGTTCGACCAGCACGCGGCGCTCGTCGGCCGGATCGCGACGGCGAGTGACGAGACCAGCCGCTTCCATCCGCTTGAGCAGAGGCGTCAATGTCGCCGAATCCAGCCCCAGCGCCTCGCCGAGTTCGCCGACCGTGCTCGGCGCATGCTGCCACAGCGCCAGCATCGCCAAATATTGCGGATAGGTCAGGCCGAGCGGGTCAAGCAGCGGCCGATAGAGCTTGGTCATCAGCCCGCTCGCCGAATAGAGCGCGAAGCAGAGCTGCTGGTCGAGGCGCGGAACGGCGATCCTCCCGGCGGTGTCCGCCGGGACTTCGCTGGCCCTGGTTTCGGTCTTCGTCGTCATGCTGCCTTTGCCGGAAGCGCCACGGTCGAAAGCGCCACCTCGACATTGCCTTTGATCGCATTGGAATAGGGGCAAATCTGATGCGCGGCCGATACAAGCGCTTCCGCCACCGCCTGATCAAGGCCTTTCGTCTCCGCGGCCAGTGCGACACCAAGTTTGAAGCCTTCACCATTGGGAAGCAGGCTGACGGTGGCGCTCACCGCCGCATCCTGCAGCGGCAGCTTCTGCTTGCGCGCGACGAAGCGGATGGCGCTTTCGAAGCAGGCGGCATAGCCGACCGCGAACAGCTGCTCGGGATTGGTGGCGCCACCCTGTCCGCCGAGCTCCTTCGGCAAAGCGAGGTCGACCTTCAGCAGGCCGTCGCTGGTCTCGCCGTGGCCGGCGCGGCCGCCGGTGACGCGAGCCTGTGTGGTGTAGAGTGCCATGTCAGTTCTCCATTTGGTTGTAAACGATTATTTAGTGTACAATGTAATTCGGGTCAACAGCCGTGGCCAAACTCTCGGCCGGCAATCGTTCACAGTCTGGTGAAACGAAAAAAGGCGGCCGAAGCCGCCTTTTCAAAATCCTTGGACCAGGTTTATTCGGCCGGGGTCGCTTCCGCCGCCTTTGCAGCCTCGTCGGCGGCCTTGGCGGCTTCGTCGGCGGCCTTCTTCTCGGCAGCTTCCTTGGCGGCCGTCTCGGCGGCCAGCGCCTGGGCAGCGGCAACCTTCTCAGCTTCGATGCGGGCCTTTTCGGCGTTCAGCGCGTCGCGCTCCTCATCGTTCAGCTTGCGGGCGCGCACGCCGGTATTTTCCGAAATACGGGCCGATTTGCCGCGACGGTCGCGCAAATAATAGAGCTTGGCGCGGCGCACCTTGCCGCGGCGCACGATCTCGACGCCCTCGACCATCGGCGAATAGACCGGGAACACGCGCTCGACGCCTTCGCCGTAGGAGATCTTGCGGACGGTGAAATTTTCCTGGAAGCCGGCGCCGGCGCGGGCGATGACGACGCCCTCATAGGCCTGGACGCGGGTGCGGGTGCCTTCGGTCACGCGGACCTGGACGCGCACGGTGTCGCCGGGCTGGAATTCGGGAAGCTTGCGCTTGGCTTCGATCTTGGCGGCCTGTTCGGCCTCGAGCTGACGGATGATATCCATGTCAGTAATCCACTTCTTGTTCTTCCGACAGTCAGAGCGTCCGACACTCGCCTTGCAGTTCCTATGACCGCTCGGCTATGCCTTTTGTCCAAAGACATCTTGTCTTCGAAACATTGGGCAGGGGCGACTACACCGTCATTGTTGACGGGTCCGGGAGATTTTTCTCGCCAGTACGGGCGGGCACATACAGCTATTTCGAGGCTTTGTCACGCCTTGGCCCTGTCTTTTTTGGTCGCATGCCACCACGCAATCGTCCAGTGCGGGGTTGCGCCGACCCTTCAAGCTTCCTAATCCGGGGGCAGCACTCTTGTCCGGCGGCCTCACAATGTCTGTTTTCGACGCAGTCCTGCTCTTCCTCGCGGGTTTTCTGTCAGGCGCCGTCAACGCCGTTGCCGGCGGCGGCACCTTCATCACCTTCGGCGCCATGACGCTGGCCGGCCTGCCGCCGATCGTCGCCAACGCCACCTCTTCGGTGACGCAGTTTCCCGGCTACATCACCTCGACGCTGGCTTACTGGACCGACATCAAGCATTTCTGGCGCGGCGCGCTGCTGCTCTGTCTGATCTCGGCTTTGGGTGCGCTGGCCGGTGCGCTCATCCTGCTGGCGCTCTCCAACCCGTCGTTCCGCGCCTTGGTGCCGTGGCTGCTGCTGGCCGCAACCGCCTTGTTCGCCGCCGGGCCGTGGCTGAAACCGGCGCCGAAGCCTGGGCATGAAGCCACGGTCGGCTCGCTGGCCGGTTCGCTGGCACAGTTCGCCACCGCCATCTATGGCGGCTTCTTCGGCGCCGGCATGGGCGTGATGATGCTGGCGACGCTCGGCCTGACGCAAGCCGGCGACTATCACCGGCTGAACGCGCTGAAGAACATGCTGGCCGTGGTCATCGCCGCCGTTGCCATACTGGTCTTCGTTTCCGGCGGCGTTGTTGCCTGGCCTCAGGCAATCATCATGATCCCCGGCGGCGCGCTCGGCGGCTATGCCGGCGTATGGATCGCCAAGCGCGTGCCGCAAAACGCAGTACGCGGCTTCGTCATCGCCGTCGGCCTGTTTCTCGCCGTCTACTATTTTGCCAAGGGCTGAGCGGCGAGCAAATCCGGCCGGCGCTCCCTGGTCAGCTTCTCGGACTCCGCACGCCGCCAGGCGGCGATCTTCTTGTGGTTGCCGGAGACCAGCACGTCGGGGATCGGCCTGCCCTCGAACTCCTGTGGCCGCGTGTAATGCGGGTGTTCGAGCAGGCCGTTCTCGAAACTTTCTTCCTCGCCCGACACCGCATTGCCCATGACACCGGGCAACAGCCGCACAACGGCGTCGAGCAGCACAAGCGCCGCCGGCTCGCCGCCCGACAGGATGAAATCGCCGATGGAGACCTCTTCCAGTCCACGCGCCTCGATCAGCCGCTGGTCGACGCCCTCGAACCGGCCGCAAACGATGACGGCGCCTGGCCCGCCAGCCAGTTCGCGCACGCGCGCCTGCGTCAGCGGCTTTCCACGCGGGCTCATCAGCAAACGCGGCCGCGGATCGCCCGCCGGCGACGTGTGGTCGATCGCCTTGGCCAGCACATCGGCGCGCATCACCATGCCGGCGCCACCGCCGGCCGGCGTGTCGTCGACGGTGTGATGGCGATCGCTGGCGAAGGTGCGGATCTGGATAGCTTCCACCGACCATGTCCCGACTTCGAGCGCCCGTCCGGCCAGCGACAGGCCTAGCCCGCCCGGAAACATCTCGGGATAGAGCGTCAGCACCGACGCCTTGAACGTCACCGGTTGCCTCCGGCTTCGCGCGGCCCGCGCGGTCGGCCCTTCGCGTCGAAATCTTCTTCGCGCGGCACGTCGCCATCCTCATCCTCGACAAGGCCGGCGGCTGCCGGGTCGACGCGGAGAAAACCTTCGGCGATCGAAACCTGAGGCACGGCGGCCTGGGTGAACGGGATCAGCACGCCTTTGCGCACGCCGAGGGTAACGTCGAGAATGTCGCCGCCGCCGAAATTATGCACCGCCACCACCTTGCCGATGACCGCGTCCTTATCGTCGCGGACTTCAAGTCCGACGAGATCGGCGTGGTAGAATTCGTCCTCCTCGCCATCGTCGGGCAGCATCGAGCGGTCGACGAACAGCTCGGTTCCGGCCAGCGCCTCGGCGGCGTTGCGGTCGGCAATGCCCTTGAAGCGCACCACCACGACGGTGTTGGCGGGCCTGATGTCGATGATCTGGAAGGCGCGGCCGTCCTTGGCATAGAGCGGCCCATAATCGGCCAGCGCCATCGGCTCGCCGGTGAAAGTCTTCACCCGCAATTCGCCCTTGATGCCGTGGGCGGCGCCGATCACGGCCATTTGCACGGGGTTCTGGGGCTTCGACATGGCTGATATCCTTTGCCCTGCTCTAGCGCCCTACCGGCGTCATTTCAATGATCGCCCGTGGCCATTTCAATGACAGGTTCTTCACCGCTTCCTAACCCGGCTGCCTGACAATGGCGGCATGCAGGAATTTCTCATCCCGGCAAAACCCGACCTCCAGGCAGCGCGCGAAAGCTGGCTGAAGATGCTGGCGCGCGAGCGCCGGCTGGCGCCGGCGACCGTCGAAGCCTATGAGCGCGACACGCGCCAGTTCCTGCATTTCCTCACAGGGCATTGCGGCGGCTCGCCTGGTCTTTCCGACATCGCCACTCTGCGCCCGGCCGATCTGCGCGGCTTTCTTGCCGCGCGGCGCAACGCCGGCGCTGGCGCCCGCACGCTCGGACGCGGCCTCGCCGGCATCCGCTCGCTGCTGCGCTTCCTCGAACGGCGCGGTCTCGCCAATGCCGCCGGTGCCGCTGCGTTGCGCGCGCCGCGCCAGCCGAAATCGCTGCCCAAGCCGCTGACCGCCAGCGATGCCAAACATGTCGTGTCGGTGGAAGGCCAGCTGGCTGAAGAGCCCTGGATCGCCGCCCGCAACGCCGCCGTGCTGACGCTGCTTTATGGATCGGGCCTGCGCATTTCCGAAGCGCTGGGCCTCAGCGCCGCCGACCTGGCATCGGAAGCCGACACCGTGCTGCGCGTCACCGGCAAGGGTGGCAAGACACGGCTGGTGCCGGTGCTGCCGGTGGCGCTCAGGGCAATCGCCGAATACCGAAAACTGTGTCCCTACCATCTCGATCCCAAGGGCCTGCTGTTTCGCGGCGCCCGCGGCGGGCCGCTCAACCCGGCCATCGTCCAGCGCGACATGGCCAGGCTGCGCTCGGCGCTGAACCTGCCCGACACCGCGACGCCGCACGCGTTGCGCCATTCCTTCGCCACCCATCTGCTCGGGCGCGGCGGCGACCTGCGCACCATCCAGGAACTGCTCGGCCACGCCAGCCTGTCAACGACGCAGGTCTATACCGGCGTCGACACCGCAAGACTGCTCGAGATTTACGAATCCGCCCATCCCCGCGCGTGACACTGTATAAGTCCAGGACAATTTCCCCACGCCGGTTAACCGTTTCGCCGCTTTTCAGTCCTAGAACCGCACCATGAAACGCGACCTTGCCATCGCCGACCGCGCCGCCCTTGTGTCGCTGAAGCTGCTCGTCGCGCTCAACGCCCTGTTTTTCCTGTCTTTCCTCATCGTGCTGCTGCTTGCCATGGGCAGGGCGCATGCCGAAGCCCCGGCCTGCGCCGGCGCCGATCTGCTGTCGGCCCTGCAGAAGGAAGACCCCGCCACCTATTCCAGGATCGAGACGGAAGCAGCAGCGACGCTGAACGGCAAGGGCTTGTTGTGGAAGCTGGAGAAATCAGGCGAAAAGCCATCCTTCCTGTTCGGCACCATGCACATGACCGACCCGCGCGTGACCACTCTGCCGCCGGCAGCCAGGAAAGCCTATGACGCCGCCGGCACCATCATCATCGAGACCACCGACGTGCTCGACAAGCAGAAGATGATCGAGGCCATGCTCAAGGAACCCGAGCTGATGATGTTCACCGACAACACGACGTTGTCGTCGCTGTTGTCGCCGGAGGATGCGGCAGTGGTGAACAAAGGGCTCGATGCGCGCGGCATTCCGCCGGCGAGCGTCTCCAAGATGAAGCCGTGGCTGCTGTCGGCCATGGTCGCGCTGCCGGTCTGTGAGGTCGCCCGTCAGGCAGGCGGCGCACCGGTTCTCGACGTCAAGCTGGCGCAGGACGCCAAGGCCTTGGGGAAGCCGGTGGAAGGGTTGGAGACCGCTGCCAGCCAGCTGCACGCCATGGCCTCGCTGCCGATTGCGTTCCACCTCAAAGGGCTGGTCGAGACCCTGAAGCTCGGCGACAAGATAAACGACATCAACGAAACCATGATCGTGCTTTACCAGCGCGGCGACACCGGCACCTTCTGGCCGCTGTTGCGTTCGATCTCGCCCGACGAAGACGACGACGCAGGTTACGCCGAATTCGACCGGACGATGATCACCGGCCGCAACAAGGTCATGGCCGACCATGCCGCACCGATCCTGGCCAAGGGCAATGCCTTCATGGCCGTCGGCGCCATGCATCTTCCCGGCCCCGAAGGCCTGGTCGAGGATTTTCGCAAGGCCGGCTATACCGTCACCGCCGTCGACTGAGCAGCGCCCGTCTTGAATACCGAATCACGTAAGCCCGGCTCTGTGCGGTGCGCAACTGATTCGCAAAGCGGAGGCGGTTGGCCCTATTTTTGGCGGAAAAGGCCAGCTAAGCTCGTTCTACCTCGTTCGTGATTGATTTTGCGGGGGAAATACAGGCCAACAAGCGGTTGCGAATCAGAATTTTCCTGCGTTCGTCAATTTGAAGGCCTAGTATGAACCCGTTCAACGGTTGCGCGTTGAGGGGTGTTGATTGATGCTTTTCATCCACGGAGGACACTTTTATGGCGAACCCTAACGATCCAGCGCCCAGGTCGGGTGGTGGCAGCGGCTGGCTGATTGCGCTGGTCGTCGTCATCCTTGCGATTGTCGCGTACTATGTTTTCGGCAGAAGCGGCGAACATCCTGCGCCCGCAGAGCCGCCGGCAGCCAGCACACCGGCGCCCGCACCTGCACCGGCTGAGCCGATGAAGCCCGCCGAACCGGCTCCCGCACCAGCCCCTGCGCCCGCACCGGCTCCTGCGCCAGCTCCGGCACCCGCGCCTGCTCCGGCGCCGAGCCCGTAATCTGGCCAACTGATCTGGCATCTTGATTCCAGCCAAGAACGGCCCGCTGAAAAGCGGGCCGTTTTGTTTGGGGCACCTATCGGCGAGCGTCGCGATTCTTCACCGCCCCCTCTGTCCTGCCGGACATCTCCCCCTCGAGAGGGGAGATCGGCAGTTCACGAACAGCGCCAGGTTAGAAACGTGAGAAACTTGAAAGCTCGCGACGCGGCGGTGAAGTCCAATCTCCCCCTTGAGGGGGAGATGGCCGGCAGGCCAGAGGGGGGTGCTGTCCCTCCAGCGTTTCCTTAAATATGGATCGGCTTGAAGAACGTCGCCAGCGCTGCTTCCTTCACCGCTTCCGACATTGTCGGATGCGCGTGGCAGGTGCGGGCGAGGTCTTCGGAAGAGCCGCCGAACTCCATCAGCACCGCCGCCTCATGGATCATCTCGCCTGCGCCGAAGCCGACAATGTGGACGCCGAGCACGCGGTCGCTGGCTTTGTCGGCGAGGATCTTCACGAAGCCGTCCGTGTGCAGCATGGCGCGCGCGCGGCCGTTGGCGGTGAACGGGAATTTGCCCATCCTGTAGTCGATGCCGGCCTTCCTCAGCTCTTCCTCTGTCTTGCCGACCGAAGCGATTTCCGGGCTGGTGTAGACGACGCTCGGAATGACGTCGTAATTCACGTGGCCGGCCTGGCCGGCAATGGTCTCGGCCACCGCCACGCCTTCATCCTCGGCCTTGTGCGCCAGCATCGGCCCGGCGATGACGTCGCCAATGGCGTAGATGCCGGCCACGTTGGTCCTGAGATGCCCGTCGGTCTTGACCCGGCCGCGCTCGTCGACCTCGACGCCGGCTTCTTTCAACCCGAGGCTGTCGGAATAGGCCCGGCGTCCGGTCGAGATCAGCACCGCGTCGGCCTCGATGGTCTCGGCCGCACCACCCTTGACCGGCTCGAAGGTAACGGCGGCGCCCTTTTTGGCCTTGGTCACCCCTGTCACCTTGGCGCCGAGCTTGAACTCGAAACCCTGCTTGGAAAGCAGGCGCTGGAACTGCTTGGAGACCTCGCCGTCCATGCCGCCCAGGATGGTGTCGAGGAATTCGACCACGGTGACCTTGGCGCCGAGCCGTGCCCAGACCGAGCCGAGCTCCAGACCGATGACCCCACCGCCGACCACCACCAGATGTCCCGGCACTTTCTCCAGCGACAGCGCGCCGGTCGACGATACGATCACCTTCTCGTCGATGTCGACCTTGACGCCGGGAATGCCGGCGACATCGGAGCCCGTGGCGATAACGATGTTTTTCGTCTCGATCTCCTCGACCTTGCCATCCTCAGCCGACACCGACACCTTGCCGGCCGCGACCACCTTCCCGGTGCCGCGAAACGAGTCGATCTTGTTCTTCTTGAACAGGAAGGCGACGCCATTGACGTTGGCCGAAACGGTCGCGTCCTTGTGCGCCATCATCTTCTTCAGATTGAGTTTCGGCGCCGGTATCTCGACACCCAGCGCATCGAAGGAATGGCCGGCCTCGGCGAACATCTCCGAGGCATAAAGCAGCGCCTTGGATGGGATGCAGCCGATGTTCAGGCAGGTGCCGCCGAAAGTGGCGTTCTTCTCGACCACCGCGACATTGAGCCCGAGTTGTGCCGCCTTGATGGCACAGACATAGCCGCCCGGTCCCGACCCGATGATAACGACATCATAAGCCATGTTCGTTTCCCTTAGCTTGGGGCTCAGCGGCCGCCGCTTACATTCAGGATTGCGCCCGTCGTGTAGGACGCTTCATCCGACAAAAGATAGAGAACGGCATGCGCGACTTCATCCGCCGTGCCGGCTCGTTTCATCGGCAGCATGTCGCGGAACCGCTCGACCCGGTCCGGCTGGCCGCCCGAAGCGTGGATCTCGGTGTCGATGATGCCCGGCCGTATCGCGTTGACGCGCACGCCTTCGGTCGCGACTTCGCGCGCCAGGCCGAGCGTAAAAGTGTCGATCGCCGCCTTGGACGCTGCATAGTCGACATATTCGCCGGGCGAGCTGTGTAGCGACGCCGCGGACGAGATGTTGACGATGGCGCCGCCCTGGCCGCCATGCTTGCTCGACATGCGTTTGACCGCTTCGCGCGCGCACAGGAACGAGCCGATGACGTTGATGCGCATCATGCGCTCCAGCCGCGCCAGGCTCATCTCATCGACGCGCGCCTTGACGTCGACGACGCCGGCATTGTTGACCAGCGCGTCGAGCCGGCCATAGGCGCGATCGACGGCTTCGAACATGGCGACGATGTCGGCTTCGACGCCGACGTCGCCCTTGACGGCAAATGCCTCGCCACCCGCCGCCTCGATTTCGTCGACCAGCGCCTTGGCGGCAGCCTCGTTCGAGGCATAGTTGACCGCGACCCGGTAGCGCGCCTTTGCCGCAAGCCGGCAGGTGGCCGCGCCAATGCCACGACTGCCGCCGGTGACCAGAAGCACCTTCTTGGACGCGCTCATTCCTGGCAACCTTTCAGCAGAAACACGTCCCATGGCAGTTTTGAGAAACCGTTCGGGCCGAAGGCCGTCGACATCTGCAGCGACGGCCCGAGATCGGGGAAGATCAGGCTCTGCGGCGCGTCCGTGCCTTCCGCCGCCAGGAGCGCGATGTTGCCCTTGTCGTCGGCGCTGTAGATGACGCCATGCCAGACCGTGCAGGCGGCAAGCTCGTCACCGGTGACGTCGCCGGTCGGGCATTTGTACATCAGCGACCCTTGCGGTCGCGAAACACCGGATGTCCACATGACAATGCCGTCGAGAACGATGCCCTTGTCGAGCACCATCTTGAACGAGTTGGTGACGGTGACCGCATCCGTCGTCGGCCGGAAATCAATGCCGGCCTCGCTTTCGGCATCGCCATAGACAGCAAGCGCCAGCGGGCAGGCGGCATGCGCCTCGTAACCCGCTGCGAGAACAGCCAGCCCGGCCATAAATCCGATCATTGGCGAAGCGATGTTTGTCATGAATTGCTCGGGCTGCTCTCGCGGCCGTCGGCGTTTTCGAGCACCTCGAAATCGGTCATCAAGACCAGCGGCTCGCCGGCCGCATCCAGTCCCCAGAAGGAATAATAGTTCCCATCACCGAAGCCAGTGTCGAACATGGCTATATTAAGCGGATTTCCATCAACCGGATTATCCATGCGGAACTTGTCGAACGAGCATGCAACGTCAGCAAGATAGCTGTCGAGTTCCTCCTGCTCGGACATCAGCGTCAGAACCGACTTGTCCATGAACGAAGCAACATTGTCATCGACAATAAATCCAGACTTCCAGGACGATGTGCCGACGTCGCGGACGAAGGCAGCCAACTCCCACCGCACCGGCAAGCCAGTGCCAAACCGCAATACCGCTGCAGCAACACGGCCTTGCGCCTCAAGCAACGTGACTGGATAGCATCCCGGCCTGACCTTACGGCTAAACACAGGCCGTTCCAGCCCGGTAATCAGTGGATCGCAAGCGATGATTTCGCCGGTCGGTAGCTCAAGCTCACCGATCGCGGTGACGATGATCTTCCGCTCCGCCATTTCGGCTTCGCTGAGAGCGAAGACACCGAGATTGCTGCTCGCCGGCGCCGAATCCCATTCAGTCGAGGTCGCCGGCGGAGAGATGGCGGCGGAAGCCGCCGGCCGGGAACGCCTCAATACGCTACCCGCTACTCGACCCAGCTTGAACCCAAACCGCGCCAGCCAGCCGCTCATGACGGATCAGCTCCGATCACAAATCAAGCACCAGCCGTTCGGGATCCTCCAGGCTATCCTTGACGCGGACCAGGAAGGTCACGGCTTCCTTGCCGTCGACGATACGGTGATCGTAGCTCAGCGCCAAGTACATCATCGGCCGGATCACGATCTGGCCGCCGACCACGACCGGCCGGTCCTGGATCTTGTGCATGCCCAAAATGCCGGACTGCGGCGCATTGAGGATCGGCGTCGACATCAGTGAGCCGTAAACGCCGCCATTGGAGATGGTGAACGTACCACCCTGCATGTCGGCGACCGACAGCTTGCCGTCCCGCGCGGCAATGCCCAGCCGGCCGATATCCTTTTCGATCTCGGCAATCGACATTTGGTCGGCATTGCGCACCACTGGCACGACGAGACCCTTTTCGGTGCCGACGGCAACGCCGATATGGGCATAGTTCTTGAAGATGATGTCGGTGCCGTCGATCTCGGCATTGACCGAGGGGATTTCCTTCAATGCGTGCGTAACCGCTTTGGTGAAGAAGCCCATGAAGCCGAGCTTCACGCCGTGCTTCTTCTCGAAGATGTCCTTGTACTTGGTCCTGAGCGCCATCACCGCCGACATGTCGACCTCGTTGAAGGTGGTCAGCATGGCGGCGGTCGACTGCGCTTCCTTGAGCCGGCGCGCAATGGTCTGGCGCAGCTTGGTCATGCGCACGCGCTCCTCGCGCGACGCATCGTCGCCCGAGGACGGCGCACGCACGGCGACCGGAGCCGGTGCGGCCTTCGGAATTTCGGCCGGCTGCGACGGCGCGCCCTTGGAAATCGCGTCGAGCACGTCGCCCTTCAGCACCTGGCCGCGCTTGCCCGAGCCAGAAACCTGGTCGACCGACAGATTGTTCTCGGCGATCAGCTTTGCGGCAGCTGGCGCCGGCGGCATTGTGCGCGGCTCGACCGGCCCGGCATCGCCGGCTATCTTGGCGGTCTCGGCCGCGGCCTGCTTGGTCGTATGTGCCGCGTCGGGGCTCGACGCCTGCGACACAGCTTGCGGCTTGGTCTCCTGCTTGGACGCCGGGGCGGCCGTGGCGACGCCTGCCGAGATCGAACCCAGCAACGCGCCGACGCCGACGGTCTCGCCTTCCTTGGCGGTGATCTCGCCCAGCGTGCCGGCGGCGGCGGCAGGCACCTCCACCGTCACCTTGTCGGTTTCGAGCTCGACCAGCGGCTCGTCGACGGCAATGGCATCGCCGACCTTCTTGAACCACTTGCCGATGGTCGCCTCGGTGACGGATTCGCCGAGAGTGGGAACGCGGATTTCGGTAGCCATTGTGCCTGTTCCGTTTCTTCTCTGTCTGTTCTATTCGCCGGGTTTGTTCTATTCGCCGAGCGCGTCTTCGAGCAGGGCGGCGAGCTGTGCCAGATGCTTCGACATCAGCCCGGTCGCCGGCGACGCCGCCGCCGGCCTGCCGGTGTAGCGCACCCGCTGATGCTTGGCGTCGATATGCGCCAGCACCCATTCCAGATAAGGGTCGATGAACGACCATGCGCCCATGTTCTTGGGTTCTTCCTGGCACCACACCATCTCCGCATTGCGGAAACGCGACAGTTCGGTGATCAGCGCCTTGGCCGGGAACGGATAGAGCTGTTCGACGCGCAGCAGGTAGATGTCGTTGATGCCGCGCTTCTCGCGCTCCTCGTAGAGGTCATAATAGACCTTGCCCGAGCAAAGCACGACGCGGCGGATCTTGGAATCCTTGGTGAGCTTGATCGCCTGGTTCTGCAACAGCTGGGCATCGTCCCACAACAGCCGGTGGAACGAGCTTTCGCCCGAAATCTCCGGCAGCGTCGACACTGCCCGCTTGTGGCGCAGCAGCGACTTCGGCGTCATCAGGATCAGCGGCTTGCGGAAGTCGCGCTTCAGCTGCCGGCGCAATATGTGGAAGTAGTTGGCCGGCGTGGTGCAGTTGGCGACTTGCATATTGTCTTCGGCGCAAAGCTGCAGAAAGCGCTCGAGCCGGGCCGAAGAATGCTCCGGACCCTGGCCTTCATAGCCATGCGGCAGCAGGCAGACCAGGCCTGACATTCTGAGCCACTTGCGCTCGCCCGACGAGATGAACTGGTCGAACACCACCTGGGCGCCGTTGGCGAAATCGCCGAACTGCGCTTCCCAGAGCGTCAGCGCCTTCGGCTCGGCCAGGCTGTAGCCATATTCGAAGCCAAGCACCGCCTCTTCCGACAGCATCGAGTTGATGACTTCGTAGCCGGCCTGTGCCGCCGACAGATTGTTGAGCGGGATGTAGCGGGTCTCGTCCTTCTGGTCGTAGAGCACGGAATGGCGCTGCGAGAAGGTGCCGCGTTCTGAATCCTGGCCGGAGAGCCGGATCGGATTGCCGTCGAGCAGGATGGCGCCGAAGGCCAGCGCCTCGGCCGTCGACCAGTCGATGCCTTCGCCGGAGTCGATCGCCTGGCGGCGGTTTTCGAGGAAGCGGATGATGGTCTTGTGCGCCTCGAAACCTTTCGGCACCTCGGTCAGTTTCTTGCCGATGTCCTTCAGCACCTTGACCGGCACGGCGGTCTTGCCGCGGCGCTGTTCGTCCTGGTTGTCGGCGGTGCGCAGACCAGACCAGGCGCCGTCCAGCCAGTCGGCCTTGTTGGGCTTGTAGTGCTGGCCGACTTCCCATTCGGACTCCAGATGGGCGCGCCAGTCGGCCTTCATCTTGTCGAGTTCGGCCTGGCTGATATGGCCCTCGGCGATCAGCCGCTCGCCATAGATCTGCACCGTCGTCTTGTGGTTGCGGATGTTGGCGTACATGATCGGCTGGGTGAAAGCCGGCTCGTCACCCTCATTGTGGCCGAAGCGGCGATAGCAGAACATGTCCACCACCACCGGCTTGTGGAACTTCATGCGAAATTCGATCGCCACCTTCGTGGCATGCACCACCGCTTCCGGGTCGTCGCCATTGACGTGGAAGATCGGCGCCTCGATCATCTTGGCGACGTCGGACGGATAGGGCGACGAGCGCGAGAAGCGCGGATTGGTGGTGAAGCCGATCTGGTTGTTGATGATGAAATGCAGCGTGCCGGCGACGCGGTGGCCGCGCAGGCCCGACAGGCCGAGGATTTCGGCGATTACGCCCTGGCCAGCAAAGGCGGCGTCGCCATGCAGAAGCAGCGGCAGCACCTTGGCGCGCTCTTCCAGCGGCACGATCTCCTCGCGGCTGCGGCCGAACAGATAGTCCTGCTTGGCGCGCGCCTTGCCCATCACAACCGGATCGACGATTTCCAGATGCGAAGGATTGGCGGTCAGCGACAGATGCACCTTGTTGCCGTCGAATTCGCGGTCCGACGAGGCGCCGAGATGGTACTTGACGTCGCCCGAGCCCTCGACCTCGTCAGGAGCGGCCGAGCCGCCCTTGAATTCGTGGAAGATGGCGCGATGCGGTTTGGCCATCACCTGGGACAGCACGTTCAGCCGGCCGCGATGCGCCATGCCGAGCACGATCTCCTTCATGCCGAGCTGGCCGCCGCGCTTGATGATCTGCTCCAGCGCCGGGATCAGGCCTTCGCTGCCATCGAGGCCGAAGCGCTTGGTACCCTTGTACTTGACATCGATGAACTGCTCGAAGCCTTCGGCCTCGACCAGCTTCTGCAGGATCGCCTTTTTTCCCGTAGCGGTGAAGGAAATCTCCTTGTCGGCACCCTCGATGCGCGCCTGGATCCAGGCCTTCTCTTCGGGATCGGAAATGTGCATGAACTCGACACCGAGCGTCGAGCAATAGGTGCGGGTCAGGATCTCCAGCATCTGCCGGATGGTGCCGAATTCGAGGCCGAGCACATTGTCGAGGAAGATCGGCCGGTCGTAGTCGGCTGCGGTAAAACCGTAATTTTCCGGCGACAGCTCGTTATAGTCCTCAAGCGGCTTGGCGATGCCGAGCGGGTCGAGATTGGCATGCAGATGGCCGCGCATGCGGAAGGCGCGGATCATCATGATGGCGCGCACCGAATCGCGCGTCGCCTGATGCACGTCGGCATCCGACAGCACGACGCCATTGGTGACCGCCTTGTCCTTGACCTTCTTTTCCAGATGCTTCTCGACGATGCCCCAATTGCCGTCGAGCGCCGACACCAGTTCGCCATTGGCCTGCAGCGGCCAGGAGGGCTTTGCCCAGGAAGCGCCCTTGGCGTTCTTGCGCACATCGCCGGCGTCGTCCTTCAGCCCGGCGAAAAAATCCTGCCATTCGGGGTTTACCGACTCCGGATCGTCCTCATAGGACGCGTACAGCGCGTCGATATAGTCGGCATTGCCGCCATAGAGGAAAGAGGTGAGCGAAAATTGGTCGTTGGCCTGATCTTGTCTTGCCATTTTTGTCCGCGGAGCCTGGCTCCGTCTCCTTTTCAAAAGCGAATAGTGAGTAGCGAATAGCGAGTAGGGATTTTTCCCGGGTCGCGCCGTTACTCTCTTTTCCCTATTCGCTATTCACTACTCGCTACTCACTTGGCCTTGATCGCCTCGACCAGCGTCGTGCCCAGACGCGCCGGCGATGGCGATACTTTAATGCCGGCCGATTCCATCGCCGCGATCTTGTCTTCCGCGCCGCCCTTGCCGCCGGAGATGACCGCGCCCGCATGGCCCATGGTGCGGCCGGCCGGCGCGGTGCGCCCGGCGATGAAGCCCGCCATCGGTTTCCTGCGGCCGCGCTTGGCCTCGTCCTTGAGGAACTGCGCGGCGTCTTCCTCGGCCGAACCGCCGATCTCACCGATCATGATGATCGACTTGGTCTCGTCGTCGGCGAGGAACATTTCGAGCATGTCGATGAATTCGGTGCCTTTGACGGGGTCGCCGCCGATGCCGACGGCAGTGGTCTGGCCGAGGCCGACATTGGTGGTCTGGAACACTGCCTCATAGGTAAGCGTTCCCGAGCGCGAAACAACGCCGACCGAGCCCTTGCGGAAGATGTTGCCGGGCATGATACCGATCTTGCATTCGTCGGGGGTGAGCACGCCGGGGCAGTTCGGGCCGATCAGCCGCGAGGTCGAGCGGTCGAGCCGCGCCTTGACCCTGACCATGTCCATCACCGGAATGCCTTCGGTGATGCAGACGATCAGCGGGATCTCGGCTTCGATGGCTTCGAGGATGGCTTCGGCGGCGCCCGCCGGCGGCACATAGACCACCGAGGCATTGGCGCCGGTCTTTTCCTTGCCCTCGGCAACGGAAGCGAAGATCGGCAGGTTTTCGCCCTTGGCGCCGGTCCAGGTCTCGCCACCCTTCTTGGGATGGATACCGCCCACCATCCTGGTGCCGTGATAGGCCAGCGCCTGTTCGGTGTGGAACGTGCCGGTCTTGCCGGTCAGGCCCTGCACCAGCACCTTGGTGTTCTTGTCGATGAGAATGGACATCGGAGCCCTTTTCTAAAAACCGTTGATCGAGGAAGGCGAGACGCGCCGGTAGACGCCGCTCACCATGTCTTGCCAGCTGTCGCTGCCGGCAGGTTTGAAATGCAATCGCATGCGGTAGGTATCGGCATTGTCGAAAATATATGTGACCCGCGCGGAACCGCGCGGCGACGACCGATCAAGAGTGAGCTCGCTGCCGTTCCATGCGCCTGTGGCCGGCGAGGCCGGCACAAAGCCCATGGAATCGAACTGGTGCATGGTGACGAGGCTGTTTTGCTGATCGAAGCCGAACACTGAGTGCGAGCCGAACGAGACCGTGCCGTCGCGGCGCTGGCGATAGCGCTGCACCACGAACAGGCCGCCGAACTGTGCCTCCGCCAGCACTTCCGACGCCGCCGGTCCGCCATCGGCCCACTGCGTTTCCGCCACCTCTTCCTCGCCGCGCCAAGCGCCGACCAGTGCCTGCAGGCGCTGGTGATCGGCCGAGAGCGAGGAGAACGCGTTCATGGGTCAGAGCCGCTTCAAATCGGAGACGGTAAGGTCGCTCTTGGCGTTGCCGGTGTTGAGCGTCGTCGCCGGCTCGAACATCAGCACCACCGGCTCGGCGGTCAGCGACCGCGGTCGGTGCTCGACGCCCTTCGGCACGACAATGAAATCGCCCTCGCCGAGCTCGACCGGGCCGTCGCGAAAATCGATGGCGATCTTGCCCCGCAGCACGAGAAAAGCCTCGTCCTCATGCTCGTGCGCATGCCAGTCGAAGGTCTCGCCGAACTTGGCGACCTTGGCCTGGCTGTCATTGACGTCGCCGGCAATATGCGGATCGAAGACCTTGGTGATCGTTCGATCCGCCGCCTCGACGAGGTTTATCTTGCGCGGAGGCATTCGCCTTCAGCCCTTCACCGCCGCCACGATCTTCTTGGCTGCGTCGTCGAGATCGTCCGCCGACACCACGTTGAGGCCGCTGTCGTTGATGATCTTCTTGCCGAGTTCGGCGTTTGTGCCTTCGAGGCGCACCACCAGCGGCACTTCCAGGCCGACTTCCTTGACCGCGGCAATGACGCCCTCGGCAATGATGTCGCACTTCATGATGCCGCCGAAGATGTTGATCAAAATGCCTTTGACCGCCGGGTCCCTGGTGATGATCTTGAACGCTGCCGTCACTTTTTCCTTGGACGCACCGCCGCCGACATCGAGGAAGTTGGCGGGTTCCGCGCCATAGAGCTTGATGATGTCCATCGTCGCCATGGCAAGGCCGGCGCCATTGACCATGCAGCCGATATTGCCGTCGAGCGCGACATAGGCGAGGTCGTATTTCGACGCCTCGATCTCCTTCTCGTCCTCTTCGGTGGTGTCGCGCAGTTCCATCAGCTCGGGATGGCGAAACAGCGCATTGTTGTCGAACGACACCTTGGCGTCGAGCACGCGCAGCCTGCCGTTCTTCATCACGATCAGCGGGTTGACCTCGAGCAGGCTCATGTCCTTCTCGACAAAGGCCTTGTAGAGGATCGGGAACAGCGTGCCGGCATCCTTGGCGGCATCGCCGGTGAGGCCCAGCGCTTCCACCAATATGTCGACGTCGATGGTCGTCACGCCGGCCAGCGGGTCGATGGCGCGGGTGATGATCTTTTCCGGCGTGTCGTGGGCGACGCCTTCAATGTCCATGCCGCCCTCGGTCGAGACGACGAAAGCGATGCGGCCGACCGAGCGGTCGACCAGGATGGACAGATAAAGCTCGCGATCGATGTCGGCGCCGTCCTCGATATAAAGGCGGTTGACCTGCTTGCCGGCCGGGCCGGTCTGCTTGGTGACCAGCGTGTGGCCGAGCATCTCATTGGCGTTGGCGACGACGTCGGCCACCGACTTCGCCAGCCGCACGCCCCCCTTGGCGTCGGGCGACAGTTCCTTGAACTTGCCCTTGCCGCGGCCGCCGGCATGGATCTGGCTCTTCACCACATAGAGCGGACCGGGCAGCGCTTGTGCCGCGGCTTCCGCCTCGCTTGCCTTGAACACCGGCACGCCCTCGGCCACCGGCGCGCCAAAGCTCTTCAGCAGCGCCTTGCCCTGATATTCATGGATGTTCATCTGGATGGTCTCCGGATCGGCTGCTTGGGGGGATCACTTCGAGGCGAGGTGCGGGGCGATCTTGACGCAGGCCTCGGTCAGGCCCTGCACCGTCGCCACCGAGGCGTCGAACATCTTCTGCTCGGCCTTGTTGAGGTCGATCTCGATAATGCGCTCGACGCCGCCGGCGCCGATCACAACGGGAACGCCGACATAGGTGCCCTTGACGCCATACTGGCCCGAGAGATGCGCCGCGCAAGGCAGCACGCGCTTCTTGTCCTTGAGGTAGGATTCGGCCATCGAGATGGCCGAGGCTGCCGGCGCGTAGAAGGCCGAGCCGGTCTTGAGCAGACCGACGATCTCGGCGCCGCCGTCGCGGGTGCGCTGGACGATCTGGTCGAGCTTTTCCTTCGAGGTCCAGCCCATCTTGATGAGATCGGGCAACGGAATGCCTGACACAGTGGAGTAGCGGATCATCGGCACCATGGAATCGCCGTGGCCGCCGAGCACGAAGGCGGTAACGTCCTCGACCGAGACCTTGAACTCCTCGGCCAGGAAATAGCGGAAGCGCGCGCTGTCGAGCACGCCGGCCATGCCGACGACATGGGTCTTGGGCAGGCCGGAAAACTTCTGCAGCGCCCAGACCATGGCGTCGAGCGGGTTGGTGATGCAGATGACGAAGGCCTTGGGTGCATATTTCTTCAGCCCGGCGCCGACCTGTTCCATGACCTTGAGGTTGATGCCCAGCAGATCGTCGCGGCTCATGCCTGGCTTGCGCGGCACGCCCGCGGTGACGATGCAAACGTCGGCGCCCTCGATGCCGGCATAATCATTGACGCCGGTCAGCCGGGAATCAAAACCGTCGACCGGCGACGACTGCGCGATATCGAGCCCCTTGCCTTGCGGGATGCCCTCGGCAATATCGAACAGCACCACGTCGCCGAGGTCCTTGAGGCCGATCATGTGAGCGAGCGTGCCGCCGATCATGCCGGAGCCGATGAGCGCTATCTTGTTGCGTGCCATGTGAGGAAATTTTCCCTTTGTCTGTGACGACGCCCAAAATCCCTGGCGATCTGTTGACGGCGTCGAGGAAGAGGCCGGAATGCTATGGTCTCAGCTAGATTTCGCCGCATCCAGTAGCCCCGGTGGAAAATATATTCAATCGATTATTTTCGAGTGAATGATTTCAATCGGTTAGAAACATTGGTACTTACGTAAACGTCAAAGTTTGTAGGCCAGCTTGGGAGATTTTACCCAATGAGCGTGGAAATCAGAAGACTATATCCAGGCGATGACGCCCTTGTGAAGCGCATCGCCGAAGACGTGTTCGATGAACCGGTACGGGCCGACAGACTGTCCGCCTACCTCGCCTCCTCAGGTCATATGATGATTGTGGCACTGGCCGATGGCGTCGTCGTCGGCCAGTGTGCTGCCGTCATCCACCGCCACCTGGACAAGGTCAGCGAACTCTACATCGACGAGGTCGGCGTCTCACCCGCCTACCAGCGCCATGGCATCGCGCGAAAGATGCTCGACGCCATGTTCGCGCTCGGCCGCGAGCAGGGATGCGGCGAAGCCTGGGTCGGCACCGAACCGGACAATGTCCCAGCGCGCGCGCTTTATGAATCGCGGGAGGTGCATGGGCCGGCGGAGTCGTTTGTGATGTATGTGTACGAGCTTTAGGCGTCGGCGGGACAGCGCCCCCCTCTGCCTTGCCAGGCATCTCCCCCACGAGGGGGGAGATCGGACGTCACGCGACCTTTCGCCAATCTCCAATGGCCGCAGGAATGAGCGGAGCGCCGAAACCGCCAATCTCCCCCCGTGTGGGGGAGATGTCCGGCAGGACAGAGGGGGGCGCGAAGGATCACTACATAATGACCTCTTGGAACCCTCAGACCTGCGCTTCCGCGTTGTCCTTCTGCCGTTCCGCCCAGTCCTCCAGCCAGTCGCGGCTTTGCATCTCGATCAGCCGCGAGGCGGTGCGTTCGAATTCGAACACCTCGACGCCGCGCCTGGCCGTGTAAAGCTCAGGCGGGGGAGCCTCTGCGCTCACCACCAGCCGCGTGTGATGATCGTAGAGCGTGTCGATCAACAGGATGAACCGCTTGGCCTCGTTGCGCTTGCCTTCGCCCAGCACCGGCACGTGATCGATGAAGACGGTCGAGAAGCGGCCGGCAATGGCCAGGAAATCGCGTGCGCCGAGCGGCTTTTCGCAGAGGTCGGCGAAGGAAAACCGCGCTGCATCCCCGGCGGCAGCCGGTATCCTCACTTGCCGCCCCTTGAGCGTCAGCGAGGTCTCGGCCGTCAGCGCTCCACGCGTCATCGCCTGCCAGGCCTCGTCGAGCACACGGTCGGCTTCGGCATCCGCCGGGGTGACATAAACCGGCGTGCGGGCGAGCTTTTCCAGCCTGTAGTCCTTGTCGGCATCAAGCGTCAGCACATGGGCGTGGCGCTCGAGAATGCTGATGAAGGGCAGGAAAAGCTGGCGGTTCAGCCCGTCGCGATAAAGGTCCTGCGGCGCGACATTCGAGGTGGCGACCAGAACCACGCCATTGGCGAACAGCGCCGAAAACAGCCGCGACAGGACCATCGCATCGGCAATGTCGGTGACCGAAAACTCATCGAAGCACAGCACCCAGGCCTGTTCGGCAAGCTGAAGCGCGACCGGCGGGATCGGGTCGTCCTCCTTGACGTCGCCGTTCTTGCGCGCCTGCCGGTGCTTCTGGATGCGGTCCTGCACATCGGCCATGAAGTCGTTGAAATGAACGCGGCGCTTGCGCCTGACCGGCAACAGCTCGAAGAACATATCCATCAGCATGGTCTTGCCGCGACCGACGCCGCCATGAATGTAGAGGCCCTTGACGACCTCGCGCGTCTCGCGCTTGCGGGCAAACAGCCAGCCGAGCGCGCTCGACTTGTGCGCCAGCCGCTTGACCGAGATCTCGTCGGTCAGCCGGTCGAGCGCGGCGGCGATGCGCTCCTGCGCAGGATCGCGCTCGATGGCGCCGGTTGCGACCAGATGGTCGTAGCGCTGCCTGACGGTCGCATGGGTCTGGAGGCCGTCACGCAGATGCATCGGTCACGTCGCTTACTTTGAGCGGATTGCTCCAGGAAAGATCAGGGTGTGTTGAGGTTCAGGTCAGGCCGAGCCGAGAATGGTGGCTCCTGAGAACCGGAGCGGAGCGTACTTAAGTACGCACCGGAAGCGCAGGAAGCCGCCGTTCGCAGGCCGGCCTCACCTGAATATCAGCATACCCTGCCTACCTTGTAAGCGATATCGGCAAGCCGTTGGTAGTCTGGCCGTCGAATTTCGAACCGCCCGAGGAATAGAGCCGCGCCAGCGTGCCGCCATTCTCGTCATAGAGCGTCAGCTGCTTGCCGGCGACGTTCCACGATTTGATGCCGTCGATGGGCGGCGGGCAATGCAGCGGCCCGGCGCGGAAGCCGGCGCCGAATTTGGTCTGCGGCGTCGCCACCTTGCAGCTCTGTCCGGACACGCTGGCGTTCCAGACGCCGGCAACGCTCGCAGCGGTAAGGTCGGAGGCTCCGGCCGGCGCCGATCCGTCCGGCGGCAGCGAGGCGACCTGCGCGCCTGCCGGCGCGGTCGGGAATTGCGATGGGTCGGTGGTGCCCGGCGCTGCCGGGGGCGGCAGTTGGCTTCCGCTCACCGTGCCGGCGGGCGCGGGCTGCAGCGGGGCGGGCTGCTGGTCATCCATCGATGAAAAACGCGAGGTCGAACAGCCGCTCGCAACGAGCGCTGCCAGCGATACGGCCATCAGCCCGCTTCTCGAAAAAATCATTCCAACCTCCGTCGGATCCGGCTGGGGGGAAGCCGTCCGCACAATCTCACCCCTCACCAAGATGGAGAAGGTGGCGAAATTTCAACCCGATATGGTTAAAATAGGGTTTGCACCACGAATTGTTGTAAATTTGTCGCAAAATGGCTGGCGGACAAAAGGCATGTCTTCGCTCTAGCGCGGTTCCAACCGGTACATTGGTTGCGAAAGCGGCACCGGAGCCCGCAGCAGGTCGGCGCATCGGCGGTCGAGCGCAACTGCCGGCGCAAAACTGACTGAAGCGCTTGAGGCGCAAGGCCTGGCGCGTGAGCGGTTTCGCGCCTTCCGTCCGGGCGAGCTTTGGGACGTTCCCGAGATCGAGCGCGGCTGAAGTCTGCATTTGGCCGTTTACGGCACTGCCGTTTTAGCCGATGGTCTATCGCAACAGGGGGAACAGATGAAATCAATCTTGGCAGTTTTGATCGCGCTGGTAATTTCGACGCCGGCCGCTTTCGCGGGCGAAATCTCCGATCGCGCCGCTGAAGCCGAAAAGGCACTGCAGGCGGGTGATGGCGCCGGCGCGCTGGACAAATTCCGCAGCGCCGAGGACGCTCTGTGGCAAGCGATGCCGCTTGGCGTGCAAAATGTGAAGCATATCCTGTCGGCCAGCGGGTTCGGCGCCTACGCCGAGCGCCCGAACCATGTCTACAAGCCGGGCGAAGAGATTGTGCTTTATATGGAGCCGGTCGGTTACGGCTACGGCTCGGATGGGCTCGGCAACAACCAGATCGCGCTTTACGTTGACCTTACCGTGCTTTCCCAGTCGGGCGAGAAGCTGGGAACCGTCGAAAAGCTTGGCCGGGTCCAGCTCGCCTCGCGCTCGCATAACCGAGAGATGTTCTTCAAATTAAACGTCTCCCTGGATGGCGTTCCCCCCGGCAAATACCGAGCGGATTTCCTCATGCATGACGAGAACTCGCAAAAGACGGCGCCTTTCACGACCGACTTCGAGATTGCCGAATAGCGCGCCCAGTCGGAGAGAGCCTCGCGGCAAGAGGGAACCAGAGCGCGGCAGATGCGTTCTTAGGCCGCTGCAGTCAATTTGCGAGGCATTGTCCATGATCAAATGGATCATCATTCTTCTCATCGTTGCTGCCGCCGCCAGCCTGCTCGGCATGCCGGCGCTGGCCGGTGCCGCCGCCACCGGCGCGCGCGTGCTGATCGGCATCGTTCTCGTCATCTTCCTGCTGATCGTGCTCGGCGTTTTCGCGGTAACCTAAACGCAGCCCACACTGGTAATTCCCGCCCGTTTCCGCCATATAGCGGCGAAACGTACAGGAATTACCTCAGATCATGGCAGGCACTGCCCCCTTCGCCAAGATGAACGGCATCGGCAACGAAATCATCGTCGCCGACATGCGTGGCCGTGCCGATAGGGTCACGGCGGCGTCGGCTGTCGCGCTGAACGCCGATGCGGCGACCAGGTTCGACCAGATCATGGCGATCCACGATTCGCGCACGCCGGGCACCGCCTTTTACATCGACATCTTGAATTCCGACGGCTCGGGCGCGCAGGCCTGCGGCAACGGCATGCGCTGTGTCGTCCAGGCGCTGGCCGCCGAAACCGGCCAGAAGACTTTCACCTTTGAGACCCGCGCCGGCATCCTCAACGCCGTCGAACATGCCGACGGCACCATCTCGGTCGACATGGGCACGCCGCGCTTCGGCTGGCAGGATATCCCGCTGGCTGAGGAATTCCGCGACACCCGCATGATCGAGTTGCAGATCGGCCCCATCGACGCGCCGGTGCTGCATTCGCCTTCGGCTCTCTCGATGGGCAACCCGCACGCCATCTTCTGGGTCGAAAACGATGTCTGGTCCTACGAACTCGAGCGTTTCGGCCCGCTGCTCGAAAACCATCCGATCTTCCCCGAGCGCGCCAACATCACTATCGCCCAGGTAACGTCGCCGGAGACGATGATCATCCGCACCTGGGAACGCGGCGCCGGCCTGACCAAGGCCTGCGGCTCGGCCGCTTGCGCTTCCGTCGTCGCCGCTGCCCGCACCCGGCGCACCGGCCGCAGCGTTACGCTGATGACGCCCGGCGGCGGCTCGCTGCATGTGGAATGGCGCGACGACGACCACGTCATCCTGACCGGTGCCGCTGAATGGGAATTTTCCGGCAGTTTCGATCCGTCGACCGGCACCTGGGCCCGCGACACCGAAAGCGCGGCCTGATGTCTGCACTTGCCGATACCAAGGGCCTCAACTCCCAAGGCATAGACGTCGTCACCTTCGGCTGCCGTCTCAACACCTATGAATCCGAGGTGATGCGGCGCGAGGCCGAAAGTGCCGGCCTCGGCGCGCTCAAAGGCGGGGCTATCATCTTCAACACCTGCGCCGTCACTTCGGAAGCGGTGCGCCAGGCCAGGCAGTCGATCCGCAAAGCCCGCCGCGAAAACCCGGCGGCGCGCATCATCGTCACCGGCTGCGCCGCGCAGACCGAACCGCAGAATTTTGCCGCCATGGACGAGGTCGACCTCGTGCTCGGCAATGAGGAGAAGCTGAAGGCGAACTCCTATCGCGCGCTGCCGGATTTCGGCGTCAACGACACCGAAAAGGCGCGCGTCAACGACATTTTCTCGGTGCGCGAGACCGCCGGCCACATGGTCGACGCCATTGAGGGCCGGGCGCGTGCTTTCGTCCAGGTGCAGAACGGCTGCGACCATCGCTGCACCTTCTGCATCATCCCCTATGGCCGCGGCAACTCACGCTCGGTGCCGATGGGCGCGGTTGTCGAGCAGGTCAAGCGTCTGGCCGGCAACGGCTACGCCGAGATCGTGCTGACCGGCGTCGACATGACCAGCTTCGGCGCCGACCTGCCGGGCGCGCCGAAGCTGGGAAAGCTGGTGAAGACCATCCTGAAGCAGGTGCCTGATGTGAGGCGGCTGCGGCTGTCCTCAATCGATTCGATCGAGGCGGATGATGATCTGCTCGACGCCATCGCCACCGAACCCAGGCTGATGCCGCATCTGCATCTGTCGCTGCAATCAGGTGACGACATGATCCTGAAGCGCATGAAGCGCAGGCATTTGCGTGACCAGTCGATCCGCTTCTGCGAGGATGTGCGCAAGCTGCGCCCCGAAATCGTCTTCGGCGCCGACATCATCGCCGGCTTCCCGACCGAGACCGAGGAAATGTTCGAGAATTCGACAAATATTGTCGAGGAATGTGGGCTGACGCACCTGCATGTCTTCCCGTTTTCGCCGCGCGAAGGCACGCCCGCCGCGCGCATGCCGCAGGTCCGCCGCGAATTGGTCAAGCAGCGCGCGGCCCAGCTGCGCGCCGCTGGTGAGGCTGCGTATCGCCGCCATCTGTCATCCCTCCCGGGAACGCGCCAAACGATCCTTATCGAGCGCGACGGCCTCGGCCGCACCGAAGGGTTCACGCTTGCCGCGCTCGGCACAGGCGCGCCGGGCGAGATCGTCGAGGCAGACATCACCGGCCATGACGGCGCGCGCCTGATAGCAGCCCCGCTCACTGCCCGCGCCCCCTGAGACGATTGAAGCATGGCCGGTTTTTTCAAGAACATATTTTCGTTCGGCAAGAAGGAAGTCGTCGAGGAGCGCATCGACGAAACCGCTCCCCTGCCGCCGATCAAATGGGATGCGCTTGAGGCGCTGAAGCCGGCGGCCGAGCAGGTCGTTCCGGAGTTCTTGAAGCGCGAGGAGCCCGAGCCGCCGACGCCCCACCCTCCCCTCGATGGGGAGGGTCGCCACGAAGTGGCGGGGAGGGGTGAGAGCGCCGACGCCGGCGCCACTCNCACCCCCACCCCCAAGCTTCGCTTGGGACCTCCCCCATCGAGGGGGAGGTAAAGCCTGCGCCGCAGTCGGCGCCAGAAGAACCGAAGCCCAAACCCGCGCCGACCATCCCGCCCGCGCCGGAACCGGTCGTCCCATCCGAGCCGGAACCGTTGCCGGAGCCCGCGCCGGTAGAAGAACCGCAGCCTGAGCCGGAGATACCCGAGCCGCCTGCACCGGAAGAAGTTCCTGCGCCGCCAGCGGTTCCGGAGCCGGCTCCCGAGCCGCAGCCCCAAGAAGTGCCGCCGGCGCCGGCCGAGCCGGAGATCGAACCATCGCGTCCGGAACCGCAGCTGGAGCCCGCTCCCGTCGAAGCGCCGACGCCTGCCGAGACTCCAGCAGAACCGGCCGCCCCGATCGAAGTGCCGCAACCGTCCGCGCCTCCCGCACAGCCTACCTCAGAGGTCAGCGCCGCCCCTCATCCGCCTGCCGGCACCTTCTCCCCGTATAGCCACGGGGAGAAGGACGAGGCGCCCCACCCTCCCCTCGGTGGGGAGGGTCGACGCGAAGCGGCGGGGTGGGGTGATGGCGCCGACGCCAGCGCAAATCACCCCCACCCCCAAGCTTCGCTTGGGACCTCCCCCATCAAGGGGGAGGTAAACCGCACGTCGGTTGAAGCTGTACCCGCGCCGGTCGAAGCCAAGACCATCGTTGCCGAGCTAGCGCCCGCGCCGGCCCCGCAACCTTCGCCACAGTCAAAACCAGCTCCCGGCAAAGTCACCGTCACCAAAAAGGTCGAGCAGAAAGCCGAGCCGCAAAAGGCGCCCGAACCGGCGCCGCGACGCTCCTGGTTCCAGCGCATGCGCGACGGGCTTGCCCGCTCCTCGAAAGAACTCACCGGCAACATTGCCGGCGTCTTCACCAAGCGAAAGCTCGACGAAGAGACGCTACAGGACCTCGAAGACGTGCTGATCCGCGCCGATCTCGGCATGGAAACAGCCTTGCGCGTCACCGATGCGCTCGCCGCCAGCCGCTATGGCAAGGATGTCTCCGACGCGGATGTCCGCACCATCATGGCGGCCGAGGTGGAGAAGGTGCTGGCCCATGTCGCCATGCCGCTGGAGCTCGACCTCTCGCACAAGCCCCATGTCATTCTGGTGGTCGGCGTCAACGGCACCGGCAAGACCACGACCATCGGCAAGCTCGCCGCCAAACTGACCGATGGTGGCCTGTCGGTGATGCTGGCCGCCGGCGATACCTTTCGCGCTGCAGCCATCGAGCAGCTGAAGATCTGGGGCGAGAGGACGAAGTCTCCGGTCATCGCCTCGAAGATCGGCGCGGATGCTGCCGGCCTCGCCTACGACGCTTTCGAACGCGCCAAGGAGGCCGGCTCCGACGTACTGATCATCGACACCGCCGGCCGGCTGCAAAACAAGACCGAACTGATGGCGGAGCTGGAAAAGATCGTGCGCGTGCTGGGCAAGCTCGATCCGGAAGCGCCGCATACCGTGCTGCAGACGGTCGACGCCACCACCGGCCAGAATGCGCTCAATCAGGTCGAGATCTTCCGCAATGTCGCCGGCGTCAACGGCCTGGTGATGACCAAGCTGGACGGCACGGCGCGCGGCGGTATTCTGGTCGCGATCGCGGCAAAGCACAAACTGCCGGTCTACTTCATCGGCGTCGGCGAACAGGTCGACGACCTCGAACCATTCTCGGCCGGCGAATTCGCCAGGGCGATCGCCGGCGTAGCGTAACAGGCAATGATCCCGAAGAGCTGACGGCTTTTTGGACAAGATCATGCGTCAGAAGGAAGTCATGAACCCACCCATCCTCGAACGCGACCCGTCCGACCCGCGAAAGAAGAAAGAAAGCGTCAATCCGCTGCTCAAGCTGGTGCTGGAACTCGGGCCGCTGATGGTGTTCTTCTTCGCCAATGCACGCGGCGCCTGGCTGGTGCAGAAATTTCCTGTCCTGGCCGAATTCGGCGGGCCGATCTTCGTCGCCACCGGCCTTTTCATGGCGGCGACGGCGATCGCGCTGATCGCCTCCTGGCTGCTGCTGCGCACCTTGCCGATCATGCCGATGGTCTCGGGCGTCGTCGTCTTCATCTTCGGCGCGCTGACGCTCTATCTGCAGGACGACGTGTTCATCAAGATGAAGCCGACCATCGTCAACACCCTGTTCGGCGGCGTGCTGCTCGGCGGTCTGTATTTCGGCCGATCGCTGCTCGGCTATGTCTTCGATTCGGCCTTTCGCCTCGATGCCGAAGGCTGGCGCAAGCTGACTTTCCGCTGGGGCCTGTTCTTCCTGTTCCTGGCTCTTGCCAATGAAGTGGTGTGGCGGAATTTTTCCACCGACTTCTGGGTTACCTTCAAGGTCTGGGGCATCATGCCGATCACCCTGTTGTTCACCTTCAGCCAGATGCCGCTGATCCTGCACCATTCGATCGAGGATAAGGCCGAGAAGGTGGAAGAAGCCGGCAAGTAGAGCAATTCCAGGAAAAGTGTGAAGCCGTCCGGAATTGCGTCAGAATAAACGGAGACGGCCATGGAATTCGTCACCACGCGCGATGAACTGAGGACGATCTACAAGACCCCGCGGCCGACCGACACCTCGATGCGCAAGGAACTCAGGGCGCTCGACGGCCACTGCCGCTCTTTCATCGGCAAGAGCCCTTTCGTGCTGATCGGTTCTTCCGACGGCGCCGGCAATGCCGACGTGACGCCGAAAGGCGACAGACCGGGCTTTGCCCTTGTCCTCGACGACAGGACCATCGCCATTCCCGACCGGCCCGGCAACAACCGGCTGGACACGCTGGAAAACATCCTGCTCAACCCTTCGGTCGGGCTGCTTTTTCTCATCCCCGGCATGAACGAGACGCTGCGCATCAATGGCGACGCCCGCATAACCGTCGATGCCGGTTTGCGCGAGCGCCTCACCGTCGACGGCAAGCAACCGCAAAGCGTCGTCGTGGTGAGCGTCAAGGCCGCTTACATGCACTGCGCCAAGGCCTTCATGCGCTCCGAATTGTGGAAGCCGGACAGCTGGCACGACCGCGCGACGTTGCCGACGCTCGGTCAGATCCTGTCCGATCAGATGGCGCATGCCGAAACTGCCGACGATTTCGACCGCTCGCTGGACGAAGCCTACAGCAAGACCCTGTGGTAGATTTCGGGTACGATTCGCCATTGCGGTCCTTTGCCGGTTTTCCCTAGCCCTGTTTCCCCGTGATCGAACTCCTCGCCATCTCCGGCAGCCTGCGCGCCGCCTCGACCAATTCGGCGCTGCTGGCGGCGCTGTCCGCGAACGCGCCTTCGGATTGCCGCGTAACTGTCTATGACGGGCTCGGCCTGCTGCCGATCTTCAACCCGGATGACGAAGGCGAGCGCACACCGGCCGAGGCCATGCGGCTGATCGAGGCCGTCACCAGCGCCGATGGCATCATCGTCTCCTGCCCCGAATATGCCCATGGCGTGCCCGGCGGCATGAAAAACGCTCTCGACTGGCTGGTCTCGCGCGACGCCGCAGTCGGCAAGCCCGCCATGCTGGCCCACGCCTCCGCGCGCTCGCTCTATGCCCGCGCCGCGCTGGCCGAGATCATGCGCACCATGTCGTTCGCGCTTTGTGAGAATGCGGTTCTGGAGATTGCCTTGCTCGGCAAGAAACCGCCGGAGATAGAAGCGATCCTGGGAGAGGACGAGAACCTGCGGGCCATGCGCGAAGCGGTGCAGGTTTTCGCGAGTTTTATACGCGCAAACGTTGCCTCGTCATCCTAGGGCGGAGCAAGGAGCGAAGCGACGCGGCGCAGACCCTAGGATGACGAACGAAAGGGTGCGGCGCACCCCAACGTGCCGCTGTGCTACCCCTTCCGCAACGTCTCGACATCGGTCACACCGACATACCAGTCGCGCGCGTTGACCTCTTCGAACACCACCCAGACGTCGTCATTGCTAAGCCCGGTGGCGTCCATGATCGCCGCCGTGACCTTTTTGGCAATGTCGGCCTTCTTGCCAGCGGGATCAGCGGCGATCACTTCCTTGACGATGCGGATGTTGACGAATGGCATGACGTCCTCCCCTTGAATTGTGTCTGATACCGCCGCCGCTGGGCGGCTTCGAAATCCGCTCCGGCGAACCGCTTGGCGGTGGTTCCGCGGCCGCAGCGCTACAGGCGCCGCCGGCAGGCGCAGAAACGCCATCAAGGGCCGCCAGAGAAGCGTTTCCAGCAGCCTCAATACGTCTTCGCCCCGTTCACCATCAGCCGCACCATGTAGAGCGACGTGGTGCCGGCGATGTAGAGGCAGTTCAGCTTGTTGCCGCCGAACACGCAATTGGCGGTCACTTCCGGCACCTTGACCTTGCCGATCAGCGTGCCGTCGGGATCGTAGCAATGGATGCCGTCGGCGGCACTGGTCCAGATGCGGCCGGCCTCGTCGAGCCGGAAGCCGTCGAATAGACCGGCCGTGCAGTCAGCGAACACCTTCCCGCCCGAGACCTTCTTGCCGTGCTTGCCGACGTTGAAGACCCGCATATGCGCGGGGTTCTGCGCGCCATGGGTGCGGCCGGTGTCGACGACATAGAGCTGGCTTTCATCCAGTGAAAAGGCAAGCCCGTTCGGCCGGACCATGTCGGTGATGACGGCCTCGACCTCGCCCGTATCCGGATCGACCCGGTAGACATTGCAAGCGCCGATCTCGCTTTCGGCCTTGTCGCCCTCATAGTCGGTGTCGATGCCGTAGCTCGGATCGGTGAACCAGATCGAGCCGTCGGATTTCACGACCGCGTCATTGGGCGAATTCAGCCGCTTGCCTTTCCATTCGGCCGCGATGGTGGTGACGGAACCGTCATGCTCGGTGCGGCTGACGCGGCGGCCGGAATGCTCGCACGTCACCAGTCGGCCCTGGCGGTCGACGGTGTTGCCGTTGGAATTGCCGGAGGGCTGACGGAAGACGCTGACATTGCCGTCGGTCTCGTCATAGCGCAGCATGCGGTTGTTGGGGATGTCGGACCAGACGACATAGCGGCCGGCGGCGAACCAGGCCGGCCCTTCCGCCCACTGACATCCGGTAAACAGCTTTTCCACCTGGGCGTTGCCGTTGAACAGCCGCGCGAAACGCGGATCCAGAATTTCGTAATAGTCTGCGGTCGCCATGCATTTCCTCCGGGCATCACGTGACGCGCGGATCAAGCCAGCCTGCGGGCGCGATGGCAAGGTGGCGCAGGCGCAATTTGTAAGACAAAAGGTGCCCGGCCGGCATGGCCCGCCAGCCTGTCCGGCCGTTTATGGTGCTGGAGCGCTGTATTAACCCGCTATGCGCCCTGTGCAATGGTGCATTGCAACATCTTCTTTTTGCATCGCACCATTCCTATGTCATGGTGCGAACGACCAAGGGAGGAACAAATTCACCGCTGATATGCGGCACGAAAGGACCCTTGCTATGGCTTTTGACAACCTCTTCTCCCGCGCGCGCACCTCGATGGCCAAGCGCCGCCACTATAACCGCCTCGTCGCGGAAATCGAAAACCTGACGAGCCGCGATCTGGCCGACCTGCGCGCCGACCGCTCGGAAATGCTCTACCAGGTCCACAGGCAGATCTACGGCTGAGCATTTCAGACCTCAGCGGGGCACCGCCCCCTCACCCGATTGCCAAACCGAATTGCATGAGCAATTCGGGCAATCCGACCTCTCCCCCCGGGGAGAGGAGCTAGCCTGTGCCGATGCTTCCCTCTTCTCCCCCACGGGGAGGAGGGGGCGCGTAGCGGCCCGATGAGGGGGGCATGGCGCCAACGTCAGCTCGGTGCCGCGAGCGCCTTTTCAATCTGCGGCAACAGAACATCCCTCGCCGACTCCCCTGTCAGCGGCCCGACATGCTTGTAGGCAATCTTGCCGTCCTTGCCGATGACGAAGGTTTCCGGCACGCCGTAGACGCCCCAGTCGATGGCCGTGCGGCCGGCCTCGTCGACACCTATCGCCTGGAACGGATTGCCGAGATCACCAAGGAACCGGCGCGCGTTTTGCGCTTGGTCCTTGTAGTTTAGCGCGGCCATGACGAAGCGCTTGTCCTGCGACAGCTGCAAGAGCACCGGATGCTCTTCCCGGCACGGCGCGCACCACGATGCAAAGACGTTGACCAGCGTTACCTTGCCGGCGAAGGCTTTCGAATCCAGCCCGGGCAGGTTTGACCCTTCCAGCGCCGGCAGGTTGGTCTGCGGCGCCGGCAGGCCGATCAGCGCCGACGGCACTGCCGCCTCATCGCGTCCCGACAAAAGCTGCGACAGGAACAATCCGGCGAGGCCGAGAAAAACCAGCAGCGGCAACAGCACGATCAGGCGGCGGCGCGGCGACGCCGTCGTTTCGCTTTCCGTGCTCATGGCTTGCTGGCCCCAGTGCTGGCCCCAGTACCGGCTTTGTCCGAGCGACGCCGCACGCCGGCCGCTTCGAGGTCTGCCAGTTCGCGCTTGCGGGTCCGCTGGTCGAGCAGGATCCAGCCGATCAGCCCGGCCAGCACGATCACCGTGATGCCATAGGCGGCCGCGACATAGAGTGCGTGTGCACTCATGCGCTTCGCTCCCCTTCCACCGTCACTTCGTCGTGCTCGATCATGGCCTTCCCATGGCTTTGCGGCTTTCTTAGCTTTGCGGCTGGGGCTTCGCAATTGATCGTCGCGCCGCAGCGGTCATATCAATCCGTTCCATGCCGCAGCGCCAGTGCTGCCGCCACCGGACCCAGCACGGCAAGAAACAGCGTCAGCGCGGCAAGAATGAGGAAGGGCTGCAGGAACGGATCAGGATCGGCCACCGCGCCGTAGCTCGCCGACACCCCGAAGATCAGCACCGGGATGGTCAGCGGCAGCACCAGCACCGAGATCAGGAGCCCGCCACGCGGCAGCGCCACCGCCACCGCCGCCCCGACCGCGCCGATGAAAGTGATCGCCGGCGTGCCGACCAGCAGCGTGAGCGCCGTGGCGCCGATGCTGAGCGGCTCCATGTTCATGAACAGGCTCAGCAGAGGTGCCGCAACCACCAGCGGCAGAACGCTGCCCGCCCAATGCGCCAGGCACTTCACCAGCACCGTCAACGCCAGCATGTGGCGGTCATTGCCCAGCACCAGAAGATCGAGCGACCCGTCTTCGCGATCGGCCTGAAACAGCCGGTCGAGGCCGAGCAGGCAGGCGAGCAGAGCGCCGATCCAAAGGATCGCCGGACCGATGCGGGCGAGCAGCTTCAGGTCCGGTCCGACACCGAAGGGGATGGTGGCGATGACGGCGAGGAAGAAGATGACGCCGGTGAGCGCTCCGCCGCCGGCGCGGACGGAGAGGCGGATGTCGCGCAGGAAGAGGGCTAGCATTGCCAAGCCGCGCCTGCGGTTTGATCGCCATCTTGCCGAAGGTGGCGTTCCTTCACACCCCCCTCTGTCCTCCCGGACATCTCCCCCGCAAGGGGGGAGATTGACAGCTCCACTGCTGACGCCTCTTTTTCAATGCCGGTGATTGGCGAAAGCCGGCATGACATCTGATCTCCCCCCCTGCGGGGGAGATGCCCGGCAGGGCAGAGGGGGGTGGGCGGGAATGCCGGCATCACCCTGTTGCTCCCATCCTCAATGCCTGTGCTCCATCCAATCCCAGTGGCAAATGCGTCGCCGCGACAATAATCCCACCTTCTGCGCAATGCCTCGTCATCAGCCCCGCAAACCGCGCCTCCGAGGCCTTGTCCAGCCCAGCCGTCGGCTCATCCAGCAGCCACAGCGGCTTATGACTGACCAGCAATTTCGCAATCGCCGCCCGCCGCCTTTGCCCGGTCGACAAATATCCGAAAGGCAGATGGCCGATGCCGCCGAGACCAACCGTCTCCAGCGCCTCCCCCACACCCGACTGCCCATCGCCGTTGAAATCGCGCCAGAAGCGCAGATTCTCCGCCACGCTGAGCGCCGTCTTCATTGCATTGAGGTGGCCGAGATAGTGGACCGCCGAAGCGATCGTCGGAAACGTCTCGCCGCCGCCCTCGATGCGCACGTCGCCTTGCGCCTTCGGCAGCAGCCCGGCGATGACCCTGAGCAGCGTCGATTTGCCCGAACCGTTCGGCCCGGTGACGACCAGCACCTGGCCCTTGTCGAGCGCAAAACCGATGCCGGAAAAGACCGTCTCGCCGCCGCGTTCGCCGCCCAGATTTTCGGCAATCAGCCGCATGCCTGCCCGTCCCGAAAACTTTACCGCGCGATAGCTGCCGCATCGCACAAATTTGCTCCGCAACTGTCTAGAACTATTCCAGAAAATTCTCTATATGCGGGACATCCGTGCCAGCGGTCGGCACGGGAACAGAATTTGCGCCGAACCAGCGCACGCGCCGCCTTGAACGGCTCGGGTTGGCTGGGAACGGACAGCGGAAATGGCCGTACCCGCACCTTTGCGCGTGATTGCATGCCCATCGGCGTCCGTTCCCTTTCAGGCTGAACAGACAAGGACGGACCGCACGTGTCAAAATCCCTCGACAGTTTCAATTGCCGCCGCACCCTCACCGTGGGTGGCGCGGACTATGTCTATTACAATCTGGTCGAGGCCGAGAGGAACGGCCTCACCGGCATTGCCCAGCTGCCTTATTCGATGAAGGTGCTGCTGGAAAACCTTTTGCGCAATGAAGACGGCCGCTCCGTCACCAAGGACTCTATCCAGGCTGTGGCCGGCTGGCTGACGGACAAGGGCACCGCCGGCGTCGAGATCGCCTATCGCCCGGCGCGTGTCCTGATGCAGGATTTCACCGGCGTCCCGGCGGTGGTCGACCTTGCCGCCATGCGCGACGGCCTCAAGGCGCTCGGCGGGGATCCGCAGAAGATCAATCCGCTGGTGCCGGTCGACCTCGTCATCGACCACTCCGTCATCGTCGACGAATTCGGCACGCCACTGGCCTTTGCCAGGAATGTCGAGCTCGAATATGAGCGCAACGAAGAGCGCTATAAATTCCTGAAATGGGGCCAGCAGGCGTTCCGCAATTTTCGCGTCGTGCCGCCCGGCACCGGCATCTGCCATCAGGTTAACCTCGAATATCTCGGTCAGGTCGTCTGGACCAACACGGAAGACGGCGAAACCACCGCTTATCCCGACACCTGCGTCGGCACCGATTCGCACACCACCATGATCAACGGCCTTGGCGTGCTCGGCTGGGGCGTCGGCGGCATCGAGGCAGAGGCGGCGATGCTCGGCCAGCCGGTTTCCATGCTGTTGCCCGAAGTCATCGGCTTCCGCCTCACCGGCAAACTTAGGGAAGGCATCACCGCCACTGACCTGGTGCTGACCGTCACCCAGATGCTGCGCAAGAAGGGCGTCGTCGGCAAGTTCGTCGAGTTCTTCGGCCCGGGCCTGTCCAACATGACGCTGGCCGACCGCGCCACCATCGGCAATATGGCGCCCGAGTATGGCGCCACCTGCGGCTTCTTCCCGGTCGACGGCGAGACCATCCGCTACCTCACAATGTCGGGCCGCGAGGAAAGCCGCATCGCCCTGGTCGAGGCCTATTCCAAGGCGCAAGGCATGTGGCGTGACGCCGGCTCGGCCGACCCTGTCTTCACTGACCTGCTCGAACTCGAGCTCGACAGCGTCGTGCCGTCGATGGCAGGTCCCAAGCGCCCCGAAGGCCGCGTTCCGCTCGAAGGCATTCCGGCCGGCTTCGCAAAGGCGATGGAAACCGAGTACAAGAAGGCTGCCGAAATCCACAAGCGCTATGCCGTCGAAGGCACCGACCATGATCTCGGTCATGGCGATGTCGTCATTGCCGCCATCACGTCCTGCACCAACACCTCCAACCCGAGCGTGCTGATCGGCGCCGGCCTCTTGGCGCGCAACGCCAACCGGCTCGGCCTCAAGCAGAAGCCGTGGGTGAAGACCTCGCTGGCGCCGGGCAGCCAGGTGGTCGCCGAATACCTGGAAAAGTCCGGCCTGCAGAAGGAGCTCGACCAGATCGGCTTCAACCTGGTTGGTTTCGGCTGCACCACCTGCATCGGCAATTCGGGCCCGTTGCCAGCGCCGATCTCCAAGACCATCAACGATAAGGGCCTGATCGCCGCCGCGGTGCTCTCCGGCAACCGCAATTTCGAAGGCCGCGTTTCGCCTGACGTGCAGGCGAACTATCTGGCGTCGCCGCCGCTGGTGGTAGCCCATGCTTTGGCCGGCACCGTCACCAAGGACCTGACCACCGAGCCACTCGGCGAAGGCCGTGACGGCAAGCCGGTCTATCTCAGGGATATCTGGCCGAGTTCGGCCGAGATCCAGGAGTTCATCGAGAAGAACGTCACACGTGAGCTGTTCGCCCGCAAATATGCCGACGTCTTCAAGGGCGACGAATACTGGCAGAACGTCAAGGCGCCGGAAGGCCAGACCTATGCCTGGGACGACAACTCGACCTATGTGCAGAACCCGCCCTATTTCGCCGGCATGACCTCCGGTTTCGGCAAGATCGGCGACATCAAGGGCGCGCGCGTGCTCGGCCTGTTCGGCGACAAGATCACCACCGATCACATCTCACCGGCGGGTTCGATCAAGGCCGCTTCCCCGGCCGGCAAATACCTCACCGACCATGGCGTCGGCGTTGCCGACTTCAACCAGTACGGCACAAGGCGCGGCAACCATGAGGTGATGATGCGCGGCACCTTCGCCAACATCCGCATCCGCAACCACATGCTGGGCGAGAACGGCCGCGAGGGCGGCTACACCATCCACTACCCGTCGAAGGAAGAGGAATCGATCTACGACGCGGCGATGAGATACAAAAAGGAAGGCGTGCCGCTGGTCATCTTCGCCGGCGTCGAATACGGCAACGGCTCCTCGCGCGACTGGGCAGCTAAAGGAACGAATCTCCTCGGTGTCCGTGCCGTCATCGCCCAGTCCTTCGAGCGCATCCATCGCTCCAACCTGGTCGGCATGGGCGTCATCCCCTTCGTCTTCGAGGAAGGCACCTCATGGGCCTCGCTCAACCTCAAGGGTGACGAGCTGGTCGAGATCGACGGCATAAGCACCATCAAGCCACGCCAGACGATGATCGCCAAGGTGACTTATGGCGACGGCACCGTGAAGAACGTGCCGATCATCTGCCGCATCGATACGCTGGACGAACTCGATTACTTCAAGAATGGCGGCATTTTGCAATACGTGCTGCGCGATCTGGCCGCGTAGCGGCCAGGGGCTTAGGCAGTAGGGATTGGGCGGTAGCGGGGAACGACATCCCCCTACTCCCTACTCCCTACTCCCTACTCCCTACTCCCTACTCCCTACTCCCTACTCCCAGTCTTTCCAAAGCATTGCCCGACCCGATCGAAGCTCCGCCCTGTACGACAGGAGTAAAAACCGGCTGGGCTCAGCAAGATCTGCCCCACGCTCATGATGCCATGCTCCCGATCGAACCGGGCGGTGAAGTGCTCCGCCTGTAGGGGCCATACCCATGGTTGCGGCAGCAAAAATTTCACCGCAACGTGACTTCCCGTTGACTGTCGCTTCTGCCACAAATCTGGGCAACCAGAACAAGGCCGGCGTCACCGGCGGGAATCGGAACGATCATGGCACCTCGACACCCTCTGCGGCTTGCGGCTTTTGCGCTGGCCTTCTCGGCGCTTGCCGGTACCGGGTTCGCCGAGGAATCGGGAACGACCCAGACCGACAAACCGCAGATTGACAGGCCCTTGGGCGTGGTCGAGCTGTTCACCAGCCAGGGCTGCAATTCCTGCCCGCCGGCGGACGCGTTCTTTGCCGAGCTGGCGGCCAAGGACAACGTCGTCGCGCTCGCCTACCACGTCAATTACTGGGACTATCTCGGCTGGCAGGACACGCTGAGCAGCAAGGACAATACCGACCGGCAATATGACTATATGCGCGCCTTCGGCACCCGCTCCGTCTACACGCCGCAAGCCGTCATCAATGGTCGCAGCCATGTCAACGGCGCCAGCCGCAAGGAGGTCGACGGCGCGCTTGCCCGCATGGAGAAATCCGGTGAAGGCATGCGGGTCAGCGTCAAGGTCAGCCGCACCAGCGATCGCGTCATGATCGATGCCGGCGACGCCGGTAGCGGCCCCAGCGACGCCCATGTCGTCATCGTCTATTTCGAACCACCGCAGACGGTGACCATCGCCAAGGGCGAGAACACCGGCCGCAGCATGACCTACTGGAACGCCGTCACCGGCATCCAGACCGCCGGCATGTGGCACGGCAAGGCGCAGCGCTACGAATTGCCGATGACCGAGATCGCCAAGAAAGGCGGCTGCGCCGTGCTGCTGCAATCGGTCGGCAAGGACGGCCTGCCGGGGCCTATTCTGGGCGCGGCGTTTATTCACAAGCCTTAAGAGGCCCCCTCATCCGGCCGCTCTCGGCCATCTTCTCCCCGAGGGGAGAAGAGGCTGAATCAGCGCTGGCGCGAACTCCTCTCCGCTCGGGGGAGGTCGGATTGGCCCGAATTGCTGTTGCAATTCGGCTGGCAATCCGGGTGAGGGGATGCGCCCGCAAACTGGGCACCGCAGCTCCAGCAAATTCTTCAAGCAGCCAAAAACAAAAAAACCGACGTCAGCTTGCTTCTGACGTCGGTCATTTAGGTTTTGGGATCGTCGCACCCGGTCTCTCCCTGAGGAAAGTCCGAGGTTGGTTCGATCCGACGCAGACCCGTGGGCGGGGGGCTTGGGGTTTACGAGCCGGTGCCGGACCGAACCGTCTCAGGCAACGCCGGTAAATTCGTCGGACATTGGGGCATGAGCGCGGATAAAAAATGGCGGAAATGTGGCGAGGCATCACCAATTCAAACACCGCGTTTTATAAAAGTGACTGGACGTTGCGAAAACAGCGCAGTCCCGGGATGGTTAGCCGGGCCTTGCAATTCCCCGGCGAACACGCCAACTTCTGCAAGCGATATTCATTTTCAAAGGGATCGCGGGATGACCGATCGCAGCGGTGGGACGGAGGATGGGGACGCATCCGCAATATTGATCCCGCTGCACGAGGCGCGACGCGAACGCCTCGACCAGCCGGTCCGTTTCGACCGGCGTGAACTCGACGAGATCCTGAGGCTGTACGGACGCATGGTCGCCGCCAACGAATGGCGCGACTATGCCATCGATCATCTGTCTGATCGGGCTGTGTTTTCAGTCTTCCGCCGGGCCAGCGAAGTGCCGCTGTTCCAGATCGTCAAGGATCCGAAACTGGCACGCCGGCAAGGCGCCTTCGCCGTCATCGCCGCCGGCGGCCGAATCCTCAAGCGCGGCCAGGAACTCGGTCGCGTGCTCAACGTCTTCGATGCTAAGCTGAAGATTGTCCAGGCCTAATTGAGAATTGGGGAATTGAAGAACTGAAGAATTGAAGAAAGAGGATGTAACGGTCGAAATACCGCCGGGTTTGTTCTCAGCTATTCAAATCCTCAATTCTTCAGTTCTTCAACTCCTCAATTCCCCCTCCTCAGGCTCTCACGAAACTTCCGCTCCGGCAGCGAATGCGGATCGGGCGGAACCGTTACGCCGCCATTCAGCGACAGCTGCATGAACACCGTGTCAAGCCAGCGCCCATGCTTGTAGCCGGAGCCTTCCAGGCGACCGGAATGGCGAAAGCCGAGCTTTTCATGCAGCCGCACCGAGGCGCTGTCTGGATGGCCGTCGCCGATCACCGCGACGATCTGGCGAAAGCCCGCCATACGGCAGGCTTCAATCAGCGCCTGCATCAGCAGCAGCCCGACGCCCTGGCCCTTCGCATCAGGCGCGACATAGACGGAATCCTCTACGATGAAGCGGTAGGCCGGGCGCGGCCGGAACGCGCCGGCATAGGCGTAGCCGAGCAGCGCGCCATCTCGTTCCGCCACCAGATAGGGAAAGCCCCCCGCCGTCAGGCTGTCGAAGCGCCCACCCATCTCAGTGCGGCTGGGCGGCTCCAGCTCATAGCTCGCGGTGCCATGCGTCACGGCATCGCCGTAGATCTCGGTGATTCGGCCGAGGTCGCCTTCCAAGGCCGCGCGGATGGAAATAGTGCTCATGATTTATGCAGACGATTCATCTGCCTCCATGACAGCAAAGGCCGGCACAAAAGAAAAGGGCGGCCGTTGGCCGCCCTCTTGATATCAGCTGGTCCAGTTGCCTGATGGGAAGACCGCCTAGCGGCGATCGCCCATGAACTGCAGGAGGAACATGAACAGGTTGATGAAGTCGAGATATAGCCTCAACGCGCCCATGATCGCCTTGCGGCCGGCAACGTCGGCCTGATCGCCTTCGTAGTACATTTCCTTGATGGTCTGCGTGTCATAGGCGGTGAGCCCGGCGAAGATCAGCACGCCGATCGCCGAGATGGCGAAGCCGAGCGCCGACGATTGCAGGAAGATGTTGATCAGCATGGCGATCACCAGGCCGACCACGCCCATGACCAGGAACGAGCCGAACGCCGAAAGGTCGCGCTTGGTCGTGTAGCCGTAGAGCGACAGCGCGCCGAAGGCGGCCGCCGTGGCGAAGAAGGTCTGAGTGATCGAGGCGCCGGTGTAGACCAGGAAGATGGTCGACAGCGACAGGCCGACCAGGCCCGAATAGACCCAGAAGGTGGTTTGCGCCGCGGCCACGCTCATCGACTGGATCCTGAACGACAGGAAGAAGACGGCGGCGAGCGGAGCCAGGATGACCACCCAGCGGAAGGCGCTGGCATAGATCAGCGTGCCGAAAGCGGTCAGCTGTCCGTCGCCGGTGACGGCGAGCTGGAAAGCGCCCCAGGCGGCGACGCCGGTGATGAGGAGGCCAAGCCCCATCAAATTGTAGACCTTGAGCATGTAAGTGCGCAGGCCTTGGTCGATGTCGGCGCGCGCGCCCGGCACGGCCGAAGTCTGGTAGTTGCGAATGGGCTCAGCCATTGGAATCCTCTGTTGCTTCTGCCCCGTACGGTGTCAGGCCCTTTCGGACCTGGGCGCCGCTGGCGGGGCTCCAGCATGCCTGTGGCGAAATATGATGGTTCTTGACGTCAAGAACAAGACCGTAACGGGCTGCAACGCTTGGTGAATCTCCGGAAGCCGGTTTTCTTGGGCTTCCATGACTGCACATTACCAAGATTTAATCGGAAACGGCAGATTCGGCCAACCTTGCCGTTTGGGGCCTAGAGGTCGCGCAGCACCGGCGCCGCCTTGTGCCCGAGCACCCGCCAGGTGCCGGCAAGGCCGATGCCGACCGTGATCACCAGCGCAAACACCAAGGTCGCCACTGCCACCTCCGGCATGAAATGCGACGGCAACGTCATGATGCGGGCAACGACGTACCAGGCGGCGATGCCGCCGGCAGCCAACGCAAACACCGCGGTGGCCAGGCCGATCAGCATGTATTCCAGCGAAAACGCCGCGATCAGCGTGCGCCTCGTGGCGCCCAGCGTCTTCAGCACCACGGCATCGTGGATGCGGGCGCGATTTCCCGCGGCGAGCGCGCCGGCCAGCACCAGCACCGAAGCGATCAGCGCCACGCCGGCCGCCGCCCGGATCGCCGTGCCGAGCTGGCCGACCAGCCGGTTGACGACATCGAGCGCGTCCTTGACCCGAACTGTCGTCACCGCCGGGAGGGCGCGGGTGACGGCGTTAAGCAGGCGGGCATCCTCTGCTGCCGTGGCATCCTTTTCGGTCAGCGTCGCCAGCCAGCCATGGGGCGCGCCTGCAAAAGTATTAGGCGAGAACACCATGACGAAGTTGATGCCCATCGTCTCCCATTGCACCTCTCGGAAATTGGCGATCCTGGCCGTCACATTGCGTCCGAGCACATTGACGGTGACGGTATCGCCGAGCTTCAGGCCGAGCGCCTTGCCTTCATCGTTGGAGAACGAGACCAGCGGTTCGCCGCTGTAGTTCTCCGGCCACCAGCTGCCCTCTGTCAATGTCGCATTGGCCGGCTGTTTGGCGTGGTAGGTCAGGCCGCGATCGCCGCGCAGCACCCAGGCGCCTTCCGATGGCACATTGGCCTTGTCGACACTAACGCCGTTCAGCGCCATCACCCGGCCGCGCAGCATCGGCACCTTGACCAGCGTTCCCTTCGGCGCTTCTTTGCCGATCAGTGTCGAGAAGGCATCGACCTCGCTATTCTGGATGTCGACGAAGAAGAAATTCGGCGCCCGTTCCGGCAGACTGCCGGAGATCTGCTGCCTGAGATTGCCGTCGATCAGCGCCAGCGTCACCAAAAGCGTCAGCCCGAGGCCCAGCGACAGCACGACGGACGGCGTCAGCGCGCCGGGCCGGTGGATATTGCCGATGGCGAGCCTGAGCGCGACCGAGCGCACACGCGGGCTTTTGCGCGCCACCCACTGCACCAGCGCACCGACCAGGCGCAACACCAGAAAGGCAAAGATCGTCGCGCCGACGAAGATCAAGGCGATGCGCCGGTCGCCGGAAAACAGGATGGCGAGCGCCGCCAAAGCGAGCGCGATGCCGACCGCCGTGGCAAGATAGGGCAGGCGTGGAAAGCCGCGGCCCTCAAAACCCATTTCGCGAAACAGCGCGGTCGCCGGCACATCGCGGGCGCGGCCGAGCGGCAACAGCGCGAAGGCAAGCGTCACCAGCAGCCCGAACAGCGCCGCCATAGCCAGCGCGTCCGGATAGAGACCGCCTTGCGCCGGCACCGGAATGACCGACTGAAGCGCCGCACTCGCCGCAAACGGCATGGCGGCGCCGAGGATGAGGCCAAGCGCGATGCCGAGGCCGGCGATCATCAGGATTTGCACGAGATAGACGGTGAAGACGAAGCCGCCCGAGGCGCCAAGGCTCTTGAAGGTGGCGATGACGCCGCGCTTGCCGTCGAGATAGGCGCGCACCGCATTGGCAACGCCGACGCCGCCGACCACCAGCGCCGTCAGCCCGACCAGCGTCAGGAATTGCGAGAAGCGCTCGATGTTGGCCGACAGCGCCGGCGCCGCATTGGAACGCGTGCGGATCGACCAGCCGGCTTCAGGGAAATCGCTCGCCGCCCGATCCTGGATGGTCTTGAGATCGGCCTCGCTGGCGCCGGCCGGCAGCCGAACCTTGTAGGCATTCTCGACCAGGCTGCCCGGCTGGATCAGGCCGGACGCGGCAAGCCCCGCGGTCGAGACCATCAGCCGTGGCGCGAAGCCGAAACCGTCCGACACCGCATCCGGTTCGCTCACCAGCCTGGCCCGCAATTCGAATGTCGCGCTGCCGACCTTCAGCCGGTCACCGATCTCCACATTCAGCCGGTCGAACAACAGGTCGGGCGCGGCGGCGCCAAAGACGCCTGATTTCTCGCCGAACAAATCCTCTCTGCCAAGCTGCGGCGCGGTCTCGAGCGCGCCATAGAGCGGATAGGCGTCGTCGACGGCCTTGGCCTCAACCAACGCCTGGTCGGAGCCGTCATCCAGCCGCGCCATCGAGCGCATATTGGCGCTGTGCGACACAGTGCCGAGGCGGTCGAGGAAGGTGCTTTCGGCTGGCGTCGCATCGCGCTGGTTGAGCTGGAAGCGCAAGTCGCCGCCAAGCAGCGTCTGGCCCTGGCCTGCAACGCCTGCGGTGATCGCCTGCGCCACCGAATTGACCCCGCCGATTGCAGCGACGCCGAGCGCGATGCACGCAAGGAAGATCAGGAAACCCGACAACCCGCCGCGCATCTCGCGCAGCGAGAAGCGGAACGCGAGCTTCATCGTCTGCGACAGTGGCATCAGGCCGGCACCTTGACCTGCGCTACCGGCGCATCCTCGATGCGGCCCGAGCGCATCGAGACCTGGCGCGAGCAGCGCGCCGCAAGGGCCGGATCGTGCGTGACCAGCAACAAGGTCATGCCGCGCTCGGCCGCCTTGGCGAACAAAAGGTCGGCAACCTGCCGCCCCGTCGCATGGTCGAGATTGCCGGTCGGCTCGTCGGCGATGAGAATGCGCGGCGACGGCGCCAGCGCGCGGGCGATCGCCACGCGCTGCTGTTCGCCGCCGGACAGCTCGCCCGGATAGTGGGTGACGCGGTCGCTCAAGCCCACCGCTGCCAGCTCGCGCGCCGCGACACCGAACGGATCGGCATGGCCGGCCAGTTCCAGCGGCACCGCGACATTTTCGAGCGCCGTCATGTTGGGAATGAGATGGAACGACTGGAAGACGATGCCGATGTTTCGGCCCCGAAACGATGCGATCTCGTCCTCGCTTTTGCCGTTCAGCAATTCGCCGGCGATCCGCACCGTCCCCGAATCGACCTGCTCCAGCCCGGCAAGCACCATCAGCAAGGTCGACTTGCCGGAACCCGAAGGGCCGACAATGCCGGTCGCCTCGCCGCGCGTCACGTCAAGGCTGACGCCTTTCAGCACATGCACCGACGAAGCCCCTTGGCCCAGGGTCAGGGATATGTCTTTCAGCGCGATGACGGCTTCTGTCACAATTAAAGCGTCCTATATCAGGATGAAGGCTCTGCTTGCCGGAAGCCGCCGCCGGAAGAATTCCTCGGGTATATGGGGCCTGCCACATGTCTTTCAAACGCAAGATATCTTTCAAACGCTTGAATGCCGCAGGGCTCGTCCTTTTCGTCACCCTTTGCGGCGCCATTTCGTCCGTGAGCGCCGAGACGTTCACCATCGTCGGCTTCGGCGACAGCCTGATGGCCGGTTTCGGCCTCGGGCCTGGCGATGGCTTTACCGACAAATTGCAAGCTGCGCTGCGCGCCAAAGGCCATGACGTCACCGTAGCCAACGCCGGCGTTTCAGGCGACACCTCGAGCGGCGGCTTGGCGCGGCTTGACTGGTCGGTGCCGGATGGGACAAGGCTGGTTATCCTCGAACTCGGCGCCAACGACATGCTGCGCGGCGTCTCGCCCAGCATTACGGAAAAGAACCTGGACGACATGCTGGCGAAGCTGAAAGCGCGCAAGATCGCGGTGCTTTTGGCCGGCATGCGCGCCGCTCCCAATCTCGGCGCCGACTACCATAACGCCTTCGATGCGATCTATCCAAAGCTGGCCGCGAAATACGATGTGCCGCTCTATCCGTTCTTTCTCGATGGCGTCGCCGGACAGTCCGGCCTGCAGTTGGAGGACGGCCTGCATCCCAATCCGAAGGGCGTCGCAGTGATGGTCGAGCGCATCCTGCCCGCCGTGGAGAAGGCTGTTGCGGCAGTTCAGGGTGGCGGTTGAACGCCGGCCTGACGAGAATAACGCGGCGTTCGCCTCGCGCGAACTTTGACAAAAGACCGGGCTGCAGAGGGCCCGGTTCGCCTGTTCGTAAAAATGCCTGCAACCAACAAACCACTTGCCCCGTTTGACTATCGATGATTCGCTAGGGGCACAGTTCGATTCGAGGAAGGGAGGCTCACCATGCCGCGTCTTTTCACCGCCCTCGAAATACCTCGTGACGCCGCTCTTTCGCTGTCCCTGCTCAGGGGCGGCCTGCCCGGAGCCCGCTGGATCGATGTCGAAAACTACCATCTGACGCTGCGCTTCATCGGCGACGTCGAAGGCCATATCGCCGACGAAATCGCCAACGCGCTCGACCGGGTGCACCGCCCATCCTTCTCGCTCACCCTGTCCGGAGTTGGCGCTTTCGGCCAGAAGAAGCCGCACGCCGTCTGGGCCGGCGTCTTCGCCTCGCCCGACCTTTCGGCGCTGCAGAGCGAAATCGACCGCATCTGCCAGCGGCTCGGCCTGCCCGCCGACCCGCGCAAGTTCACCCCGCATGTTACGCTGGCACGCTTGCGCAATTCGAGCCCGCTCGACGTCGCCCAGTACCTGTCGGCGCGCGGCAATTTTGCGACGCTACCGTTTCGCGTCGGCCGCTTCGTGCTGATGTCGTCGCGCGATTCGGTCGGCGGCGGCCCCTACATTGTCGAGGAGGCGTGGCCGCTCTCCGGCGTCGACGCCCGCGCCACCAATCTCGTCGCCAGCGCCTCCGACGCTTCGCGGATCATGCGGTAGACCGAAGCGAACGCTTCGGCCCCGTCATAATAGGGATCCGGCACGTCGCGGGTTTTGCCCTGCGCAAACTCTGCCAAGAGATGAATACGTTCGCGCGCACCGGCCGGCGCCAACGCCTTGAGGTCGCGGACATTCTGCCTATCCATGCCGAGGATCAGGTCGAAGCGCGAAAAATCCCCCGGCCTGACCTTGCGTGCCCGCTGCCCTGATATGTCGATGCCGTGGCGGGCCGCAATCGCGATCGAGCGCGGGTCGGGCGCTTCGCCGAGGTTCCAGCCGCCGGTCGCCGCAGAGTCCAGCACAATATCGTCCAGCACCATGTCGCGGCCGCGCTCCGCCAGCACGGCGCGAAACACGCCTTCGGCCAGGGGTGAACGGCAGATGTTGCCGAGGCAGAAGAAGAGTATGGAATTTATCGGCTTTACGCTCATTCGATATGCGCCGTTCGTGCATTTGGAAGCCCAAAACGCAAAGGACTTTTGGGCGACTTGCATTATGGTGAGGGTCGATATGTGGGATAGCACGGGAAATCATCATGAAGAGAGAGAAACTCAGCAAGGACGCCATCGCCGCCGCACTGGCCGAACTGCCTGGCTGGTCGCAGGCAGCCGATGGCGCCTCCATCAAGCGCAGCTTTGTCTTCAAGAATTTTTCCGAAGCCTTCACCTTCATGACCCGCGTCGCGCTGGCCGCCGAGAAGATGGACCATCATCCCGACTGGTCGAACGTCTACAAGACTGTCGACGTGACGCTCAACACCCATGATGCCGGCGGTGTCACCGCGCTCGACATCGCGCTGGCCAAGAAGATGAATGGGTATGCAGGCGGCTGAACGCTGGGGCGGCAACGCCAAATCGGCGCCATCCTCTTGCAGTGGACCGGGACTTTCACCACATTTTCCGTGGCGGCCGCGCGCAACGCGTAGCGCGACGGCCGGCAAGGAGAGGATTGATGGCGCAGCAGCCCGGTTTTGATTTCTTCGGCTTCGGCAGCAAGCTCGGCGACGAGAGTGAAGTGCGCGCCAAATTCTGGCGCACGGCCAAGAAGGCCGCCCGGCAGATTCCGTTCATGGAAGAGGTCGTCGCCGGCTATTATTGCGCGCTCGACAGGAAGACGCCTTTGCGTGCCAAGGGCATATTGCTGGCAGCGCTTGGCTATTTCGTGCTGCCGGTCGATGTCATACCCGATTTCGTCTTCGGCCTCGGCTTCACCGACGACATCGCCGTGCTGACCGCCGCGATCTCCGCGGTAAGCGCCCATATCACCCCTGCGCACCGCAAGGCCGCCAAGGAGGCGATCGCCGACAAGAGCTGAATCGGCGTCGCGTTGGCAACTGGGTTCAGAAGAAATCCTCCGCTCAAACAGGACGATAGCGGCTTGGCTTCGGGTTCCGCTGCGGCCGTTCGAAAAGTCAAACTCTTGCCGCTTTCGTGGCCTCCAAGTCGCCGCAGGGACATTGCGAAAGCCGTTTTTTCAAGAAGCGGCGCGGAAATGGCGGTGGTTTCCATGGGTGAATGTCCTTTTCCAAGGGAAATTCACCGTTTGGTAACCCAGATTAAATCAAAATGAAGCGACGGGCAGGACGCCAAGCCGGCCTGCCCCGCACCATTTGGAATACGGGAAAAGCGATGCGCGGATTGATTGCACTAGTCTCGAGCCTGGTCCTGGTGGCCTTTGCCGCGCCGGCGCTGGCGCAGCAGGCGACCAAGATCGGCCAGCACAATGCCTGGGGCACCTACAGCTACCAGGCGCAGGGCGGCAAGGTCTGCTATGTGCTCACCGTGCCGACCGACAAGCAGCCGCCGACGCTCGATCACGGCGACATGTTCTTCTTCGTCAGCCAGCGCCCGGGCCAGCAAGTGTCCTACGAGCCGCAATTCATCGCCGGCTACACATTCCAGGAAGGCTCCAAGGCCACCGTCACCATCGACAAGAAGACGTTCTCGATGTTCACCCGCGGCAAGTCGGCCTGGGTCGAGAACGCCGCCGAAGAGCCTGTGCTGATCGCCGCCATGAAGACTGGCACCGACATGAAGGTCTCGGCGAAGTCTGGCCGCGGCAATCCGACGACTTATGTGTTTTCGCTGAAAGGCATCTCGGCCGCGCTGACGTCGATCGCCAAGTGCAAGTAGGCTAGCGCGGTTCCCGCCGCATGACTCTCGCCGCAACCTGTGCTATGCGCCGCGCTTCTTTCGGCACGATGGATGAAATCGGCCGCAATTCGCTTATATTGGCGCTGATATGACCCTTTCCTTCGATCTCACCAATGAGGGCGCACGCGACGCGTTGCGCACTCGCGCCACGCCCGAGAAGCCGTCGCTGATCGGCCTGACCCGGACCGAGCTCGGCGAGGCCCTCATCAGTGCCGGCATCGTGCCCGAGCGCCAGGCGAAAATGCGCGCCCAACAGCTCTGGCACTGGATGTATGTGCGCGGCGTCTCCGATTTTGCCGGCATGTTCAACATCTCCAAGGATCTGCGCGCCGAACTCGACAAGCATTTTACCGTCGCCCGGCCCGAAATCGTCGAGGAGCAGATTTCCTCCGACGGCACGCGCAAATGGCTGTTCCGCTTTCCGCCGCGCGGCGCCGGCCGTCCCGTCGAGATCGAGACCGTCTACATCCCCGAGGAAGGCCGCGGCACGCTATGCATCTCATCGCAGGTCGGCTGCACGCTGACCTGCTCGTTCTGCCACACCGGCACGCAGAAGCTGGTGCGCAATTTGACGGCGGAAGAGATCCTGGCGCAATTGCTCACCGCCCGCGACCGGCTGGGTGACTTCCCCGACCGCGACACACCCGACGGCGCCATCGTCCCGGCCGAGGGCCGCAAAGTTTCCAACGTCGTCATGATGGGCATGGGCGAGCCGCTCTACAATTTTGAAGCCGTGAAGAAGGCGCTGCTGATCGCCTCCGACGGTGATGGGCTTTCGCTGTCGAAGCGCCGCATCACGCTCTCGACCTCCGGCGTCGTGCCCGAGATCTTCCGCGCCGGCGAGGAGATCGGCGTCATGCTGGCGATCTCGCTGCACGCCACCAATGACGATCTGCGCGACCTGCTTGTGCCGATCAACAAGAAGTATCCGCTGAAGGAACTGATCGAGGCCTGCCGCGCCTATCCCGGCCTGTCCAACGCCAAGCGCATCACCTTCGAATATGTGATGCTGAAGGACGTCAACGATTCCATCGAGGACGCCAAGGGGCTGATCAAGCTGCTCAAAGGCATTCCAGCCAAGATCAATCTGATCCCGTTCAACCCGTGGCCGGGCACCAACTACCAGTGCTCGGACTGGGAGACGATCGAGAAGTTTGCCGACTACATCAACAATGCCGGCTATGCCTCGCCGATCCGCACCCCGCGCGGCCGCGACATCCTGGCCGCCTGCGGCCAGCTCAAATCCGACTCCGAGCGCATGCGCAAGGTCGACCGCCTGGCGCTGGAAGCCATGATGATTGCGGGGCATGGCGAGGCGTGAGCCGCCTCTTCGCCTATATCCTCCGTTTCGCTGTCATCCTGTTCGGCTATGTCGTCGCCTCATTGGCGGCGAGCGCCTTTCTCAACGTGCTGTTCCTGGCTTCCGTCGGTTATATGCCGGACGATGCGCACCCAGCGGCGGCCGCGGCGCTGTATTTTTCGATCCCGTTCGTGGCGCTGTTTGTCGCCTATTTCGCTTTCATACCGGCGGTGGTCGCAATCCTGATCTCCGAGGTCCTCAGCCGCCGCGACTGGCTGTTCTATGCACTCGCGGGCGGCGTCGTGGCCGCGGCCTTCCTCGGCTTCGTCCACCAGAACGTGGATTTCGACGTCACCGAACCGCGCGCCATCGCCCCGGTGATCGGCTGCGGCATGGTCGGCGGCATCTTCTACTGGCTAAGCGCCGGCCGCTGGGCCGGAAGCTGGTGGCAGGCCGCTACTTCGCCTGAGCGGTCAGGATCTTGAGCGCGAAGGCCGAAAACACACCGGCAAAGAGATAGTCGACGACCCGCGTCACCCGCGGGCTGGCCTTCATCGCCGCCGAAAACCTTTCCGCGGCAAACACCATCGGCGCCGTCACAGGGATCGACAGCACGATGAACATGAGGCCGAGGAAGAACAGTTTTCCCGGCGCGTTCGGATCGTGAGCCGAGACGAACTGCGGCAGAAACGTCATGAAGAACAGGATGATCTTCGGGTTGAGCAAATTGACGCCGAGTCCGGCGGCCCAGCTGCGGAACAGCGAAATCTGCGGCCCGTTCTTCTTCTGCGGTGAAAACGCCGAGCCCTTGGTCATCGCCTGCCAGGCCAGGAACACCAGATAGGCGGCGCCGAAGATTTTCAGCACCAGGAAGGCCATCGGCGAGGCGACGATCAGCGCCGAGATGCCGACCGCCACCAAAGTTGTGTGGATCAGCGTTCCGAACAGAGCACCCGCCAGCGAGGCAAAGCCGGCGGCGCGGCCCTGGCTCAGTGTTCGCGAGACGAACAGCGTCATATCCGGCCCCGGCGTGATCGCCAGGATCATGGTGGCGATGGCGAACTGGATCAGTGTTGTGGTGTCGGGAATGAAGGACATCGGTGGCCCCTGGCGAATGATCGTCGGTCTATAACGCAGCCTCCCCGCTCACGCCAGCAACTGACTGGCGTGGCATCTGGTCCAGCGGCTGCGGCGGCCGGCGCCCGTTCATCCCTTGCGCTGGCCGGAAATGCCGTGATACCTCGCCCGCGAAACTCACGCGCGGAACCGCCAAAATGTCCCCAGCAATGCCCAAGACAAAAGACGTCAAGAAGGTCGTGCTCGCCTATTCCGGCGGTCTCGACACCTCCATCATCCTGAAATGGCTACAGACCGAGCTCGGCGCCGAAGTCGTCACCTTCACCGCCGATCTCGGCCAGGGTGGCGAGCTGGAGCCGGCGCGCCAGAAGGCTGAGATGATGGGCATCAAGGATATCCGCGTCGTCGATGTGCGCGAGGAATTCGTCTCGGATTTCGTCTTCCCGATGTTTCGCGCCAACGCCGTCTATGAAGGCACCTACCTGCTCGGCACCTCGATCGCCCGCCCGTTGATTTCCAAGCACCTGGTCGAGATCGCCCAGGAGGTCGGCGCCGATGCCATTGCGCACGGCGCCACCGGCAAGGGCAACGACCAGGTGCGTTTCGAGCTGTCGGCCTATGCGCTGAATCCCGACATCAAGGTCATCGCGCCGTGGCGCGACTGGTCGTTCAAGTCGCGCACCGACCTGATCAACTTCGCCGAGCAGCACCAGATCCCGGTGGCCAAGGACAAGCGGGGGGAGGCGCCGTTCTCGGTCGACGCCAACCTTCTGCACTCCTCTTCCGAGGGCAAGGTGCTGGAAGACCCGTGGAGCGAGCCGCCGGAATTCGTCCATCAGCGCACCGTCTCGCCGATGGACGCGCCGGACAAGGTCACCGAGATCGAGATCGAATTTTTGAAGGGCGATCCGATTGCGCTGAACGGCAAGAAGCTGTCGCCGGCCGCCATGCTGACGGCCCTCAACGATCTTGGCCGCGACAATGGCATCGGCCGGCTCGATCTGGTCGAGAACCGCTTCGTCGGCATGAAATCGCGCGGCGTCTACGAGACCCCCGGCGGCACCATCCTGATCGTCGCCCACCGCGCCATCGAATCGATCACGCTCGACCGCGGCGCCGGCCACCTCAAGGACGAGTTCATGCCGCGCTACGCCGAGCTGATCTACAACGGCTTCTGGTTCTCGCCCGAGCGGCTGATGCTGCAGGCGATGATCGACAAGAGCCAGGAGGACGTCGAAGGCACGGTGCGCCTGAAACTCTACAAGGGCAATGTCATGGTCACCGGCCGGAAGTCAAAGAAGACGCTCTATTCCGACGCACTGGTCACCTTCGAGGATGACCGCGGCGCCTACGACCAGAAGGACGCCGCCGGCTTCATCCGCCTCAACGCGCTGCGGCTGAGGACGCTGGCGGCAAGGAGCCGCAAGGGTGAACCAAACTAGTGTTCCAGGAAAACCCGGCGGTCACGCAGGGTTTTTATTTGGTACCTCTAATATAAGAGGCCAAGCTGGCTGACATGGTTTCCGTTTGACCTTTTAAAAGCCTCATCTAAATTCCTTCGCGGGACGAGGGATTCTGATCGTGAAAAACGCCATTTTTCTCATGCTTGCGGCGGCCATCGTCTTTACCGGATGCCAGTCCTCGCAGGCGGCCGCGAAACGCGAGCAGGACGGGTGCATCTCCGCAGTCCATTTGTGGAGCATCACGTTCAAGCACGAAATCGCCTCTTTCATGGGCGTCTCGCAGGAGCGCATGCCAGCCCTGTTCTGCCAGCGCCTTGGCGAAGGGGTCCGCAGCGGGCGGATCAGCTACTCCGATTTGAACAGAGTGCAGCTAGACCTGCCCACCGAGATATGGCTGGTCATCAAGGGCAAGTCAAAGGCGGCTGCCAGGGCCGCGCCAGCGCCGCGGAACTCCAACTTCCGTACCTGCAACGGTATTACCGGTACCTACCAGATTCCCGCTTCCCGCAAATGCCCAGTGAGCGGCTACGCTCAGCTCGACCAACCGACCAAAATCGATATAGAGGGCAGGCCAAAGGCGGTTCCGCCAATGCGGAGGAACTCCAAGTTCCGTACCTGCTCAAATGTTTACAGCGGCTCCTTCGAGGTTCCCGCTTCCGAGAAATGCCCGTCGGGCGGCGGCTACGTGGGCAATTGAGGAACCCAGGCGCTCGCCGCTCTTGCCTCACGCACCAACAAAAAGCCCGGCGCATGGCCGGGCTTTCCGTTCTTCGATCTGGATATTTCTGTCAGCCGCCGTCGATCGCGTCGGCGATCTGGGCGATGGCCTGCTGGTAGACGCTGGCGGAATTCCAGCCGGCGATGGCCCCCATATTCGCACTCGCGCTCGCACCCGCCCGCCAGCCATGAGCCTTGAGGAAGTTGGCCGTCGAAGCCAAGGCCGTCGCCTTGTCGCGCAGATTTCCGTTGCCGACGCCATACTTCAGGACATTGCCGGGCAGGAACTGCGTATGGCCGATCTCGCCATGCGCAGCGCCGACCGACGAGGCGCTCAGCGCGCCGCGATCGACCAGCTTCAGCGCCGCAATGGCGTGCGGGTAAAAGAACCCCGGGCGACGGCAATCATAGGCAAGCGTCAGAATGGCGGAGACCGTGTTCTGGTTGCCCAGGGAGGCTCCGAAGCCGGTTTCCATGCCCCAGATGGCCAGCAACACGCCCGGCGACACCCCGTAATTGCTCTCGATCCTGTCGAACATCGCCGCATTCGACTTCTTCAGCGCACGGCCCCTGGAAATGATCGCAGCTCCGCCACGGCGCTTCATGAAGGCGTCCACCGAACCGCTGAACGCCTTGTGGATGGCGCGGTCGACGGAGATTGTCTTTGTCGCGTAGCTGGCACCGGCCAGAGCAGCCAGACCCTTCCCACCAACACCTTCGGACCTGGCCTGCGCGGCAAAGTCCTGCTTCCACGCTTCGAAGCCCGCGCCGGTCTTGCCGCAGCTGGCCGCCGCCTGCGCGCCCGTCGCCAGCGCGAGTACCGCGACCACCGCGGCAGCAATAATCTTTCCCTTGGCAAGCAATGCCATGCTTTCTCTCCTGATTGCCTGAATCACGTCCCGGTTGCGAACTTGCCAGCGAAACGCGCCATTGTCACCGTACCCCCGGCGCTACCCTGGCCAATGCAGCGGAATTTGCTTACGATCAAGTGCTTATTGTGGCCGAAACGCCCGGCGCCGGGCAGGCGAATTCGCTGCTCGGGTAAAAAGAGGTGACGGGGGCATGGAACGGCGGCCCGTGGCGGGCGTTTGGGCGAGGCGCCGCTCCGCACCATATTCCTCCTCTGACGCCATACGCCAACGCCTGACGCATCGAGATCGACATGAAACTGTTCGACTGCCCGCATTGCGGCCACCGCCTCTACTTCGAGAATGCGCAGTGCCTGAATTGCGGGAGTCTCGTGCTTTACGATCCCGAGCATGCGCGCTTTGCCTTGTCTGATGTCGACGGCATCTTCCACTGCACCAATGCGGATGAATGCGCCTGCAACTGGATGGCCGAACCGGGCCATACTTACTGCCGCGCCTGCGTGCTGAACCAGCTGATCCCCGACCTCTCCGTCGACGGCAACCGCCGCCGCTGGATTCGCGTCGAGGCGGCCAAGAAGCGCGCCGTCTATTCGCTGCTCGCCTTCGGCCTTCCGGTAGCGCCCAAGCACAAGCACGGCGATGAAATCGGCCTCGCCTTCGACTTCATTGCCGATCCGATCGGCGGCGGTCCCGGCGGCGAACGCATCCTTACCGGCCACGACAACGGCCTGATCACGCTCAACGTCGCCGAGGCGGACTCGGCCGAGCGCGAGCGGCGGCGCGTCGAGATGGGCGAAAATTACCGCACGCTGCTCGGTCATTTCCGTCATGAGCTTGGCCATTACTACTGGGACCGGCTGATCCGCGACGTGCCGCAACGGCTCGAAGCCTTCCGGGCGCTGTTCGGCGACGAACGCCCGGACTACGAGCAGGCGCTGAAGGCCTATTACGCCAATGGCGCTGCGCCCGACTGGCAGCAGAACCACATCTCCGCCTATGCGACGTCGCATCCATGGGAGGACTGGGCCGAGACCTGGGCGCACCATCTCCACATCACCGACACGCTGGAGATGGTGCACGCGCTGAATTTTCCACTCGGCCAGCTTGAGACGATGGAGACCAATGTGCTGCCGCAAGGCGACACCGGCGGCCGGTTGCAGGCGGCGCCCGCGGAACCCAACGCCGTGCCCGAGCCGTTCGGAAAGATTCTCGCCCGCTGGCTGGTACTCTCGGAAGCCTCCAACTCGATCAACCGCTGCATGGGCCTGCCCGATCTTTATCCCTTCGTCATTTCGGACGTGACGGCGCAGAAACTCAGCTTCGTGCATGAGCTTTTGACCGGTTTGCCGAAAGAAACCGGAACAAATCGTGAGCTGGCGTCGGTATTTTAGCCGGAACGCATGCGCTCTGGTTTCGTTTGGTGTCGCGAGGGACCATGAAAGGGAGAGAAACCATGAGACGCATATTGTTTCCGGCCGTCGCCGGGGCGCTTGTCGCGATGTCGGGTGCGGCACTCGCCGATACCGCCGTCTCGGCCGTCACCGATCTTAATGTGCGCGCCGGCCCCGGCCCGCAATATCCTGTGATCGGCGTGCTCGCCGCCGGCCAGTCGGCGACGCTCAATGGCTGCATCGAAAACAGCAAATGGTGCACCATTGCCGAAGCCGGAGGCCAGGGCTGGGTCTATTCCGACTATGTCACGGCCGATTTCGGCGGCAACCGGGTCGTTCTGACACGCCGCCCCGCCGACGCCGCCATCACCGTGGTTACACCGCCGCAGGATGATTATCCCGATACCTATACCGGTGCGATTCTGTCCGACGACGGCCCCGTCGACGCCATCGACAGGCCACCGGCGGAAGTCGGCACCTATGTCAGCACGCACCGGCTCGATCCTGTCTATCTCGAGGGCGAGGTGGTGACCGGCGCTACCTTGCCCGACACGGTCGAACTACGCGAAATCCCCGACTACCGCTACCGCTACGTCTATGTGAATGGCCAGCAGGCGCTGGTCGACCCGCAGACACGGCGCATCATGTACGTCGTGCGCTGATTTTGCCTGGAAAGAATGACAAGTGAACTCGTGCCGCCCTCCTGCCGAGGCTGAGGGCGGCACAAGGGCTCGCTGAAACAGCAGCAATTGCGCGAGAGCCGACGATCCCCTAGATCATGCGACCCGATGCGTTCGGCAGAGGAACTCGCGTGATATCAGATCCAACCGCCTTCGAGCGCTATCGCAACACGGCCACCGAAAAGACGAACCTGCCGCGGCTGCTAATCGGAACGGCGGTCGTCGTCCTGTTCTGGGTGGCGATCACCCTGGTTGTGGTGCTTGGCGGCACCTATGTCGCCATCCTCTGGCATGTATTGCCGGGCGATCCGCGCGGGCCGCTTCAGGGCTTTCTGGGCTCGCCCATCGGCATACTCACCGCACTCACCTCGTTTGCCGGCATCTGGCTCGGCCTCTGGCTTGCCATGCGTTTCGTCCATGGCGAGCCGCTCTCGGCGCTTTTCGGTGCCAGCCGCCGCCTGTCCTTGTCGGGCTTCCTCAAGGGCCTGGTCGCGGTGCTGATCACATCGGCGCTTTCCGAAATCCTGCTCTACTGGCTACAGCCCGAAATCGCCCGCGGCACGATCAACCTGTCGACCTGGCTGCTGTTCCTGCTCCCGATCGTGGCGCTGACCCTGCTGCAGACCTCGTCCGAGGAGATGCTGTTTCGCGGCTATCTGGTGCGCGGCCTGGCCAGGCGCTTCGAGAGCCCTTACGTGTGGGCGCTATTGCCCGCTTTGCTGTTCACCTCCTTGCATTGGAGCCCGGGCTCGACCCCCGCCATCAACGCCTGCGTGCTGACCTCGATCGCCGCCTTCGCCTTGCTGTTGACGCTGGTGGTTTATGTCACCGGCAATCTCGGCGCCGCCTTCGGCGCCCATCTCGGCAACAATCTCACCGGCTTCCTGCTGATCTCGCATCAGGAGAACTACAATTCCTTCGCCCTGTTCAACGCCAAGCCGCTGGAAGGTCCGGACTGGACGACGACGGATGCCGTCATCATCGCCGCCATCGGTATCGTCTGCACCTTGCTGACGATCCTGCTGCTTCTGCACCCGCGCTCGCCGCTGAAGGTTACGGCCGACCCTCGGGATGCAGGGTGAACTAAACAGGGAACGATCCAGAGACCGGCAAGCCGCCCTTGTCTTGACTCTTCGGCCGATTTCCTGTCTACAGCCCCGAAATCCGCGACGAGTATCCCTCCGAGCAAGCCGACCAGGACGCCAAAACCTTTTGAGGTGGGTGCTGTAAACAGATCCTGGAGGCCAACATCCGGCAGCGCTGAGCGCCCCCGGGTGCTTTTTGGTTTTGAGCTTTGCTTGGATGAGCGGCGCGAACGCACTACCTCTCGGGCACCATCGGGGTGCCTGAGAAAAAGGAAACGGAATGTTTAACTCGTTGCAGGAGCGCACAAGAGGCGTGGAGGGCCATCGGCCCGACAGGGATCACCATGAATCCAAGGCGCTCTCGCGCGGCGGGTTGACCAATGTTTGAATCACTTCAGGAGCGCCTTGGCTCCATCCTGAACGGCCTGACCGGCCGCGGCGCGCTGTCGGAGGCTGATGTCTCGGCGGCGTTGCGCGAGGTGCGCCGTGCGCTGCTCGAAGCCGACGTTGCGCTGGAAGTGGTGCGTTCCTTCACCGACAAGGTGCGCGAGAAGGCCGTCGGCGCGGCTGTCGTCAAGTCGATCAAGCCCGGACAGATGGTCGTCAAGATCGTCCATGACGAGTTGGTCGACATGCTCGGCGCCGAGGGCGTCGCCATCGACCTCAATGCGCCGGCGCCGGTCGTCATCATGATGGTCGGCCTGCAGGGCTCCGGCAAGACGACGACCTCCGCCAAGATCGCCAAGCGCCTGACCGAGCGCCAGAACAAGAAGGTTCTGATGGCCTCGCTCGACACGCGGCGGCCCGCGGCGCAAGAGCAGCTGCGCCAGCTCGGCGAGCAGGTCAAAGTCGCGACCCTGCCTGTCATTGCGGGCCAGAACCCGGTCGACATCGCCAGGCGCGCCGTCCAGGCAGCCAAGCTCGGCGGTCATGACGTCGTCATCCTCGACACCGCCGGCCGCACCCATATCGATGAGCCGCTGATGGTGGAGATGGCCGACATCAAGAAGATGTCGAGCCCGCACGAAATCCTGCTGGTTGCGGATTCGCTGACCGGCCAGGACGCCGTCAACCTTGCCAAAAGCTTCGACGAGCGCGTCGGCATCACCGGCCTGGTGCTGACCCGCATGGACGGCGATGGCCGTGGCGGTGCCGCGCTTTCGATGCGCGCCGTCACCGGCAAGCCGATCAAGCTGATCGGCACCGGCGAAAAGATGGACGGGCTGGAGGAATTCCACCCCAAGCGTATTGCAGACCGCATCCTCGGCATGGGCGACATCGTCTCGCTGGTCGAAAAGGCCGCCGAAAACATCGACGCCGAGCAGGCGGCGGCGATGGCCAAAAAGATGCAGTCGGGCAAGTTCGACCTGAACGACCTTGCCGGCCAGCTTCAGCAAATGTCGAAAATGGGCGGCATGGGCGGCATCATGGGCATGATGCCCGGCATGGGCAAAATGAAGGACCAGATGGCGGCCGCCGGCCTCGACGACAAGATGTTCGGCCGCCAACTCGCCATCATCTCGTCGATGACCAAGGCCGAGCGCGCCAATCCGGACATGCTGAAACATTCGCGCAAGAAGCGCATCGCCGCCGGCTCCGGCACCGATGCGGCCGAGATCAACAAGCTCTTGAAGATGCATCGCGGCATGGCCGACATGATGAAGGCGATGGGCGGCAAGGGCAAAGGCGGCGGCCTGATGCGCGGCATGATGGGCGGCCTTGCCTCCAAGATGGGCCTCGGCGGCATGATGCCGGGCGGCCCCGGGGGCATGATGGGCGGCGGCATGCCCGACCTCTCCAAGATGGATCCCAAGCAGCTCGAAGCCTTGCAGAAGCAGATGCCCGGTCTTGGCGGCATGAAGGGCCTGCCCACCCCGAGCGGCGGTGGCCTGCCCGGTCTGCCCAGCGGCATGAAGCTTCCCGGCCTTGGCGGCGGTGGTCTGCCCGGGCTCGGAAAGAAGAAGTGAGGACGCTATGAACGAAGAAAAGAGCATGGCCCACGCACGCACCATCCTGGCCGGCTATCGCGCCTCGATCGACAACATCGACGCCGCCCTCATCCATATGCTGGCCGAGCGCTTCCGCTGCACCAAGGCGGTCGGCGTGCTCAAGGCCGAGCATGGCCTGCCGCCCGCCGACCCGGCGCGCGAGCAGGAGCAGATCACCCGCCTTCGCCAGTTGGCGAAGGACGCCCATCTCGACCCCGATTTCGCGGAAAAATTCCTCAACTTCGTCGTCCGCGAAGTGATCCGCCATCACGAGCAGATCGCCGCGTCCAACGGCGCAAGCAAAACCGGCTAACAAAGTGCATGTCGCCCAAAAGTGCGCAGCGGTTTTGGGACAACGGCCTGCACCAGACAAAGCCATTAACCCAACACTGAGATCAGAAATTTTAGGAGAAATGAAATGCCCTTGAAGATCAGACTGGCCCGTGCGGGCTCGAAGAAGCGCCCTTACTACCACGTCGTCATCGCCGACGCCCGTTCGCCGCGCGACGGCCGGTTCATCGAGTCGATCGGCTCGTGGAACCCGCTGCTGCCCAAGGACGGCGAGCGCGTCAAGGTCGACGCCGACCGCGTCAAGCATTGGCTGTCGCACGGCGCCCAGCCGACCGACCGCGTGCTGCGCTTCCTCGATGAGGCCGGCCTCCTCAAGCGCGAAGCCCGCTCCAACCCGAAGAAGGCCGAGCCCGGCAAGAAGGCGCAGGAACGCGCCTCTCTGCTGAAGAAGGCCCAGGAAGACGCTGCCGCCGCCGTTGCCGCCGCTGCTGCAGCCCCGGCCGAAGCGGAAGCCGCCACCGCCGAATAAGCATCGCGTCATCGCATCGACAAAACGGCGGGCCTGTGCCCGCCGTTTTGCTAATGTGCGGCGATGTCATATGCGTTCGAACGAAAGATGACTGAGCGGACCGTCACGGAAGAGACCCTTTTCGGCGGCGTAGCCGGAACGCTGTTGCGATGCGCCGGCGCCACGACAGGCGTCGTCGTGCTCAGCGGATCGAGCGGCCGCATCGACGTCACCCGCGCCCGGCTCTTTGCCAAGGAACGAGCATCCGCTCTCGCGCTGCAATGGTTTGGCGGCGAAGGTCAGGTGCCCGGCATTTGCGAGATCCCGCTCGAAACGTTTTTCGCGGCGACCGACTATCTTGTCCAGATGGGATGCCGGCGCATCGTCTATGTCGGGACCTCGAAAGGCGCCGAGGCCTCCCTGCTTGCGGCGGCTCACGATCCACGCATCGGCCTCGTGGTTGCGATCAGCCCGACATCGGTGGTCTGGGGCAATATCGGGCCGGGCCGCGACGGCGTCAGCTGGCCGGAACGATCGTCGTGGACGCTCGAGGGGATTCCTTTGCCGTTTGTCCCAAGCAATCCCGCTTGGAACGCTGAGTATGTCGATGGTCTGGTGTCCTACCGGGGGCTCTTCCTACGTGCCTTGCAAACCTTCAAGGACGCAGCGGCCAAGGCTGCCATTCCCGCCGAAGCTATTTCAGCCGACATTGTTCTGGTTGCGGGCGGCGACGACGCGCTATGGCCATCGCTGGATTTTGCCCAGTCGATCGTTCGGCGTCGCCAGGACACAGCAATGACCACCTGCCTCGTCTCAGTGCCCGACGCCGGCCACCGCATTCTGCTGCCGGGCGAAAACACGCCGCGCTCGGGGCTGCACGCCCATGGCGGCAATGACGACGCCGACACACGCCTGGGCCGCCTGGCTTGGGAGCATATCCGGGGATTGCTGTAGCGCAGGCAGCCATGGTCCAGCTGCCTTAGGCAACAGCGAAACCGGCGATCTATAGCCGCCGGTTTCCGATGTTGGACCTGGCTGTGTTCAATAACCGTCGGGGCAGCTGGCGATGTAGGTGCGCCCGTTGCGGCCGCGGTAGCGACATTGACCGCTTTCGCTGGCACGGCCGATCAGCGCGCCGGCCACGGCGCCGACGGCGCCGCCGACGACGGCGCCCTGAACCGGATCATTTGCCACAGCTGCGCCAACCGCCGCGCCGCCGAGGCCGCCGACCGCGGCACCCTTTTCGGTTTGCGAGCACGCACCCAGTGCGGTCGCCAGTACCAGAATGATCATCGCTCTTTTCATTATCGTTCCTCTCTCACGCGGATCGCCGTCCTCGCCGCCACGGCTCTAACTCCCAGACGGCTGATTTGATCCCGATGACGTGAGAGATCGCGGTGTCCGCGCCGGTCACATTCGTGCCGACCGCCGCCGAGCTTGTTGAAAATCCAGGCTTTTCTACCTTTCGGCTGCCTTTTTCAGATTGGCGAGGCCAGCCTCGAAATCCTTGCCGATCAGCGTATCGAAACTCATGAACAGGCCCATCAGCTTGGCAATGAAGGGCCGGCTGCCGCGCATTGCCCAGGTGACTGCGGTGGTGTCGCCCGAGGGCTTCAGGGTGAAGTCGACGCTGTTGCTGGCCCGGAACGGCTTCTCGAAGTCGAGCTTCAGCGACACCAGCGAGGATGGCACGGAATTGACGATCTCCATGCGTCCCTTGCCGGCCTTGGCATTGCCTTCCCAGGCGTAGGCGGCGCCCTTGCCGGCATCAGCGCCCGACAGCGTGCGCTTCATCAGCGGGTCGAGCTTTTCGTAGGGTGACCATTCCGGCCAGTGCTTGAAATTGTTGATCAGCGGAAAGATCGCTTCCGGCGCGGCCTTGATGCGGGCGGTGCGGGCGGTGCGGGCGGTGACGAAATCATTCGACCTCGTCGCCGCATAGATGAGCACGGCGGCGATGATGACGACCAGGAGGATGAGAATGGTGCTGAGCATGTTTTTCTCCTCGCTTAACGGCTGAACGGGATCAGGGCGCGCACGCTTGGGTCGCGCAGATAGAGACCGCCCCACAGGATGATGCCGAGATAGACGCTAAACAGCGTGTGCGAAAACAACGGGCTGCCGACGCGCATATTTGTGGCGATGGCGCCGCCGAGATAGCCGGTGAGCAGGATGGCGCCGAGCACCGAGGTGCGGGGCAGCGCATAGAGCGCGGTCGAGATCAGCCCGATAATGCCGAGCGTGCGCGCGACATTGACATCGGCCGGCCAGCCGAGCGGCACCATGGTCTGGGTGACGACATCGAGCGGCGGCAGCTTGATGACGCCGTCGAAGATCATAAACAGGATGATGAGGCCGCTGAGCACGCGGCCGGTCCACAGGGCGCCCGATGAGACGGGCATGGTTTGAGAAATACTCACGGGTGTTCCCTCCTAAGCGGTTCGAGCCGTTTGCTGGCTTCGGACCAAGGACGAGCGATGGGGCGGCGATCCTACAGGGTGCGGATTCTTTTTGGGTAGCAGCAAGCAAAAGCCGCTGCGTGGCGATCCTTCACACCCCCCTCTGGCCTGCCGGCCATCTCCCCCGCAAGGGGGGAGATTACACGCTCGACCGCTTCGGCAATGTTCCATGAATGAGCGGAGCATCGAAACCGCCGATCTCCCTGCTTGCGGGGGAGATGCCCGGCAGGGCAGAGGGGGGCGCTGTCCCTCCACCTTGACGGACTATCGACATCCACCAGTCACGGCTATTGATAGGGCTGGGCGAGAGACGAGCGAATGGCCGGCGAGACTGATCTGAAAAAGCTGCTGGCGGCGATGACGCCGGAACTGCTGCCGGACGTCTACGTGTTCGCTACGCTCACACCTGGAATCAGCCGGCAGGCAGGCCTCGATCCCGTGATGGTCTTTCGCGAGCGCGAGGGTGTGACACTGATCGTGACCGAGGACGCGGCACGGGCGGCCGGGCTGACCGCTTCGTTCCGCTGCCGCATGATCACCCTGAACGTCCACTCCTCGCTGGAAGCCGTCGGCTTCCTCGCCGCCATCACCGCCCGGCTTGCCGCCGCCGGCATGGGCGTCAATCCGGTCTCTGCTTTCTATCATGACCATCTGTTCGTGCCCGCTGAGCGGGCCGAGGAAGCGATGGAGTTATTGCGCCAACTGGCCAAGGATAACGCCGGCTGAATATCAAGCTCGACGCACGTAGAGAATATCCGGCAGGCCTTCTTCGTTGGTGGTGCCCGCGCCGAACGCCTCGGGGCGAAAGCCATGGCGCTCGTAGAAGCGACGCGCGCCGGTGTTGGCCTGGAAGCAATGCAGTTTAACGATCCGTAGCGCGGCGGTCGCTTGCACCAGCAGCCGGCTGCCTATGCCTTGCCCCGTCCAGGCGGGGTCGAGATAGAGCTGTTCCACCCAATCGCCGCTCAGGGCAATGAAGCCGACAATGCCGGTGCCGGCCTCGGCGACCGTCACCTGCTGCCGGGACAGCACGATCTCGCGGATGAAGGCAAGATCCTCATCCGGCGTGTGGATGACCGGCATCCAGGAGAACGAGCCAAGTGCGGCCCGCATGACAATGGCGATGGTCGCGGCATCCAAAGCCGTGGCGGGTCGCAGCACGATTTTGGTGGGATCGTTCAAAGGCGTCTCAACAGAGGTCAGCGCTGCCCTCATCCCCCTGCCGGGACCTTCTCCCCGTGAACGGGAGAAGGAAGGCTTCGGCCGAAGGCCGAGCCCGCGACTGCGGGCCGCCGGCTTTCCGGCGCCCCCGCGGAGGGCCCGCCGCGGCAGCGGAGATACGGCCCGTGAGCGAATAAACTATGCCGCCTTCTTCTTCGGCTGGATCAGGCCGCGCTCGACCAGAAGCTCGGCGATCTGCACCGCGTTGAGCGCCGCGCCCTTGCGCAGATTGTCGGAGACGATCCACATCGACAGGCCGTTGTCGATGGTCGAATCCTCGCGGATGCGCGAGATGAAGGTGGCGTCCTCGCCGGCCGATTCCAGCGGCGTGATGTAGCCGCCATCCTCGCGCTTGTCCAAGACCTGGCAGCCCGGCGCTTCGCGCAGGATATCGCGCGCCTCGTCGGCGGTGATCGGCTTTTCGAACTCGATGTTGACGGCTTCGGAATGGCCGATGAACACCGGCACGCGCACACAGGTCGCCGTCAGCTTGATCTTGGGGTCGAGCATCTTCTTGGTCTCGGCGACCATCTTCCACTCTTCCTTGGTCGAGCCGTCGTCGAGGAAGACGTCGATATGCGGAATGACGTTGAAGGCGATGCGCTTGGTGAACTTCTTGACCTCGACGCCATCGGCGACGAACACCGCGCGGGTCTGTGTAAAGAGTTCGTCCATGCCTTCCTTGCCGGCGCCGGATACCGATTGATAGGTGGCGACGACGACGCGCTTGATGGTGGCGACATCGTGCAGCGGCTTCAGCGCCACGACCAGCTGCGCCGTCGAGCAGTTCGGATTGGCGATGATGTTCTTGCGGGTGAACAGCGAGATCGCATCCGGGTTCACTTCCGGCACGATCAGCGGCACGTCCTGATCATAGCGGAAGGCCGACGAGTTATCGATGACGACGCAGCCCTGCTTGCCGATCTTCGGCGACCACTCCTTCGAGACGTTGCCGCCGGCCGACATGATGCAGATGTCGGTGTCGGAAAAATCATACTGGTCGAGCGTCTTGACCTTCAGCGAACGGTCGCCGAACGACACTTCGGTGCCCTGGCTGCGCCGCGAGGCCAGCGCCACGACTTCGCTTACCGGAAAGCCGCGCTCTTCCAGTATGTTGAGCATTTCGCGACCCACATTGCCCGTGGCGCCGACTACCGCAACCTTGAAACTCATCAGAAATCTCCTGTCCCTCTCCGCTTGGTTTTTGGAGAAAACCCGCCGGCCAATGCGGGTCCGTCCCCCGGGCCGGACCCGGGAGAGGGTGGTTAGGCCAAGGGAATCACACCGTGGTGGTGGTTTTTTTGGCCATGGTTTTGCTGGAACGGTAAGACGCGCCGACGCGCCCGGCCCCATGATTGTGGCCGGGGAAGTCGAAGGCAAGAAGAGCCATCAGAAGGCCGCGCATCGAAAATGATCCCGTTCGATGCCGGCTTTTACGCGGTTTGCGTCAGGAGTCAATTGCGGCCAGGCACACGCCTGCCCTGTACAATAGCGGCCGCAAGAAGTACGAACGCCCAAATAGTGTTTGGCTGGCGTGCGTCAGCCCCGGCATGTGCTCCATGATGAGCCCAGACCCTGAATTCCGAAAGAGTGAGATGTCCAATTTCGAAGCTATTGTTCCTGCGCTGGCAGAAGCGCTGGAAAAACGCGGCTATACCGAGCTGACGCCAGTGCAGAAGGCCGTGCTGGAGCTCGGCGAGTCCGACGCTCTGGTGTCGGCGCAGACCGGCTCAGGCAAGACCGTCGCCTTCGGCCTCGCTTTGGCGCCGACCCTTCTTGGAAGCGCCGAGCGTTTTGACCAGGCTGGCGCACCGCTGGCGCTGGCCGTGGCGCCGACGCGCGAGCTCGCTCTGCAGGTGATGCGCGAATTGCAATGGCTCTACGCGCCGACCGGCGCCACCGTCGCGTCCTGCGTCGGCGGCATGGACATGCGCTCCGAACGGCGCGTGCTGGAGCGCGGCGCCCACATCGTCGTCGGCACGCCCGGCCGCCTGCGCGACCACATCACCCGCAACTCCCTCGACATGTCGGCGCTGAAAGCCGTGGTGCTGGACGAGGCCGACGAGATGCTCGACCTCGGCTTTCGCGAGGACCTCGAATTCATCCTCGATGCCGCACCGGCTCAGCGCCGCACGCTGATGTTTTCGGCCACCGTGCCGCGCTCGATCGCCACGCTGGCGCAAGGCTATCAGCGCGACGCCGTACGCATCTCGGCCGGCGGCGAGGAAAAGCAGCATCTCGATATCGAATACCGGGCGCTGAATGTCGCCTATCCCGACCGCGAGAACGCCATCATCAACGTGCTGCGCTTTTACGAGGCGAAGAACGCGCTGGTGTTCTGCAACACCCGCGCCGCCGTCAATCATCTGACGGCACGCTTCAACAACCGCAATTTTTCCGTCGTCGCACTGTCGGGCGAGCTCAGCCAGAACGAACGCACCCACGCGCTGCAGGCGATGCGGGACGGCCGCGCCAAAGTCTGCATTGCCACGGACGTCGCAGCGCGCGGCATCGACCTGCCCAATCTCGAACTGGTCATCCACGCCGATCTGCCGACCAATCCCGAAACGCTGCTGCACCGCAGCGGCCGAACCGGCCGAGCCGGACGCAAGGGCGTCAGCGCGCTGATCGTGCCCAACGGCGCCCGCAAGCGCACCGAACGGCTGCTGCAGAATGCCGGGCTGAAGGCGACATGGGCGAGCCCGCCCTCCGCCGACGAAGTCATCAAGCGCGACGACGAGCGCATCCTTGCCGATCCAGCCTTCGAAGAGCCGATTGCCGAGGACGAGCGCGGCTTCATCGACGCGCTTCTGGCCAGGCATGGCGCCGAACAGGTGGCCGCCGCCTTCGTGCGCCAATGCCGCGCCAGCCGCTCGGCGCCCGAGGAACTGACGGAGGTCGCACCGTTCACGCCTTCGCGTGACAAACCGGCGGGCGAAAAATTCGAGCGCCGCGATGAAGCGCCAGGCCGGCGCGACGATTTCGGCGACAGCGTCTGGTTCTCGCTGTCGATCGGGCGCAAGCAGAATGCCGAGCCGCGCTGGCTGATCCCGATGCTGTGCCGCACCGGCAACATCTCCAAGCGCGAGATCGGCTCCATCAAGATGCAGCAGGATGAGACCTACGTGCAGATCGCGGCCGACTGGGCCGATCGCTTCCTCGCCGCCCTCGGCCCCGACAAGAAGCTGCAGGGCAACATCGTGGTGAAGCGGCTGGACGGCACGCCCGACCTGTCGCGCGCCGGCTACCAGGCGCCGAAGCCCGACAAGAAGCCGCATCGCGGCAAGCGCCCGTTCGAGGCGCCGCAAAGCGCACACAAGCCGAAATTCGAGAAGCGGGAACGGCCCGCCGGCGATGCAAAGCCTTGGGCCGGGAAACCGAAATTCGACAAGGCGGGACCGCCGAAGAACAAGAAGCCGAAGAAGCGGCCGGTTTGAGGCTCTTATCGGCCAATTAAAGATGCAGGCGCTGCCCCTCATTGCCCTGCCGGGCATTTCTCCCCGTATAGTGACGGGAGAAAGGGCGGACCGCAGCCTTGGCGCTCTTCTTGCAGCGTTGGCGATTGGCGGAATCGTCGATAACAGCGACCCCTCTCCCCGTCACTATACGGGGAGAGGATGCCGGCAGGCAGGTGAGGGGCAGCGCCAACGCACCGGAAAATAAAGCAACTCATGCCTGAACCGTTTGCCCTCCATTTCGTCCACCCCCTTGCAGTCCGCCGCAACTTTGAACAGTCTGTGCCTACACGGGGGCGAGGCTAAATGCGCGGCGAAGTTCTTCACTATGACGAGGCCCAGGGTTTCGGCTTCATCACCGGGGCGGACGGCAACCGCTACACCTTCGCGCGCGAGGATCTGCGCCGTGATACCGTGATCGCGAACGGCGCTGTGGTCGAGTTTCTGCCGGCAAGCGGTCAGGCGCGCGACGTTTTTTCAATCCGCGCCCAGCCCGCCAGTCCCGCCACCGCTGCGCCAGCGGCAAGCGCCGCGCCGCCCAAGGCGGCTGCCGCTTCAGCCGCGCCACAGCATTTCGGCCGCCTGGCGGAAGACGGCGCGGTTCGCGATAGCGGAATGCCGGGTTATTTCTGGCGAGGCGTGACGCGCAACTACATCAACTTCGCCGAACGCGCCCGCCGCAAGGAATTCTGGGGCTACTGCCTGTTCTGGACCGTCAGCTTCATCCTGGTCGGAATTGCCGGCGCCCTCGCCGACCAGGCCGTCGGCAATTTCGAAGCCGGCAACTGGCCGATTGTGATGATCGGCGTCTGGGGGCTGTTTTGGCTAGCGACGTTCCTGCCCTGGGTCGGGCTCGTCATGCGCCGCTTGCACGACATCGGCCTGACCGGCTGGCTGGCAATACCTTACTTCGCAATCACCTTCATGTTCGCTCCGGCTACGCTGATCCTCGCGCTGATACTCGGATTGATCCCGACCCAGGCCCACGAAAACCAGTGGGGGCCGGTGCCTGGAGGAGGCGGAGCCTAGACCCGCACCAAGAAATGAGCAGCCGGCTGTTTGCGGACAGCCGTGCTATAACAATGGCTTAGGTCGCAGCCGGGAAGGCAGCTGCTGTTTTGACCGAACGAACGAAATATTTCTCTTGCCATTTACTCTGTGCACAGATAATCTGTGCAATCATCAAATCGACGATCGAAAACGGATGATGGGCCAAGACAAATGTGGACCAACGAGTACACCGCAATTCCCCCCCTTTCGGCGCAGGCCATCTGGAACGCGCTCAAGGCGCTTCACGAAGGCCGCCTCACCTACGAAGGGTCCGATACCTTCGTACTGCACGGCCCGTTCGCCAAGGGCACCCGCGTCTCTGTAACGCCCGTCGGGCAGGACACCTTCGAATCGACGATCGTCGACCTCGTCGACGCTGTAACCTATGCCGACGAGACCTCGTTCGGCGACACGAAACTGTTGTTCAGGCATACGCTGACGCCGGTCGAGGGTGGCACTCAAGTGACGCATCGCCTCGATATTTCCGGCCCATCGACCGCCGAGGTCGGACCAGAGCTCGGGCCGCAGATCAGCGGCGATTTCGACACTTCGATGGCTAAACTGTTCGAGCAGGCAATGGTGTTGGCGAACGGTGGCTGATCAAGGGGATCTGAACACGCGCTTCAGCGGACCATCCGAGAGCCCCGGCTTGCTGCTCTGGCGAACCACCATGCGCTGGCAGCGCGTCATGACGGCGGCGCTGGCCCCGCTTGACCTTACCCATGTCCAGTTCGTGCTGCTGGCTTCGGCGATGTGGCTCGGCCGATATGGCGAGCCGCCCAACCAGGTCCAACTCGCCGCGCAGGCCGGCACCGAGGTGAAGATGACGTCGGACGTCGTCGCCCGGCTTGAGGCAAAGGGACTGATTGTGCGGGACACCGACCCGCGGGATTCCCGCGCCAAGGTGATCCGCGTCTCCACGACGGGGACGGCCGCAGTCCAGCGCGCTATCGTCGCCGTCGAAGCCGCCGACGCTGCTTTTTTCTCAACCGTGGATGAGGCGCAACTCGTCGGCCTGCTGAAACGGCTGGCCGGCGAGATCCGCTGAGTCGGCCGCTAAGCCAGGAACTTGGCGATGATGGCATCGCCCATTGCGACAGTGCCGACTTCGGTCATGCCCTCGGACAAAATATCCTTCGTCCGGAGCCCGTCGTCGAGCACGGCGGCTATTGCGCCTTCGAGCTTGTCGGCCTCATCGACCATGCCGAAGGAATATCGCATGCACATGGCAAACGACGCGATCATGGCGATCGGGTTGGCGATGCCCTGTCCGGCAATGTCGGGCGCCGAGCCATGCACCGGCTCGTACAGCGCCTTGCGCTTCCTGGTCTTCACATCGGGCGCGCCGAGCGAGGCCGACGGCAGCATGCCGATCGATCCGGTCAGCATGGCGGCGATGTCGGACAGCATGTCGCCGAACAGATTGTCGGTGACGATGACGTCGAACTGCTTTGGCCAGCGCACCAACTGCATGCCGCCGGCATCGGCCAGCATGTGGTCGAGCTTGACGTCGGCATAGCGAGTCTTCTGGGTCTGGGTGACGACCTCGTTCCACAGCACGCCGGATTTCATGACGTTGCGCTTTTCCATCGATGTCACGTGGTTCTTGCGCGTGCGCGCCAGCTCGAAGGCGACGCCCGAAATCCGCTCGATCTCGAACGTGTCGTAGACCTGCGTGTCGATCCCGCGCTTCTGGCCGTTGCCGAGATCGATGATCTGCTTCGGCTCGCCGAAATAGACGCCGCCGGTAAGCTCGCGCACGATCAATATGTCGAGGCCCTCGACGACTTCCTGCTTCAGCGAGGACGACGCGGCCAGCGCCGGATAGCAGATGGCGGGCCGGAGATTGGCGAACAGCTCCATATCCTTGCGCAGCCGTAGCAACCCGGCCTCGGGACGCACCTCGTAAGGCACCTTGTCCCATTTCGGCCCGCCGACGGCGCCGAACAGCACGGCGTCCGCAGCCATCGCCTTTGCCATGTCGGCATCCGAAATCGCCGCGCCATGCGCGTCGTAGGCACAGCCGCCGACCAAGCCTTCATCAGTGGCAAAACCGCTGCCGAGCTTTGCGTTCATGGCCGCGATCAGCTTCTTCACCTCGGCCATCGCCTCGGGGCCGATGCCGTCGCCGGCGAGCAGGAGAAGATTTTTCGAAGCCATGGAGAACCGTCCCAACACTGTTTGGAGAAACCGCGGCCTTGCTAAACGCCAAGAGCTTGCGGCGCAAGGGGATGAAGAACGCTACGACGGCGCCCGCGTCTCAAGACCTGGGTTCCTCGCCGTGGCCAGAGGCGGGGGAGAGGAACAAATCACTTGTGCGACAAAATATTCACCAACCGGCCGAACGGATCGCGCACATAAAACCGCCGTACGCCCCAGGGTTCGTCGGCGGGACCATACTCGATGGCAAAGCCGGCGGCCTTCATGCGTTGCAGCGCCGCATCGACATCGTCGACCTCGATGGAGAGGTCCGGCACCGGCGTGCCGGAGCCGCCCTGGGCCATGAAGCTGATCTGCACCTGCATCCGTGCGTCGGAGCCTAAGGTGACGATCCAGCCCTGATCCATCAGCACATCGAGGCCAAGCACGTCCTGATAGAAGCGTTTCGCCGCTGCCGCGTCTGGTGTCCCGATATTGGCCACGATGCGCCGGACCGTCATGGCTTTGCCTCCTCAAGCCGTACGCCGCAGCGCCGTGACTTCGATCTCGATCTTCATTTCCGGCTTGTTGAGCTGGCACACGATCATCGTCGCCGCCGGCCTGATCTCGCCGAAAGCCTCGCCGAGGATGGGGAAGACGACGTCCACGATGGCCCGGTCTGTGATGTAGTAATGCGCCCGCACCACATCGGCCATGTCGAAGCCGCCATCCCTCAGCGCCTCCGCGATGGTCGCCAGGCAATTGCGCGTCTGCGCCTCCACCGTTTCCGGCATGGTCATCGTCGCATAGTCGTAGCCGGTCGTTCCCGACACGAAGCACCAGTCGCCCTGCACCACCGCGCGCGAATAGCCGGCGGTTTTTTCGAAGGGCGAACCGGTGGAGATGAGTGTGCGCATGGAGCCTCGCTGTGGTTTCGGACACTTTTGCAGGGAAAGGGCCGGCCGGGCCATGGGCCCTGCAAATCTTGGTCGTCGGCGGGACAGCACCCCCCTCTGCCCTGCCGGCCATCTCCCCCTCAAGGGGGGAGATTAGCAAGTTCGGACGCCTTTCTCGCTTTCCACCTTTGCGATTGGCGAAAGCCAGAGTGACGTCTGATCTCCCCCCTTGAGCGGGAGATGCCCGGCAGGGCAGAGGGGGTGTGACGGATCGCGACGGAACAAGCATGAACACCGAGTGTTCGCCGCGCTGCCGCAAACCCTAGTTCCCCGACTCCTGCGCCTTGTCCATTGCTTCCTTCACATCCGCCGGCCAGTCCGCCACCGGCGGCCAGGCCTGCGGCTCGCCATTGTCGCCGCGGCGGGCGAAGTAGAGCGTGTGCTTGGCCGGGTCGACCGCCATGAAACCGTCATTGCTGCCGCATGCGTGCGGCACGCAGCCGGTGGCGTAGAAGGCGCCCGACGCCGTCTTTTCGGTGCCGCCGCCGACCAGCAGGCTGGTTGCCATGTCGGGCATGGTGTCGCCGAGCAGCGTCTGCGCCGCCTTGTAGACGGCCTCATTGTGGAAGGCGTCGATGATGTTCTGGTATTTGGCCGGATCGACGTCCTTCCAGTCCGTACCCGGCTCCGGCGCGTAGGTCAGGTCGCCCGAGATCGTCAGCCCGTCGCTGGGCGACCATTGCAGCGCTTGCTTCGTATCGCCCGGCAACAGATACGGCACGAAATAGATGGCGTTGTCGGCCACCGCCGCCGGCGGCGCCCCGCATTCGTCCTGTTCGACCTTGAGGCTTTGTATCTCGCCGCCTTCCGGCTTCCAGACGATGACCTTGGCCGGGCCGCACTGGTTGCCGCCGTCGCCGACATCGACCAGCGCCACGTCGACGCCGCCGACCTTGACTGTTCTGTCGAAGAACACGTCGTAATTGCTGGCCAGCTGCTTGCCGTCATAGGCCAGCACCTTCTCGCCATCCTGCTCCGGCTGGGTGATGGTCAGCTGCCCGCCCTCGAACGGGACCGGCCCCTGGCTGTCATCGTCCGCCAGGGCCGCATTGTTCGACGCGCCCGGATCGGCGGCGGACGGATCTTCTGCCGGCACGAGTATCTTGTCGGTCTGTGCTTGCGCGCCGGCCACCGGCATCAGCATCCACGCCAGCGCGCAGGCGCCGGCAAGAAGAAAACGTGTCATGACTGTCCCCTCCGTTCAGCCGCCACGAACCCGGCTTTGTGGCGGCCGGGCCATCTCGTACCACTCAGGCCCAAGGACGCTCGGCAGCGTTCTTCTTCTCGAACGAGGCGATGGCGCCGGCCTTCTCCATGGTCAGGCCGATATCGTCGAGACCGTTCAGCAGGCAGTGGCGCTTGAAGTCGTCGAGGTCGAAGGTGACCACGCCGCCGTCGGGGCCGCGGATTTCCTTGGCCTCGAGGTCGACCGACACCGTCGCATTGGAGCCGCGCGAGGCGTCGTCCATCAGCTTCTCCAGGTCTTCGGGGCTGACGGTGATCGGCAGGATTCCGTTCTTGAAGCAGTTGTTGTAGAAAATGTCGGCGAACGACGTCGAGATGACGCAGCGAATGCCGAAATCGAGCAGCGCCCACGGCGCGTGTTCGCGGCTCGAACCGCAGCCGAAATTGTCGCCGGCGACCAGGATCTGCGCCTTGCGGTAGGCTGGCTTGTTGAGCACGAAGTCGGGGTTTTCCGAGCCATCGTCCTTGTAGCGCATTTCGGCGAACAGGCCGCTGCCGAGCCCGGTGCGCTTGATCGTCTTGAGATAATCCTTGGGGATGATCATGTCGGTGTCGACATTGACGATCGGCATCGGTGCGGCGACGCCGGTGAGCTTGGTGAATTTTTCCATGGCTTTTGCCCTTCTTGATCGAATTCGTTGCGTCAGGGTTTGCTGCGCCCGGTTTACACAAAGCCGCCGGCAAATAAAAGGCAACTGTTGGTGCGCGGCCCGATCGAAAGATCGGCGCGGCACTGTCTTTAAAACCGGCTGCCGTTGGTGCACCTTGCGCCCATGACCGCACAATCGAAGATTATCTATGCCAGGGAGCCTGAGCTCGACGTCGCCGAGTTCCGCCGCGTTCTGGTCGAATCCACGCTCGGCGAAACACGCCCCGTCGATGACGACGCCCGGCTGCAGGCGATGCTTTCGGGCGCGAACCTAGTGCTCACGGCGCGGCTCGACATCGAAGGCAGGCCGCTGATCGGCGTTATCAGGGCCATCACCGATTTTTCCTGGGTGTGCTACGTCTCAGAGCTCGCCGTGTCGCAATCGGCGCAAGGCGTCGGCATCGGCAAGGGCCTGATGGACGAGGCCCGCCGGCAGCTTGGGCCTTCGGTCGCCATCAGCCTGATCTCGATGCCCGACGCCGTCGGCTTCTACGAGCGTATCGGCATGAAGCGCATGGCCGACGCGTTCTGGTTCTCCCGCGAGGGCTGACGCCGCATCGGGCGCAATTGCCGACCGGGTTGGGCAGTCAAGGCGGGCAAGGTTATCGGGCAATGCGGAACGGTGTTCAGGACCCTGCTGAGCAACGCCTCCTTGCCGCCCTTGACCCGCGCTTCATCCGGTCCACATCCCCAGCATGGGAAATCGCCGATCTCTCATAGGCACCGCCGGCTGGGGAATTCCGTCTCGATACAAGGCTGAGTTTCCGCAGTCCGGTTCGCATCTCGAACGTTACGGAAAACGCTTTCCGGTCGTCGAGATCGACACCTCGTTCTACAAGCCGCACCGCCGCGAGACCTATGAGCGCTGGGCTCACGCCGTGCCGGAGCACTTCCGCTTCGCGGTCAAGGCACCGAAGAGCATGACCCATGAGCATCGCCTCGCCGATTGCGAGGGGCTGACAGAGGACTTTCTCGGGCAGGTCGAAGGTCTCGGCGAAAAGCTGAGCGTGCTTCTGGTGCAGCTGCCGCCGAGCTTGCCCTTCGAGCCGGAGGTCGCCGGCGGTCTCTTCGACATGTTGGGCAAGCGTATCCGGGCAAGGCTGGCATGCGAGCCGCGCCATCCCACCTGGTTCGGTGCCGAGACGGACGCACTGCTGGCCGGTCACCAGGTCGCCCGGGTCGCCGCCGACCCGGCTTCGGTTCCGGAGGCAGCAGGGCCGGGTGGCTGGCCCGGCCTTGCCTATTTCCGCTGGCACGGCGCGCCGCGCATCTACTATTCGGGTTACGATACCGAAACGCTCGACCGGTTTGCGCGGCAAGTGGAAGCAACGGCCGCTTCCGGTGCCGAGGTCTGGGGGATTTTCGACAACACGGCCGCCGGGCATGCACTGGGGAACGCGATGGCTGTCAGTGCGATGGTTGCTTAGACGCTCGCGGGACAGCACCCCCTCTGGCCTGCCGGCCATCTCCCCCGCAAGGGGGGAGATCAGATGCCGCGACCGCTTTCGCCAATCGCCGACGTTGCAAGAATGGCGCCTTCGCCGAAGCTGCCAATCTCCCCCCTTGCGGGGGAGATGCCCGGCAGGGCAGAGGGGGTGGGCGGGAACTCGACAGAGCGATCCTATTCCGCCCGCCTCAAATCACGTTCAATTCCCGAAACGCCCGCCCTTCGACCACCCGTTCGTACCCAAACGCCGAGCAATCCACCGTCCGATACCCGCCATGCACCAACAGCTCCGCCAGCGCCTTGCCGACGGCCGGCGCCTGCTGCAGCCCATGCCCTGAAAACCCATTCGCGAAGATGAAATTGCCGACCTCTGGATGCGGGCCGACCACGGCGTTCTGGTCGAGCGTGTTGTAGTCGTAATGGCCTGCCCAGGCGCGGGTCGGCTTGATCGCCTCGAAGGCGGGGATGCGGGTTGCCAGCACGGGCCAGATCACCTCTTCGAACAGCGGCCAGTCGACGTCGAAATCCCGGGGGTCGGCGGGGCCATCGCCCTCCTCCGGCTCGGCGCCGCCGGTGAGATAGACCGAGCCTTCAGGCCGGACATAGATGCCGGATGGGTCGACCAGCAGCGGCATGTCGGCGTATTTTTCCCGCGCCTCGAAGACGAAAACGTTGCGCTTGCGCGGCTCGACGGGCAGCACGAGTCCCGCCATGCCGGCCACCTTGCCGGCATTCGGCCCGGCGGCATTGACGACGATGCCGGCTTGCAGTCTTTCGCCATTGTCGAGGTCCACGCCGGTGACGCGGTTGCCCTGCCTCTCGATGCCGGTGACGTCGGCGGCGATGAAATCGATTTGTCTGTCGCGCAGCGCCTTGCGGAACAGCGTCAGCATGGCATGAGCGTCGAACCAGCCCTCGCCGCTGCGGCCGAAGGCGCCGGCGCTGATGCCTTCGGTCGACAGCCATGAAAAGCGCTTTGCCAGTTGGTCGGCGTCCTCGAGCAGAATGTCGGCGCCCTCGGCGACCTGCGCCTCGTGGTTGGCTTTCAGGATCGGCAACCCGGCCTCGCCGGCCAGGATGAGATAGCCGCCTTCGCGAAAACCGATATCGGCATCGGTGCCGAAGGTCTCCTTCAGTCGCCGGAACAGGTTGAGCGTGAACTGCGACAGCCGGATATTTTCCGGAATCGAGAATTGCTGACGGATCGAGGCCATGGACAGCGTCGTTGCCGCATGGGCGAATTGCGGGTCGCGTTCGATCAGCGCGATGGAGCCGGAAAAGCCTTCCTCGCGCAGATAATAGGCGACCGAGGAGCCGACGATGGCTCCGCCGATGATGACGGTGTCGTAGCGCACTTTGTTCTCCGATCCGGCCGCCGGCATCCTTCACGCCGCCGGCACAATGATCTCGAAGCGCGTGCCGCGCCCGGAGTCAACCAGCGCGATCGTGCCATCATGCGCTTTCAGGAGGGCCAGCACTATGCCGAGGCCCATGCCGGTGCCGCCGGACTCGCGCCGCGTGGTGAAGAACGGCTCGAAAATGCGTGCCCTGTTGCTCGGCGAGATGCCGGCGCCGTCGTCGCTGACCGCAATGGTCACCTTGCCTTCGGCGCTGGCAGCCGCCAGCAAAACCTGGGTCGCGCCGTGCCTGGCGGAATTGTCGATCAGGTTGGCAAGCACGATCGCCGCATTCTCGGCCGAGATGCGCAGACCGGTTTCGCCGCCCGTCTCGATGGTCACAGCCAGCCTGCCGTCCACCGGCAGCAATGCCAGCGCCGCATCGAGCGACGTGCTTTCGCCGCTCGGCGCCAGGTTTTCCGCGCGCGCCAGATCGAGCAGGCGCCGTACCAGCAGATTGAGCCTTCCGGCATCGTTGACGATGTTGCCGGAAAACCGCTTGCGCTCTGCCGCGTCCATCGCCTCGCCGGAATCGCGCAAGAGTTCAGCCGCGCCCTGGATCGCCGTCAGCGGCGATTTGAGCTCGTGCGAGACATGGGTGGCAAAGGTCTGGATCGAGTCGGAGCGCGCCTGCAGCTTTTCGGCCATGTCGAGAAAGGCCGCGGACAGCTCGGCCATTTCGCGCGTGCCGTGATGGTCGAGCGGCCGGATCGCGTCGCGGTCGCCGGCGGCGATGCGCCTCGTGCGCTCCATCAGCGCGTAGATCGGCCGGCTCACGGTGCGCAGGAACACCAGCGCGATCAGCAGCATGCCGAAGAGCATGGCGATGGCCGCCAGCGTCACCTTGCCGCGCTCACCATAGAGATGCTTGACGATGTTGTTCGGCGTTCGAGACAGGTAGATCACGCCGGCGACGTGGCCGTCGACCGCGATTGGCATGGCGACGAAGACGCGGACCTTGGTGCCCCGGCTGACCGAATAGAGCGGCGGCGGCGGCTGGTCGGGAATTCGTTGCCTGAGCGCGCTGGCATAGTGGCCGGTAAGGGCGGTGCGCACCTCCTCGACATTGGCCAGCGACAGTCCGACCTCATCGCGCCCGGCAATGACGACGCCATGTGGGTCGAGCAGCCGGAAGCCGGCCAAGGTGGTTTTCTGCGTGGTGTCGAGAATGCCTGACAGCCGCGCGCCGATCGCCGCAAAGGCCGAATCGGTGGCGGCAACAATGCCGGCGGGCCGGGTCGGCAGCAAATAGTCGGAGGCGAGATCGAGTGTCGGCTCGATCGGCTGGTAAGGCGTGTCGTCGCCGCGGCTGGCATCGCCGCTGTCAGCCTGCATCGGCACCCCAAGCTTCTCCGGGGCAATGCCGGCGTCACTGATATTCTGTGCATAGATGGCGGCGATGACGGCGCCTTGCGCGATCAGCTCGCCCTCGGTCTGGCGGATCAGCTGGTTTTCATAAAGCCGGAAGAAGAACAGGCCGACCAGCGGCAGCGCCAGCACCATGATGAGGATGGCGAGAACCACCGTGGCCAGCCTTGGCCGCCATTTGGTGCCGATCCATTTGGCGTCGCTCAGGCGCCGCATCGGCCGAGCCGGAAACCGACGCCATGCACGGTTTCGATGGCGTCGAGACAGCCCGCCGCCGCCAGCTTGGCGCGGATGTTGCGGATGTGGCTATCGACGGTACGGTCGGCGACGTGGATGTTGGCGGCATAGGCGCTGGCGACCACCAGGTCGCGGCCCAGCACATGCGCCGGCCGCGCCAGGAACCCTTTCAGGATCGAGAATTCGATCGCCGTCAGCGCCAGCGCCTTGCCGTCGAAACTGGCGCCGTGGCTGGCCGGCGCCAGGCTGAGCTTGCCATGCGCGAAGTTCTTGTCGTCGACCGGGTCGGGCGCCACCGGGCGGGCGCGGCGCAGGATGACGTTGACGCGCGCCACCAGCTCGCGCGGGCTGAACGGTTTCGTCACATAGTCGTCGCCGCCCATTTCGAGCCCGAGGATGCGGTCGATCTCCTCGTCTCGCGCCGACAGGAACAGAACCGGCACGTCGGAGCGCTGCCTCAGCCGCCGGCAGACTTCCAGCCCGTCCATCTCCGGCATGCCGATGTCGAGCACGACGAGGTCGGGCTCGCGGCGTTCGATCGCCTGCAGGGCGGCCGCGCCGTCGGCGACGGCCTGCGTTTTCATCCCGGCCTTTTCCAGCGCAAAGCAGATGATCTCGCGTATGTGCGGATCGTCGTCGGCGACCAGGATCTGATGCGGCATGGATCTAACGGTCCGGCACTGAAGGTTGCGAGGGCTGGGTAGGTGGAGGAAGCACGAGCGGACCTCTCTTGTCGAGAACCTGCACGAGCCTCCAGCCGCGAAAGCTCCAGGCGCGCCACTGCCTCTGCTCGGCGATAGTGTCGTCGATCATCATTTGATCGGCCAGATAGGTGGTTTGGTTTCCGAATTGGTGCATGTAGAGGCGGTCCAGCGCCGGCATGGCGGCAGCGCCGAGCGAGCGCAGATATTCGGTATCGATAGGCGTGCCGTCGCCGGTCATTTCAAGGGAATGGTCGACATTGAAATTGGCGATCGTTGCGGCGAAGTTGATGAAGCAGCAGGCATAAAGCGTCGCCGATAGCGTCGCAAGATTGGCGGAGAGCAGCCATTCGTTGGATTTTCCAAGCGCGATGCGGGCAATGATCAGTACAAGCCCTGACGCCACCAACCCCATCCAGACGAAGGCGGCGATGCGCCAGTAGGTCAGTGCATAGACGCCGATGTAGAGATCGAGCCTGAGAATCGACGAGATGACCAGCACGATGTTCTGCGCCACCCAGGCATAGACCAGCCGGCGGATCAGCGGATCGCCTGAGGTTTCGCTGCCCGGCCGCAGCGCCGCCAGCACGAAGCCGGCGGCCAGCAGCGCGGTGGCGATCAGCGGATAGGCGCCGCGATGCGCATAGGCGGCATAGCTCAACCCGTCGGGAAGGGCGACCCCGCCCCAGAGATAGGCGGCGTCGAGCCCGGTCTGCAGCGCAAACAGGGCATTGAAGACGATCAGCGCGCGCCAGATCGCGGCCTTGCCGAAGACGACGTCCTCGATCGTTGTGGCGGGTTTGGTCGCGGCCGGTGCGGCCACGGCTGCAGGCGGCGTCAAAGGTGGAAGGCGGCGCAGCAAGCGCGGCAGGCGAGGCCGCAGGAAAGCCCAGACGCCGGCGAGCACGAACAGCCAGAAGACGATCCGCGCCAGCTGGATGAGATCGAGCAGCTTCATCAGGTCGATCAGCGACAGCCAGTATTCGATGACCGGGTTGGCGGCGCCGAACAAAAGCAGGAACACCGCGCCCAGCGTCACCGGCATGACCCAGACGATGATGGAAGCCAGGCGGATACGGCGGCCGCCAAGCCNCGCCAAGCCGGCGCACCGTGCGGCGCCAGCGGAAGACGTCACAGGCAAGGCGCAGCGGCGCCGCCAGCAGGAACAGCGCGACCTGGCCGGCAATGCGGGCGATGCCGTGCCGCAGCCGCCCGACCAGCGACAGCGCAAACACGATCAACGCTACAAGCGCGATCGCGACCGACAGCACGCTGACATTCTCGGCCAGCGGCAGCAGCGCGACGAACAAAGCGGCCGGCTTGAGCCAGGGTCTTGGGGAATTCAAGGCAGGATGCACAGCGACCACCGCGCCGGCGATCAGGATGGCAAACAGCAGCACCGTGATCCCGGCGGGCTGGCCGTAAAAGAAAAAATCCGCCAGCGCCACGAGCAGGACGGCGATGCCGAAGCGGCTGGAAAAGCTTGCAAACGATGTCATGCGCGGATTTTCCTGATGGGCTGGGTCCGCTCGGCCGGTGGGCGGATAAAAGGGAGCAGGCTCGCTTCCAGGTAAGGGCGGGCCGCCGCCCGGGGCGGATCGACCAACCACCAGCTTTCGCTGCGCAGGCGATAGGGCAAGGACCAAAGGTGAGCGTTTCGCTGTTGCATGCCGCTGTTGTCGCGGGCTCGCATGGAAACGGCGGGGCGGAGCGGAGGAGGTTTTCCGCAGGGATGTGCAGTTTTCGTGCAGGACCTGTGCTTACGGCCGGGGCGCTCCCCCCCCATCTTTCCGGACGTTGGCGCTGTCCCAGCCAGGCTCCTTTCCTCTCCCTCCGGAGGGGGGAGAGGTGGCTCGGCGAAGCCGAGACGGAGTGGGGGAACCACCTGGCAGTCGCCGCGAACGGACATCGGAAGGGCACTGAGCGCATGGGTCGACCCCCACTCCGTCGAGCTTCGCTCGACACCTCTCCCCCGATCGACGGGGGAGAGGAAAGGCCCCCCTTCCGCAACTGCTGCGGGACGGGCGGGGCAGCGCAAGCTTTCGCAGTTGGCTCGTCATCAGGTACCGGTCGGACGCTTGCCTCACCCGCCCCCACGCGGCATAGATCGGCCATGACAAGCGAACCTTACCGCCCGCGCCGCTCGGTGCTTTACGTCCCCGCCTCCAACGACAAGGCGCTGGCCAGGATCGCGACGCTGGCCTGCGATGCCGTGATCATCGACCTCGAAGACGCCGTCGCGCCCTCAGACAAGATCGCCGCGCGGGACAAACTGGCCGGCATTTTCGCCAGCCGACCGAAACGCCGCTGCGAGATGATCGTGCGCGTCAACGCGCTGTCCAGCGAATGGGGCAACGATGACCTGCTGACCGCGGCGAAATTCGAGCCCGACGGCATCCTGTTGTCCAAGGTCGCCACGCCGCGCGATATCCTCGAAGTCGGCGACGTGCTCGACGACAATTTTGCCCCCGACAGCGTCAAGCTCTGGGCGATGATCGAGACGCCCAAGGCCATGCTCAATATCGGCGCCATTGCCGAACTCGGCCGCGATCGCGCTTCGCGGCTAAATTGTTTCGTTGCCGGAACGAACGATCTGGTCAAGGAAACCGGCATTCTGGCGACGCCTGATCGGCGCTACCTCGTGCCTTGGCTGATGCAGATGGTGCTGGCGGCGCGGGCCGGCGGCATCGACATACTCGACGGCGTCTCCAACGATTTTCGCGACCTCGACGCGTTTGCGCGCGAATGCACGGAAGCCGCCGCCATGGGGTTCGACGGCAAGACGCTGATCCACCCCGCCCAGATCGAAACCGCCAACCGCGCCTTTGCGCCCGCGCCCGAAGCCTTGGCCGAGGCGCACGCGGTGAAAGAGGCTTTCGCCTTGCCCGAAAATGCCGGCAAGGGCGTGATTGCGCTGGATGGCAGGATGGTCGAACGGCTGCACCTGGTGCAAGCCGAAAAACTGCTGGCGAAGGCCATCGGCGCATGATCCGCCCCGAAAAGACGAACTCACGACAGGATCTGACCCATGAGACTTTACCGCTTTCTGTCCGCCCCCGACGATTCAACCTTCTGCCACAAGGTCACCGCGGCGCTGAACAAGGGCTGGCACCTGTACGGCTCACCGACCTACGCCTATGACAAGAAGACCAAATCGATGCGCTGCGGCCAGGCGGTGGTGAAGGATATCGACGGCCAGGAATACGGGCCGGATACGAAGCTGAGTGATTGGTAGGCGAGCTTTGCCAGCCTGTCTAAGACAGCGCTAGGCTGCCTCGGCAATATCAAGACGCACTGTAAGTCCGGCCTGTGTGGCCAGATTGATCAAGGTGTCCAGACTAAAATTCGCGATCCTGCCCCGCAGAAGATCGCTAAGGCGTGGCTGGGTAATCCCGAGCCGGTTGGCTGCTTCGGCTTGGGTAACGTCCCAACTCCGCACCCGCTGTTCGATCGCGATCAGCAAATTGGAGCGCATAGTCATGTTGGCGGACTGAGCCGGGGTGTCTTCCAGCGCATCCCAGACATTTTCAAAGCTTTGACGTTCCATGAGCATGTCTCACTGAATTTGCCTGAACCGCGATGCGGCAAGAGCCAAGTCTCGTTTCGCCGTCTGTTGCGTCTTCTTCTGGAAGGCGTGCAAGACAAAGACGGCGTCACCTATGCTGGCGACGTAAAGCACCCGGAACGCGCCAGCATCGTCTCGGACACGGATTTCCCGTACGCCTAGGCCTATCGTCGTCATCGGCTTCCAATCGCTTGGCTCAAATCCGAGTTGAACCTTGTGCAGTTGAACGCCCGTTTCCTTGCGCACCGCCTCTGGAAAAGCCCGGAGCTTGGCAAGAGAATCTCCAAGAAACTCCAGTCGCTTGGTCGGCATACAGACTTTATATCAAAACTTGTATAATTTCACAAGCAGGCTCGCCACCTGAATATCGCACAGCCTTACTCCGCCGCCTCTTCAAGCTTTTCCATATCGTCGTCCGACAGGCCGAAATGGTGGCCGATCTCGTGGATCAGCACGTGGGTGACGATGTCGCCCAGCGTCTCTTCGTTTTCGGCCCAATAGTCGAGGATGGCGCGGCGGTAGAGGGTGATGCGGTTCGGGCCTTCGCCGGTCTGCGGGTTCCAGCGCTCGGCGATGCCGCGGCCCTCGAACAGGCCAAGCAGATCAAACGGTGTCTCCAGCGACAGATCGTCCATGATCTCGTCGGTCGGGAATTCGGCGATCATGATGACGATCTCGCCGGTCAGCTTGCGAAAATCGTCGGGCAGATGTGCGTACGCCTCCAGCGCCAGAAACTCGATCTCCTCGATCGAAGGCGAGAGTTCATCGTGCCAGGTGCGGGTCTTGTAGATGCGGGCCATGCTTTGTCCTTTGATCCGGCATATAGGCTTTCCCTCCGGACTCGGCAAATGGACCGGGTACCTGGCCAATGACTGTTTCTTTGCGCCGAATGGCTGCGACCAAAGTCCAAGGTTGGCCTCGTCACCTTTGATCAAGGAATAAATTCCTTCTGACTCCGCTTGACTCTTCCGGCACCCTCTGGAATCTATAGGAACATAACAGGAACAGTTGTGAGAGAAATTGACCGTCATGGCGACATCAGCCGTGGCGCGGGAGACTGTTTTTGCCCTGCGCCGCCAGATCGCGAAGATCGAGGGAACGCTGCCCGAGCGCCTGGCCGCGCCGGCTGGCGAGGGGCTGCGCGCGGGTCCTGGCGGCGGTCTCGACGCCGCGCCTGAACCCGATGCCGATGTCACCATCATCCGGCGCGGGCTTGCCGTGGCTTCGCCGGATGCTTTCCTGGCCACCGGCGTCGAGCGCCTCGATGCGGCCCTCAGCGGCGGCCTTCCGAAAGCCGCCTTGAGCGAAATCCATGGCCTTGAGACCCGCAATGCCGGGGCCGTCGCCGGCTTTGTGCTGTCGCTTGTCAGCCTGATCCTCAAGGGCCAGCCCTTGCCCGTGCTGTGGATCGGCACATCGGAGATTTTTCGCGAGGCCGGCTTTCCCTATGCCAGGGGATTGCAGGGCATTTTCGGTATCGCACCGGAGCAATTGCTGTTTTCCGAGGCGCCGAAACTCACCGATGCGCTGTGGGTAGCCGAGGAGGCCGCGAAGATGACGGCGCTCGCCGCAATCATCCTCGAAATCCGTGGCAGCCCGCAGCGGCTCGACCTCACCGCGACGCGCCGGCTGCACGCGCGCGCCCAAAACGCCGGCCGGCCGGTGTTCCTGCTGCGCCAGGCCGGCGAAGCCGAGCCGACCGCCGCCCCGGTGCGCCTCATCGTGTCGGCTGCACCAGCGGCGAGCCGCCGGACGATCGCCGGGTCGCTCGCCGGCTCGATCGGCCGGCCTGCCTTCACCGTCAGCATCGGCAAGAGCCGCACCGCTCTGCCTGGACAATTCACACTGGAGTGGAATCCCGATGAACACGCATTCGAAGAAAGAAAGCCCCGCGAAAAACGGGCAGAGAATTCTGTCGCTGTGGTTCCCGCATCTGGCGGCAGAACGGATCCTGCGCCAGCGCCTGGGACGGTCGTGGCGTTCCCGGCCTTCGGATCATCTGCCGCCATCTCACCCACCGCTCGTGATCAGCCATCGCGACCGCAACGCCCAGCGCATATCGGCCCTCGACGAGCGGGCTGAGGCGCTGCATCTGAAGCCTGGCATGGGCATTGCCGATGCGCGCGCCATGCATCCCTCGATCGACATCGTCGAGGCCGATCCGGACGCCGATCGCCGGCTGCTCGAAGGCCTCGCCGACTGGTGCGATCGCTATACGCCGCTGGTGGCGCTCGACGGTACTGATGGCCTTTATCTCGACGTCACCGGCTGCACGCATCTGTTCGGCGGCGAGCGCGCCATGCTGGACGACATCCTTGCGCGGTTTTTCCAGCAGGGTTTCGATGTCCGCGCCGGGTTGGCCGCGACGCCGGGTGCAGCCTGGGCGGCGGCGCGCTTCTGCGGCAACCGCATCGTTGTCTCCGGCGAGGAGGAAGCGCTGCTCGCCCCCTTGCCGCTGGCGGCACTGCGCATCGAAGCCGATATCCGCGCCAGCTTGGAAAGCGTCGGCCTGCGGACCGCCGGCGCGATCATGGCAGCGCCGCGCGCGCCGCTCGCCCGTCGCTTCGGCGCGACCTTGCTGTTGCGGCTCGACCAGGCGCTCGGCCGTCTCGACGAGGCGGTATCGCCGCGCCTGCCCGTGGCCCCGCTTTCGGTCGAACGCCACCTGGCCGAGCCGGTCGTGCTGACCGCCGAGATCGAACGGCTGGTGCTCTTGCTGGCGGTGACGCTGAAGGCCGATCTCGAACGCCGCGGCGAGGGCGCAAGGATGCTGGCGCTGCTTTTGTTTCGCGTCGACGGCGCCGTCAGCCGCATCGCTGTCGGTACCTCGCGACCGTTGCGCGAACCCAAGCTTATCCAGCGCCTGTTCCATGAGCGGCTGGCCGCGCTCGAACAGGACATCGATGCCGGCTACGGCTTCGACCTGGTGCGGCTTTCGGTGCTGGCGGCCGCCGGCTTCGACATGCAGCAGGCCGATTTGACCGGCGAGACCGAGGATGACGGCGCCGACATGGCACTCTTTGCCGACCGCATCCGCGCCAGGCTCGGCGACAGTGCGGTGCTGAAACCGGTCGCCCTCGAGAGCCATCTGCCGGAGCGCGCCATCGCCACCATCCCGTTCTCGGAAGCGCCACAACGCAAAACACCGCTCAGGAAGCCGGGCTCGAAAGACGCGCCGCGCGCAACCATCTTCCCGCCGGAACGGCCGATCCGGCTGTTCCGTTCGCCCGAGCCGATCGAGGTGCCGGCCACCGAAATGCCTGAGGGTCCGCCGATGAATTTCCGCTGGCGCCGCGCGCTCTACCGGGTCGCGCGCGCCGAGGGGCCGGAACGCATCGCGCCGGAATGGTGGCGTGAAACGTCAAGCGATCCGCTCACATCGACGCGTGACTATTTCCGGATCGAGGATGCCGACGGCCGCCGCTACTGGCTCTACCGGCAAGGCCTCTATGGCAACCCGCAGGTGCCGCCGCGCTGGTTCATGCATGGGGTCTTCGCATGAACGCGCTGACCGTCATCCCCTATGCGGAATTCGGCATCCAGTCGAACTTCTCCTTCCTGCGCGGCGCCTCCAAGCCGGAGGAGCTGGTGGTGGCGGCCAAATTCCTCGGCTTTTCCTCGATCGGACTGGCAGACCGCAACACGGTGGCCGGCGTCGTGCGCGCCTGGCAGCAGGCCAAGGTCGAGAAGCTCGCCTATCACCCCGGTTGCCGCCTGGTGTTCGGCGACGGCACGCCGGACATTCTCGCCTATCCGCAGAACCGCAAGGGCTGGGGCCATCTCTGCCGCATGCTGACGCAAGCCAATTTGCGCGATGAAAACGAGAAGGGCGCGACCCTTCTCCAGCGCAGCGACCTGCTCGAATGGGGCGACCTGCTGTCGCTGGCGGTGCTGCCGGATCTCTCGGCGAATGCCGACGATCCCCTGGCATTGGTCCGTCAACTGAAAGACCGTTTCGGCGCTAATTTGCGGCTAGGCATGGCGCCGGATTATCGCGGCAATGACCGTTTCCGCATCGAGCAGGCGGCGGGCATGGCGGACATCGCCGGCGTGCCGCTGATGGCGACCAACGACGTGCTTTATCACAGCGCCGAGCGCCGCTCGCTGCAAGATGTGCTCACCGCCATCCGCCTCAATTTGCCGGTCGCCGAGGTCGGGCTGGAGCTGACGGCCAACGCCGAGCGCCATCTGAAGCCGCCGCTGGAAATGGCCCGTCTCTTCCGCCGCCATCCACCGGCGCTGGCCGAGACGCTGCGCTTTGCCGGCGAACTGACCTTCTCGCTCAGCGACCTCCAGTACAATTATCCCGACGAGCCGACGCAATCAGGGCTTGGGCCGCAGGCCGAGCTAGAGCGTCTGGCCAGGGAGGGGGCCGCCACGCGCTATCCGGCGGGCGTCCCCGCTTCCGTCTTGCAGCGCATCAGTGAGGAGCTCGCTCTGATCGAGCGTCTGAATTATGCGCGCTATTTCCTGACCGTTTACGACATCGTCCAGTTCGCCCGCAATGAGGGCATTCTGTGCCAGGGCAGAGGCTCGGCCGCCAACTCGATCGTCTGCTACTGCATCGGCATCACCGAGGTCGGCCCCGAGCGCATCGACACGTTGTTCGAGCGCTTCATTTCCGAGGAGCGCAACGAGCCGCCCGACATCGACGTCGATTTCGAGCATGAGCGGCGTGAGGAGGTGATCCAGTACATCTACTCCAAATACAGCGCCAAGCGCACCGCGCTGGCTGCCGCCGTCATCAGCTATCGCGGCCGCTCGGCGCTGCGCGAGGTGGCCAAGGCCATGGGCCTATCGGACGATGTCCGCATTGCGCTCTCCAGTTCGATCTGGGGCTGGTCGACCTCGGAGCTCGGCGAGAAGGAGGCGCATGCCGGCGGCCTCGACCGCAACGAGACCTCGACCCGTCACGTGATCGCCCACGCCAACGAGATCATGGGCTTTCCCCGGCATCTGTCGCAGCATGTCGGCGGCTTCGTCATTACCCGCGACCGGCTCGACGAGATCGTCCCCATCGTCAAGACGGCGATGGAGGCGCGCAAGATGGTCGAGTGGGATAAGGACGATCTCGACGCGGTGAAGATCCTGAAGGTGGATATTCTGGCGCTTGGCATGCTGACCTGCCTGAAGCGCGCCTTCACCTTGCTCACCGACCATTATCCGAAGGCCCGGGATGATTACGGCCGACCCTATGTGCTGGCCACCCTGCCGCCGGAAGAGAACGACGTGTACGACATGATCTGCCGCGCCGACACGCTCGGCGTCTTCCAGATCGAATCGCGCGCGCAGATGTCGATGCTGCCGCGTCTACGCCCGCGCGAATTCTACGACCTGGTCATCGAGGTGGCGATCGTGCGGCCCGGCCCGATCCAGGGCGACATGGTGCACCCCTATCTGCGCCGTCGGCAGGGCAAGGAAGCGGCTGAATATCAAAAGCCAGAGCTGGAGGCTATTCTCAAGAAGACACTCGGCGTGCCGCTGTTTCAGGAACAGGCGATGAATATTGCAATCGTCGCCGGTGGTTTCAAACCCGGCGAAGCCGACGAACTACGCCGCGCCATGGCCACCTTCAAGCGCACCGGCACCATCGGCAATTACCGCCAGCGCATGATCGACGGCATGGTCGGCAAGGGATACACCAAAGACTTCGCCGAGCGCTGCTTCAAGCAGATCGAAGGCTTCGGCGAATACGGCTTTCCCGAAAGCCACGCCGCCTCCTTCGCTTTGCTCGTCTATGCCTCCTGCTGGTTCAAGACCTTTTATCCCGACGTGTTCTGCGCCGCGATCCTGAATTCGCAACCGATGGGGTTTTACCAGCCGGCCCAGCTGGTGCGCGACGCGCGCGACCATGGCGTCGACATCCGCGACGTCGACGTCAATTTTTCCGACTGGGACTGCACCTTGGAGAAAGCCCAATTCGATCCGGGCTGCATCCTGGCGCGCCATGCCGAAATGCGCGGTGTCATCAAGACAAGGCACGCCGTCCGGCTTGGCTTCCGTCAGATCAAGGGCTTGGCCGAGAAGCGTATGGAAGCTTTCACCGCGCGGCGCGGCGCCGGCTATACAAGCGTCAGGGATGTGTGGCTGCGCTCGGGCCTCGATGTCGGCGAAATCGAAAGACTGGCGCAGGCTGACGCCTTCCGCTCGCTCGGCCTCGATCGTCGTGAAGCCTTGTGGGCGGTGCGCGCGCTGGATGGCAAGAGCGCCGCCGAACGGCTGCCGCTGTTCGACCAGCCGGCGATCCGGCTGCGCGAACTCGAGCCCGAGACAAAACTGCCGACAATGCCGCTCGGCGAGCACGTCATCCACGACTACCGCGCGCTCGGCCTGTCGCTAAAGGCGCATCCGGTCGCCTTCCTGCGCGAGCGGCTCGACCGCGCCGGCGTCATTCCCAATGCCAATCTCGGCTCGGTGCGCGACGGCAGGCGGGTCTCGGTCGCCGGCCTGGTGCTGGTGCGGCAGCGGCCCGGCAAGGGCAATGCGATCTTCCTGACGCTAGAAGACGACAAGGCCGTCGCCAACGTCATTTTCTGGGAGCGGACCTTTACCCGTTTCCGGCCCATCGTCATGGGCGCGCGCTTCGTCAAGGTCACCGGCAAGCTGCAGTCGGAATCCGACGTCATCCACATCGTCGCCGAAAAGATCGAGGATTTGACACCGTGGCTGACGGTGCTGCTGGAAGAGATGACGCCGGCTGCCCGGCCCGACATTGCCACCCTCTCGGACAAAGCTGAAAGGGTCATGCCCAAGGGGCGGAATTTTCAGTAGGGCAAGTGCAGGGCGGTCGGGAGCCCATGACATTAATGCCGGCAAGGGCAGAGGGGGGCGCGAAGGATCGCCAACAGAATGGCTTCTTAGGCTGAGGTCCGTTTGAACCACCCCTGGTCCCTCAGCCCGGCCCACCCAATCGCGGCGGCGACAGCACGTCTTCCGCCGAAATCGTCCGCGCCTCCGAGGGCAGCATGATCGGGATGCCGTCGCGCACGGGATAAGCGAGCTTGGCGATCCGCGAGATCAACTCGCCGCGCACCGGGTCCCAGGCCAGCGGCCCCTTGGTCAGCGGGCAGGCCAGCAGCTCCAGCAATTTTGGATCGACATTGACCGACTTGCCGTCACGCCCATCCGCAGCCATTGGATCCCCCTTCAGCCATCGGCTCAGCCCTTATTGCAGGCTGGAGCCAAAGTCCTCATTCTCGCGCGCCAGCGCCATTTCGGTGATGGCGATCAGCGTCTCCGCGCGGGCTTTCAGGTCGGGCGCCTCCAGCAGCGCCTGTTTCTCGGCCGGTCCGTAGGGCGCCATCATCGACAGCGCATTGACCAGCATGGTGTTCTCGGCGCGGCTGACGCTTTCCCAATCGGCTTCGAGATCGTTGGCCTGCAGATAAGCGCGAAACGCTTTCAACAGCGCCGGCCGGTCGACCTCGCTTGCCGCCTGGTCTTCGGCAAGATCGGTGAGGAACGGCGCCAGCTTGCATTGCCGGAAAGGCGTCTTCACCGGCAATTCGCTGGTGATGCGGAAACGGCAGACGCCCTGCAGCGAAACCAGATAGCGGCCGTCGCCGCTCTCGGCCATCGAGATGATGCGCCCGGCGCAGCCGACATTGCACAGTTCCGGCTCCCCGTCGGCGCGCAACGCGCCATTGAGGCTGGGCTGGACGATGCCGATCAGCCGCGCGCCGGCGATCGCCTCATCCACCATCTGCAGGTAGCGCGGCTCGAAGATGTTGAGCGGCATGCGCCCGCCCGGCAGCAGCAGCGCGCCGGCAAGCGGAAACACCGGAATGGTTGCCGGCAGATCCTTGCCGACCCGGTAAAATGCGTTTCCGACCTGCACCTTCACTCCTCCGACCCGCTTCGGGCGCGATGTTATCGGCCTAATCTGGCGCGGCGGCCGCCGACCGCAAGGCCCGACAGCCACGCCCCGGCAATTTGGCCGGCAAACGGCTCAGGAAAACAGCAGCGACGACAATTTGCGCCGTGCCGCCAGCGTCGCCTCGTCGGTCATGCCCCAGGCCTCGAACAGTTTCAGCAGCTGCGCCCTGGCGCCGTCCTCGTTCCACGTCCGGTCGGCTTTTATAATCGCCAGAAGATTGTCGGCCGCCGCATGGCGCTCGCCCCTGGCGTTCTGGATCATGGCGAGGTCGAAACGCGCCTGGTGGTCGCCGGGATTGGCGGCCAGTCGCTGCTCGAATTCAGCTGGATTGCCAAGTGCTGCCGCTTCCGCAGCCAGCGTCATCTTGGCACGCAGCGCGGCAAGTGCCGGCGCATTTTTCTTGGCCTCCGGCGCCGTTGCCAGCAGCGCCTCGGCGCCGTCGCTGTCGCCGGCCTCGAACAGAAGCTCGCCCAGCCCGGCAATCGCCTCGATCGTCTCCGGCGCTTGCGCCAGGATGGCGTCGTAAATGTCGGCTGCGGTCTGCGCATCGCCCGCCGCATGCGCTTCCGCCGCCGCGGCCAGTGCTTCGGCCACCGGCGGCGAGCCATTGCCCTTGCCGCCGACCTTGGTGATGAACTCGGCGATCTGGCTCTCGGGGATGGCGCCCATGAAGCCGTCGACAGGCTGGCCGTCCTTGAAGGCGATGACCGCCGGGATCGACTGGATGCCGAGCTGGCCGGCGATCGAGGGATGATCGTCAATGTTCATTTTGACCAGCTTGACCTTGCCGCCGGCGGCCTTGACCGCCTTTTCCAGAAGCGGCGTGAGCTGCTTGCAGGGCCCGCACCACGGCGCCCAGAAATCGACCAGTACCGGCTGTTTGCGCGATTCCTGGATGACGTCGGCGGCGAAAGTGGCGGTCGTGGTGTCCTTGATCAGCTCGCCAGCGGCAGGTGCTGCGCCGGGTGTCGGGCCAAGTGCCGACTTGGCCGGCTCGGCGCCGCCATATTGCACGGACGTGGTGTACTGGCCAGAATTGCCGCCGAATTGGCCGCCAAACGGATTGTTGTTGTCGCTCATGTCGTCGCCCTTCCGATCGCGCCCAGCGGAGCAGCGCGACGTCCTTAACTAGAGGTCAGTTTTCGCCATCCATGTGGCGATCAAGCCGAGACTTTCAAGATAGCAGCATCATGTCCGGTTGCCTCGACGAATCTGATGAGGTCGGCGGACGCGATCGACGTCGTCGCCTCATTGGTCAGCGGATGCGCGTTGACTGTCGCATGTGCTATCAAATCCTGGTCGAGCACCACTTTGACCCGTCTTTCGGTGTCGTTGATCAGCCCGAACACGGTGACCGCGCCCGGAATGACACCGAGCAGCTCCATCAGCATCTCCGGCTTGCCGAACGACACCCGGCCGGCGGCGCCGATCATCGTGTGGATCTGCTTCAGGTCGACGACCGCCTCCTCGCCGACGCTGACCAGGAAGAAATTGTCCTTCTTGTCCTTGAGAAACAGATTTTTCGTGTGCCCGCCCGGTATCTCGCCGCGCAGCGACTGCGAATCGGCCACCGTATAGAGCGGCGGATGGCGCACGGTCGACACTGATATGCCGAGATCGGCAAGAAAGGCGAAAAGCTCGGCTTCGGTCTTCGGCATTGGTGGTCTTTCCCTGTATCGGCGCGCGGCAAAGCCGTTTACGGCCAATGATGCCGCCGAGACAAGACCGTCATGCGGGAAGTCGATGAACCACCCGCGTGGCCGACAAGGTTCCGCCAAGCGATTTGGCGCGACCAAAAAGCCCGTCATTTCCCTGTTGCAATCGCCGCGCTCTTCAGCCATATAGGCCCGGCTTGCGGCCAAAGGGCCGTGTGAGCGGGTGTAGCTCAGGGGTAGAGCACAACCTTGCCAAGGTTGGGGTCGAGCGTTCGAATCGCTTCACCCGCTCCAGTTTCCTCTAGGGGAATCAAGCGATGAAGAGGCGCCTTTCGGGGCGCCTTTTGCTTTTTCCAGACCGGCGATGTAAGCGCGTTGCGGAACACTTGTTCTCCCTCAGAACCAGGCGCAGGTAAGACGGCGTGGCGCACAATCCCTCGGGTTCAATTTCGGCGAAAGGCGGCACCGCATCTGAAGCGCTTGCTTGGCTGGCGTTGCGGAACGCCGCGTCCGAATGCGGCTCAGGCTCGCGCTTGATCAACCCGCAGCCCCTGCGCGCACTCCCGGCGGGACGCAAGTGGGCGCATGAGATTGCCAAGGTAATCTTCGATGGCCTCATGGCAGGAAGCCTGTCGGTGCCGGCGCAATTGGCTGCCGGATGGGCGAGGTTCGGCAGCGCAACCACCGCGTTGATCATCGAACTCGGCAAGATCTGGGACAATCCCGCAGCGGCTCGCCGCGTCCAGTACCAGCTTGAGCAAATGCTTCTCGAACCCGACGATCTTGCCACGCCGCGCAGGCTGGCGCGAACGCTCGGAATTCGCGTCGACGCTCGCAATCCGACCGCGACCGAACTGCCGGAAGGCATCGATCAGATCTATGCCCATCTGATGCTGGATGGCCGGATCGAGGCTGTCGTGCAGTTCGGTGCACTCGGGACGGTGACGAGCGATCATTGGATTGAATTGATCCTGGATGTAGTGCCTGCTGAGCGGCTTGCGGGAGGATCGCCTGGACCGCAAAAGGGCGCCGGCGCGACCACGTCAAACACGCCTGCAGCCGAGGTATCGTTTGCCATGGCGGGAAGCGAGCCCGATCAGGACAGCCACTTCGGCAAACTCGCGCAATTGGCCGCACAGGCGCATGACCTGGTTCGGTCGAGCGCTGAACCGTCAGAGCCTGTTACGCCGCGCCGCGCACGGGTCGCGGACAAGCACGACGAGGATCGCACGGCGTTCTGGAACAGCTATTTCGCGACCGAGGATCCCTGGAACTACAGCTCGCTCTATGAGCAGGAAAAATATGAGCGGCAGATCGAGATCCTGCCTGCCGGTCCCATCGGCCGGGCGCTTGAGCTGGCCTGTGCGGAGGGCCATTTCACGCGGCAGCTGGCGCCGCGCGTGGGCCATCTGACCGCAACCGACATCTCCGCCATAGCCATCGAGCGAGCCCGCGCCCGATGCAACAATCAGGCGAATGTCGAGTTCGGCGTACTCGATTTCGCTGCCGACACGCTGCCGGGTGAGATGGATCTGATCTTCTGTTCGGAGGTGCTCTACTATCTGGACGATCTCGCCGAGTTGCGGCGCATCGCCAAGAAATTCGCCGAGGCGTTGGCGCCTGGCGGTAGTTTCATCAGCGCACACGCATTCGTGCTGCGTGACAATGTCGAAAAGACGGGCTTCGACTGGAACACATTCGGTGCCCAGGCGATCTCCGAGACGCTGGCAGCGACCGAAGGCCTGGTGCTCGAGCAATCGATCCAGACCGAGCTCTACCGCATAGACCGCTTCCGCCGCCTATCGCCGGGCGATGTGGCGACGGACCCGGTGATCGATCATGTGCCGATCCGCGCGCCCATCGAAATCGGCGTCGCGCGAAATATCGTCTGGGGTGGGGCGCGAGCCTTGCGCCGCGACGTCGCACGTAACGAGCAGCGCCAGCATATCCCTGTCCTCATGTATCACGGCGTTGCCGATGAAGGTCCGGCCGCGCTCGCTCGCTTTCGGCTCACGCCCGCCGCATTCGCCAGCCAGATGGGATGGCTGCGCGCCAATGGCTTTCACGCCATTGGCTCCGAGCAGCTGGAAGCATCCATCGCCAACCGTCAGCCTTTCGTCGGCCGCCCGGTGCTCATCACCTTCGATGACGGCTTCCAGAACTTCGCCGACCATGCCTGGCCGATCTTGCGCGCCAACGACCTGAACGCGGAAGTGTTCCTGGTGACGGACCTGGTGGGCGAAAGTGCAAAGTGGGACACCGACATCGGTCCGCCGACGCCGCTTATGGGCGCCGGGACGGTGCGACGCCTCGCTGCCGAAGGCGCCTTCTTCGGCAGCCACATGGCGACGCATCGCGCCATAGATGGTCTGTCGAGCGCTGACCTGGCCGCCGAGCTCCTGCGCTCTCGTCTGTTCATCGAACGCTGGACCGGCCGGCCAACCAGGGCGTTCGCGGCCCCCTTCTCCGTCACCGACCGACGGCTTGGCCGGCTGGCTAGGGAGTGCGGCTATCGAGTAGGCTTCGGCCGCAGGCACGGGCCGGCGGACCTCCATAGCGATCTCATCGACCTTCCGCGCATCGAGATTCGCGGCGACCGCTCGCTCGATGACTTTGTCGCCACTGTCGAGGCCGTGCTCGGATAAACGGTGAACTTGTCAGTTCATTATTGGGCGACTTGCGACACGGCTGACATCAGCTCCTTCGGGTTTGGGGCGCCAAACATGTATCGCCCACCCTCCGGGACCTCCGTGAAGCTCCAGCGGACGATCCCCTGCCGGTCCAGCAGGAACTGACCAACCAGTTGTCCGTGTCCCGTGGCCATCATCTGCTCGTCGGCTTCGGTCAGTTCGTAGTGGTCCTTCTTGTCGAGGATTGCGGCGGCTGTCATCGGATCCATGGGACCGGGCAATTCGCCAGGTATGTCGACCCGCATGTCCTGTGCCGCTGCCATCGCGACCTTGTACGGCCAGTTCGTCTCGTTCTCGGTGAATTCGAGATTGGGCAGTCCAAAAGCACGATGTGAAGCGCGTTCCGGGTCCGACGCCGCAAGCAGGTTCGGCATTGGATGGTAGCGGAAATAGAGCCGCGCCCGTTCGATCGGCGTGTTGACCACCGTCAGGCTCTCCACGCCCTTTTCGCGCAGCTCCGGATCGAGACGCGCCTGAGCGGCGATGTGGCGCCGGCAAAACGCACAATGCAGACCTCGAAACAGGCCGACCAGCACCGGTTTTTGCCCGCGAAAGTCGTCAAGCGCAATCTTGCCTTCCTGGGTAATGGCGTCGAGTATCAGGTTCGGCGCCCGGTCGCCCGGTTGAAGCGGTATCAATCCACTAGGCGCGGACATGTCCAACCCCCTATCCCGGCTAGTCGAGAAAAGGCAGCACCACAAGCGCTTCCGGGTCGAGCCCGTGCTGGGCGCATATACCCTGCGCCAGGGAAAAGTAGCGTTCGGCCTCGGCCAGATTGTCGAGGTCGAGATTAAGCGTTGCGAGTCCATCATAGCACGGAAACAGCAGTTGGGGCTCGCCCGTTTCGCGGGCTACCTCCAGTGCTTCGTGGAACAAGCCGATCGCCAGTTCCGGATGGCCGTTGCACTGGTGGATCTGCCCAAGCACGATCAACGGCACTGGCAGGTGCTCGCGCTGGTCGAGCGCCCGGTCAATCTCGATGGCCTTCTCGGCAGCAGGCACGCCCTCCGTTGGACAGCGATCCGTGAAAGTACAACAAGCTACCGCCAGATTGGCGAGGAGGCGCGCCTGGAAACCCAAATCGCCAATACGGCGCGCCACTTCAAGACCGCGCCGACAGACCTCCATCGCCTTCGCCGGATCGATGGTCGTGTAGAGCACCCCGAGATTGGTGTAGCCGCGGCAGGCCGCGCCCAGCAGACCGGCGGCTTCGGCCAATTCAATGCTGCGCTCAACCTCACGCACGGCTTCATGGTTTCGCCCAAGGCGAGCCAGCGCAACAGCCTTGGTATTAAGTGCCTCGGCGGTCACGAGGGTGGCATCATCGGAGACATGTTCCGTTGTCAGAGAGCGTACGCAATCCAGCGCCGCGTCTGCCCATTTTGCCGCGAGAGTGTGATCTCCGCTGCGGAACGCCTGTCGGCCACGTTCTTGCCAGAGATGCGCCTGCTCGATCGGGGCATCCGCTCCATCGAGGAGCGCTGCCGCTTCAGCGTAGCGCGATTCCGCGTCGTCCCGCTTGCCCACGTCCCAAAACAGCCGACCGATCTTGCGCAAAACGCGCGCCGCCGCGACACGATCGGCTGACTCGCGATAGGCCTGCAGCACCGCCTCGTAGTGGCGGTGTGCAATCTCGCGGCGGCCTGCCGGGCCGCTCAAATCGGCAATGCGCTCTGCAATTGCCAGTTTGAGCGGTGTTTGCCCGATCGCGCCCAACGCAGTCAGTGCTCGCTCGTAGAAACGAAGGGCGTCGTCATTGGCGTATATCATGCGAGCGCGATCTCCCGCCGCCTGCAGGTAATGCGCGCCCCTCTCCCGCTCGGCGCTCTGAGCGAAATGGTGACCGAGCACGGCCAGATCCTCGAACCGTTCCGGCTTGTCGCCGCACAGTTGCTCCAGGGCGGCACCTACCCGGCCGTGGATGTCGGTCCGGCGTTGCAGGAGCAGATTCTGGTAGATCACGTCCTGCAGCAATGTTTGTGTAAAGCGGTAGCTTTGCGACGAGACCGAGCCTGATCCGGCAACTTCCTCGATGATTTCCGCATCGCAAAGCAGTTCGCAGCCCGCTTCCAGTCGGCCGGGGTCGGCTGCCACGGCTTTCAGAAGCGTGGCATCGAAGCGCGGGCCGATTACCGCGGCTTCCTGGGCCAACCGGCGCACCCCTTGCGGCAGCCGGTCGACGCGAGCAAGCAACATTGCCTGGATCGTGGCGGGGATGCCGGTTGCGACTTCGCCTGCCACGGTCCGCCATTGCTGGCCCTCGCGCACCAATACACCGCGATCGATAAGGCCGCGAACGATCTCCTCCAAGAAAAGCGGGTTGCCGCCCGCGCGCTCGAGGATCTGGTCGAGAAGCCCTCCTGCGGCGTTTACCCAGCTCTCGCCGAAAAGCGCCGCCACCAGGCGGCGTCCGTCATCGCTGTCGAGCGGCGAAAGCCTGAGCGCTGTGTGGCTGACCCGACTTGAGTCGAGTTGGTCGTTGTCCGACGCCGGACGATGCGTGACCAGCAACATCAGCCGCGTGCGTTCCAGTCTGTCCATCACGAAACGCAGTGCCTCGAGCGAGACGGAGTCGGCCCAGTGCAGGTCTTCGACGACAATCAACAGCGGCGACAACGCAAGCCGCCGTTCCATGATTGTGCGGACCGCGTAGAGAATTTGCCGCCGCAGCTGCTCGGGCTCGACATGCTGCAAGGTGGCATCGGGGTCGCCGAGGCCAAGCACATGGTAGAGCAAAGGCATCAGCCGCTTCGCCTCCTCGCCCTGCAGGCCGAGATCGGCAAGCAAGGCTGCGAGCTTGCCCCGCATTTCGTCCCCATTGTCGTTTTGCATCATCCCGGCAGCGCTGCGCACCACTGCACCCAGGGCGCCAAATGATTGTTCACCCAGCGGTGAGCACGTGGCCTGCCGCACGGCGACGTTGCGAAAACGATCCTCGTCGCCGACGCGGGCGACGAACTCCTTCACCAACCGCGACTTCCCGATACCGGCTTCGCCGACGAGGCGGACAAGCTGGGCCGAGCCGCCGCACGCCAAGTCAAGGCTCGCCAGCATTCTGTTGAGCTCCGCATCACGACCTATTATGGGCGCACTGAGGCCGAGCGCCTCGAGCCCGCGCGCTGCACGCGGCGCCGCAAGCGGTGCATCCAGTCGGTGGACGAGCACACTGCCAGCCTTGCCGCGAAAGACGACATCGCCCAGCGACTCGTACGAGAAGGCATGCCGGGTCAGCCTGTGCGTGAGTTCGCCCACCAGCACCTCACCCGGTGCAGCCAGCGATTGCAGGCGTTGCGCCGTATTCACCGTGTCGCCGGTCACCGAATAGGATTTGGCGGTGCCGATGCCCAATCCGCCAGTAACGACCGGACCCGTGTTTATGCCTATGTGGAGCAGCAGCGGCGAGCCGGAGTGGCGGGTGCTTTCACCGAGCCGCGCCGTCCGGGCGATCATGTCGAGAGCGGCTCGAAGCGCACGTTCCGGATCGTCCTCATGCGCGACCGGCGCACCGAACAAGGCGAGCAGAGCGTCGCCGATGAATTTGTCGACGAAACCACCAAAGCCTTGCACGGCCGCCGTCAATTCCTTGAACAGTTCGTTCTGCAGCGCCTGCATGACCTCGGGGTCGAGCTGCTCGCTGAGTGTCGTGAAGCCGCAGAGATCGGCGAACAGCACCGTTACCGTTCGTCGATCGGCGTCGGAGACGGAATGCGGCCCCTCTTCGCTTTCGATGTTCGGCGACGGAGCTCGAGAGGGCTGCGCAATGGTGCGGCTTGGTGTCGGAGCAGGCCGTTCGGCAGCTTTTGCGGACGCACCCACGCTTGCCCCACATTTAGGACAGAACTCGAAATCAGGTGCGCAGGCGTAGCCGCAACTGGCGCATGGCACGGGCTGGCGGCGGCCACACTTCGGACAGAAGGCGTAACCGCCCTCGATCTCGAAACCGCAGCCAGAGCAGTTCATGGACACCTCACCAGAGCATGATGCCGAAGAGTGTGAAGCGGTTTTCGGACGACATCATGCTCTATCTCTTTGACCTTGGGCCATGACGCGTGATCTCGCCACGCTCGTCACGGCCGGGGTATTCACAAGGATGAACCGATAGTCGTCAACCGGCAAGCGGCAGCACAAATGGGCATCGGTCTGGGTTGGCGGTGGAGCACTGCCGATACGGGCGGCCGCGTGGCCGTGATTTGCGAAAATTCCCTCGTCCCGCCGTCTTCCTGCTATGATGGAGATGAGGAGGCGACCCATGAGCGAGAACCGTAAGCTGGCCGCAATCCTGGCTGCAGATGTGGTCGGATACAGCCGGCTCGCGAGCGCGGACGAAGATCGTACCTTGGCGCGGTTGCGAGCACTGCGCAGCGACCTGATCGATCCGATCATCGCAGTGCACCACGGGCGGGTTATCAAGCGTACCGGAGATGGGGCACTGGTTGAGTTTCGCAGTGTGGTCGATGCCGTGCGCTGCGCCGTTGAGATTCAAAACGGTATGGTTGAGCGCAATGCCGGCGTACCGCAGGAGCGCCGCATCGAGTTCAGGATAGGCATCCATCTGGGCGACGTGGTCGAAGAGAGCGATGGCGACCTGATGGGTGACGGCGTCAACATCGCCTCGCGTCTGGAGGGCGTTGCGGCGCCCGGCGCCATCTGCCTGTCCGAGGATGCCTATCGCCAGGTCAAGGCCAGGCTTGACCTCTCGGTCAGCGATCTCGGCAGCACACAGCTCAAGAACATCGCCGAGCCGATCCGGGTGTATTCGCTGCAGGTCGGCGCCGGGGCCAAGGTGGCCGCGACCTCGCAAACCCCTACGAGCCCTCCGGCTGCGGCAGCGCCGCCGAAACTGTCGATCGCCGTGCTGCCGTTCGCCAATATGAGCGGTGATGCCGAACAGGACTACTTCGCCGACGGCATCTCCGAAGACATCATCACGGCGCTGTCCAAACTGTCACAGCTCTTCGTCATCGCTCGCAATTCGTCCTTCATCTTCAAGGGCCAGAACGTCCATGTGCAGGATGTCGGTACGAAACTCGGCGTGCGCTATGTCCTTGAAGGAAGCGTACGCAAGTCGGGGAACAAGGTACGCATCACCGCGCAGCTCATCGATGCAATCTCAGGCGGCCATCTTTGGGCGGAGCGGTTCGATCGCGATCTGACCGACATATTCGCCGTGCAGGATGACGTGACGCAGCACATCGTCGGTGCGCTGGCGCTCAATCTAACCGAGGACGACCGTCTGCGGCTGGCGCCCGAACACCAGCGCAACCCGGAGGCGTATGACTGTTTCCTGCGGGGCCGGGAGCTGTGGCACCGGCTGACGAAGGACACGAACGTCGCGGCCCGCGAGCTCTTGCAGCGGGCCATCGAACTGGACCCGAAATTTGCCTCTGCCCACGCTTTCCTAGCCCTCACGCACGGGCTCGATTACCTCAACAGGTGGGGTGCGTTGGACTCGATGGCGCAAGCGGAAGAGGCAGCAACGCGAGCGGTAACGCTGGATGACAGCGATCCCTGGGCGCACTGGGCGCTGGCATCGGCCAAGCTTTACACACGACGGCACGATGAAGCCATCGGCGAGGTCGAGCGCGCGATAGCCCTCAATCCGAACTTCGCCGAAGCGCACGTCGCCCGCGGCGAGGCGCTGTATTATTCGGGTAGACCCGCGGAGGCGCTAGAGAGTTTCGCCCGGGGAAAGACCTTGAATCCATACTTTCCGGATGTGCTTCTGCACTTCCAGGCTTTGGCATCGTTTCAGCTGGGAAGGTACGAAGAGGCCGTCGACCTCTTGCTGCAACGGCTGGCTCGCAACGCTGTCACCGACGTCTCGCGTGCGCTTCTGGCGGCATGCTACGGCCATCTGGGCCGTTTGGAGCAGGCCCATGCGGCATGGCAGGACCTGCTTCGCGTCAATCCCGCCTATTCGCTGGAACACCGTCGCAAGGTCTTGCCTTACAAGAACCCTGCCGATTTCGAACTCATGGTCGAGGGGCTCCGCAAGGCCGGTGTGGTGCAATGACGGGCTAAAGCCCGGCCGGGTCAGAGGCCTGAGGCCCGGCCGATCTTGCGCCATCGGGCGTTTTCGCGGACCGGTTTCAGGTCATCGGTCGTCTCGGCAAATGTCCGCAACCGGTATTGCCGCAGCAGGTCCGGGAAGAGCGCTCCTTCCGGCAGGCTGGCAAGCTGCTCGCGGACCGAGATCTTTTCATCGATGACCCGCATGCCCCAGGCATTTTCCCGAACCTGCAGCTCGGCGGCCAGATCGCGCTCTTCTGGCGCGTTTTCATCAAGCGCAGCCAGCAGGATCGAGTGGAAAAGCGCGACATAGCCAATCTGTCTCAGGCCGCCCACAACCCGCACGCGCGGCAATATGGCAAGGGCGAGGAACATCAGGAACAAGTCCGGCAAAAGCATGCCGTCGAGCAGTGCCTGCTGGAGATGCGGCCGCTCGAACGGGATGGAAAGACCATGCGGCCTGTCAGGCTCGATCAGCCGCCCGTTCTCGAGGACGAGCTTGCGCACGCGCTGCTCGCGGATGCCCCAGAAATAGGCCGTGGCATTGGGCAGGAACCTGCCAAATGGGCCCGATGCGGCTTCTTGCAAGGCATGGTCGAGACGCCGGCGCCTTGCGGGCTCGAGGAGCAGCCTGGAAAGAAGGCTGCCTTCATCTTCCAGATGCCGCGACACGACAGTCGCGGCCAGCCTATCATCGATGAAAACCGGCCGAGCCATGCCGGAACGATCCCAATCGGCGACCAGATCCTCGTTGAGTTCTGTCAGCGCATCGGCGGCGGTTGCAAACACCTTTTCCTGGCTGGCAAGCAGCGTGCCCAGCCAGCTTCTGGCATCCGTCTCATTGCCCACCGTTTCGAGCGCGCGCCCGTTGAGGGTAACGGGACCGGCCGCGCAGGCGCTTTTGCGGCACAGTTTGTGGCGCCCCATGCCAAACAAATTGACCTTATCGTCGCCGACATCGAGCCATCCCGGCCCCTCCCGGCCGGTTGTCTCCATGGTCATGGTCGTTCCCATGAAGCCGAAAAAAGCCGACAGCCCGTTTTCGACCGCGCCGAGCCAGGCAAGCAGCAGGGCATCGAAGGTGATGCGATCCATCAGAAGCAGGCAGTGCAGGCCGGACTGGATAACCGGTCTGTGGTCGAATTCGTCGAGGGCCTTGTCGATCGCTTCGGGCTGCATGATCGCACCGAGGCGCTGCTGCAGGACGTCGCGCAGGATCGAGCGGGCAGCGATCGACAGGGCCGATCCAGGCCTTGCCACCGGCCGCCACAGATGGCGGGCATAATCGGAAACCGGCGCATTCCAGTTCTGCTCGATGTCACGCACGACCTCCGGACAGAGCAGCGACAGCACGGCCAAAATTTCCACCGGAGGGGCAAGGGCAGGGACGGTGGTCATCAGAACCGCAGCCGGGCCATGCTCAGGAGGTCGTGGTATTGCCCGTCGGTAAAACCGGCCTTCACATGCCGTCCCTCGACCTCGAAGCCGTGGCTTGTGTAGAGACGGATGGCCGGTTCGTTGTCGGCATAGACGCTCAATTCGACCCGCTTCAGGGCGCGCCAGTTGTCGGCCACGTCAAGCAGCGCGCCAAGGATGGCAGAGCCGATGCCTCTGCCGACAAAGCCATCGTCAAGGCCGATATTGATCTCGCCGATATGCGAGCGGCGCGGCGAACCCTGCGCGACCAGGCTGCCATGGCCGACAACCTTGCCGTCCAGCTCCGCAACGATCCAGGTGGTTTCCGGGCCGGACTTGGCGATGCGCCGCTCCACCTGCTCCACCATCTCGAACGGCATCCTGAGCGTGCCCCAGCGGAACCCCGGCATATTGAAGATAGCGCACAGCGCCTCGGCATCGCTTGGCCGGACGGCCCGGAGCTGCGGCTGGATTTTCTCTAGGGGTGGCGTGCTGGTCATGGCTTTTCCGGCTACAGCAATTCCAGGAAAAGTGTGAGCGGTTTTCCATCCGGAATTGCGTCAGAACAAAGGACAGAGGCAATATGCCCGGCACGATGCACCGGACGTCACCTGAAAATCCAGCCGTCTCTGCGACCTATGCCGATTGCGCAAAATGCCGGGGGGCGGCGCAGAGTTTGAGGATACCGCTGATGCCGATCCAGCCGAAAAGGGCGAGCCAGCACAATGTCCCGGCCGCCGTCCAGTCGATCCGGTGCACGGCGGCGTCGGTGATGACGAGGCCAAGGACGGCAAGCAGGCCAACCAGAAACTGCGCCAGGCCGAGCACCAGCAATTCCTCACGCGGCGCACTTCTCCAGACGAGATAGGTGCCGCCTGCACCCGCGAGGAAGATGGCGCTGTAGACCTGGGCGTGAAAAGCATCGATCGGCCATGGCCAGAAGCCACCGAATGTCAGGGGAAACAGCAACAGGCCGACGCCGTAGACCCCGAGGATCGTCATTTCCACCGCTAGGTAGGCGCGCCATGCGGGGTTTAAGATCACGCCTTTTGCAGAAGGGCGGGCCCTTGCCCGCCACAGGAACAGCCCGGATACCGCGGCTGACGCAAGATAGACCAGAAACCAGAGCCAGGGGGCTTTGCGCTCGAAGTTGAAATAGCCGAGATTGATGAACGAAGCCGCCGACACGATGACGGTGAAAATGAAGGCCATGACCAGCACGAGCCTGCCGGGCGACCAGCGATTCCAGACCAGCAGCGCCGCCATCACTGCCATTTCGGCGGTGTAGAAGCCGCCGAGGAAGCGGGCATTGAACGGCGTGACGGCCCAGGGCCAGCGCGGCTTGACCAGCGCAGGCGCGAAAAACAGGCCGGCCCCAACGATCAGGACGATGATGACCCCCGCCGAGAAAAGGCGAAGGGCCGCCGGAAATGGCGGGTTGTCGCGTGTCGGCATGGAGAAAACCCCAGAGATGAATGCCCCATGGGCTATCATAGTTTGGAATTCAACAAATGGAAATTGACCTGTCACCAGGCTTGTCCATTCGAATGGCCGTACGGTCCGTTTCGCAGTATGATGGAGCGTTCGGGTCGAAGATCGGTCCGGCCAACACGCCTAGAGCCGGATGATTTCAGGTCTGTCCGACCTGAAATCTGAATCCGCCTCTAAATCAGGAAATAGAGCATGATGTCGTCCGAAAACCGCTTCACACTTTTCGGCATCATGCCCTAACGGCGCAATTTCCGGAGCCTGCACGATGACCGAAGCTCAGGATCTGTTCTCGCTTCTGCGGCAATCGACCGATGTCGATCCGCAGGCAATCGACGCAATCCGGCAAACCATCGCCGAGGGCAAGGACCGCGAACTTTGCCGGATCAATGCGCTGGCCTTCGCCAGCAAGCATGGCCTCGACGAGGAACGCACCATAAGCGCCTTTCTCCATGCGGCGCGGGTGGGCATCTTCGACATTTCCTGGAATGTTCTGTGCCCCGGCTGTGGCGGCGTGCTCGACACCAACGCCACGCTGAAAACCATGCAGAAGGACGAATACACCTGCGCGCTGTGCTCCCAGGGCTATTCGCCGACCCTCGACGAGATGGTCGAGGTGACATTCACCGTCAGTCCCCGCGTGCGCAGGATTGCCGCCCACAATCCACACGAACTGCCGTTGGTGGAATATTACCGCCAGATCTACTGGGCGTCCGGGGCCGATCTGCCGGACGAGGATCTGGCGGAAAAGATGGAAGCGTTCTCGCTGGAAGATATCGAGCTTGCGCCCGGTGAAAAGGCGGTTCTGCACATCCAGCTTCCGCCCCAATTCATCATCGTCTTCGAGCCGGTCACGCATTCGGCCCAGTTCATCGACGCGAAGGGCGAACCGGCAAAAGAGCGGCGAAACCTCTCTCTGGCCTTCGACCGCGACCATGTCCAGAGCCAGACGCTGGAGATGCAACCCGGCCCATTGCGCATTTCGCTGGAAAACAGGACCGACACGCGCGTGCTGCCGACGGTCTTCATCGCCTGCCCGGTATTGCATGATTTCCTGGGCAAGCGCCGGCCCTTCGTGACCGCCAAGCGCCTGCTCACCAACCAGACGTTCCGGGATCTCTATCGCACGGATACGCTCGACATCAACCAGCGCCTGAAGATCACCAGCCTGACCTTCCTGTTCACCGATCTGCGCGGATCGACCGAGCTTTACGAGCGGGTGGGCGATCTTTCAGCCTTCGATCTCGTGCGCGAGCATTTCCAGGTTCTGCACGAGATCGTCGCGGCGGAGGCAGGCGCGGTTGTGAAGACGATCGGCGACGCGGTGATGGCGACCTTCGCGACGCCTGACCGTGCGGTTGCCGCGGCGCTGCGGATGCGCGACGCCATGCGGGCGCTCAATGACAAAAGCGGGCGCGAGGACCTTCTGCTCAAGATCGGTGTTCATGCCGGCCCCTGCATAGCCGTGTCCATGAACGAGCGGCAGGATTATTTCGGCCAGACGGTCAACATTGCTTCGCGGGTCCAGAACCTCGCCAACGCACAGGCGATCTTCGCCACGCGTGCGGTGGTCGACGACAATCTCACTGCCGATTTGTTGCACAGGAACGCGCTGACGCCCGTGCCGCACGAGGTCTCGCTGCGCGGCATCGAGCGGGAGATTGCGGTTTATACGATCCCCTGAAGAGTTCTCTACCGCTCACACGCGCTTGCAGAGGAAATAACGGTCGGCGGGCTCCGAAGTGGGCGCCGGGAGCTGTTGCAGCAGCGGGTGATCGAGCGGCGTGCCACTGACCGCGAAGCCGCCGACGCGAAGCAGGCTCGCAATCAGATCGGGAAGCCAGGTAGCGGTCACTGCATCGCGATCGTCATAGCCGGTGCCAATGTCGGCATGAACAAGGGCGGCTTCGATGCCAATGAACTTGCGGCCCGTCTCGCGTATTTCGCCGAGCACGAGGTTTTCAGCTTCGGGAATTGAGCTAGTGTGCGCGCCAACTTCGCGGTCGAACACCACGATCCGGCGCCCGGGCAGAAGCTCGCGCAGATGGTGGAATGTCCGGCCATTGCCGAGGCCGAGCTCAAGCACAAGCCCCTCCATCTTCGCCACCTCGGGGCAGATTCGATTGAGAATGTCGCGCTGCGCGGTCATCCTGCTGATGAAATTATCGAGGCGACTCATATGCGATTGTGTGTCCTGAACCAGATCAAGAGATCGGTAACGCCCGCGACAAGAATTGTTCACGGGTGAATCCCGAAGCTGACGCGCTAAGCTCGATTGCGAGTCGGCACATATAGGGGCGGACAATAAACAGTGCAACAACCGTACAGGAGGCCGGCAAGCGACATTCCGGGTGGCGTCGGCGGCACTATGCGTGGCGGAATGGCGATCTCACTTGTAGGGGTCCGCGGCGTCCCGCAAGCCGTCGCCGAGGAAGTTGAACGCCATGATGACGAGGATGACGGGCAGCATCGGCAAAAGCAGCCATGGATAGAACGCGATCACGCTGACGCTGCGCGCCTCGGTGAGCAGGATGCCCCAGCTGGTGATCGGCGCTCTCAGGCCGAGCCCGAGGAAGCTCAGCGCCGTTTCGCCCAGGATCATGCCAGGGATGGAGAGCGTCGCCGTCGCGATCAGATGCGACATGAAGCCGGGAATGAGATGCCGCCTGATGATGCGGCTGCTTCCGGCGCCCATCAATTGCGCCGCCAGAACGTAATCCTCCTCGCGCAAGGCCAGAAGCTTTGAACGCACGGCGCGCGCCAGTCCGGTCCAGTCGAGCAGCCCGAGGATGACGGTGATGCCGAAATAGATCAGGATCGGACTCCAGGTTATCGGCATGATCGCCGCCAGGGCCAGCCATAGCGGAATGCTGGGAATCGATTGCAGGACTTCGATTATCCGTTGGACGATCAGGTCGAAGATACCGCCGTGATAGCCGGCCAGTCCGCCGATGACGATGCCGAGCAGGAAGCTGAAACTGATGCCGACGAGGCCGATAGTCAGTGAAATGCGTGCGCCATAGATCATGCGCGAGAGCACGTCGCGCCCCAGCCTGTCGGTGCCGGCCAGAAACAGTTGCCCGTTTTCGGCAGGACAGACAAAATGCCTGTCACCTTCGATCAGGCCCCAGAACCGATAAGTGTCGCCCTGGCAGAAGAAACGGAGCCGCTGAACGTCGTCATGGTTCTCGATGTAGTTCCGCTTGAGCGTGTCCATATCCAGCGTCATCTGGCGGCCATAGACGAACGGCCCGACGAACTCGCCATTGTGGAACAGGTGCACGTGCTGCGGCGGCGCATAGATGTAGTCCATGTTGCGCGAGTGCAGATTGTAGGGCGCCAGGAACTCGCAGATAAGTATCCCGGAATACAGCACTGCCAGGAATATGCCGGATATAAGCGCAAGCCGGTGTTTGCGGAATTTCCACCACATCAGCCGCAACTGCGATGCCTGAAAGACCTTCGATTGCTCCGGCGTCATCGCCTCGACCGACTGCAGGTCGAAGGGCGCGCCGGAAATGTAGTGTTGCAGTGGAGCACCCGGAGCGGGCAGCGGCGAGTCCTGCTTCATTTGGTGCTGCCACCCTGCAAACGAATTCGTGGATCAAGCAGCGCCAGCGCCAGGTCGGAAATCAGCACGCCGATAACCGTCAGGAAGGCAAGGAACATCAGGAATGACCCTGCCAGATACATATCCTGGCTTTGCAGCGCCTTGATCAGCATCGGCCCGGTCGTTTCCAAAGACAAAACGATAGCCGTGATCTCAGCGCCGGAGATGATGGCCGGCAGGATCGAGCCGATGTCGGAAATGAAGAAATTGAGCGCCATGCGCAGCGGATATTTGACCAGCGCCTTGAACGGATGCAGGCCCTTGGCGCGCGCCGTAACGACATATTGCTTGTGCAGTTCGTCGAGCAGATTGGCGCGCAGCCGCCGGATCATGCTCGCCGTGCCGCCGGTGCCGATGATCAAGACCGGGATCCAGAGATGGGCGAGGATCGACTTCGCCTTGGCCCAGCTCATCGGCTCGCCGAGATATTGCTGGTCCATGAGGTGGCCGATGGACGTGCCGAACCAGATGTTGGCGAAATACATCAGGATCAGCGCCAGCATGAAATTCGGAATGGCAAGGCCGAGAAGGCCGAAGAAAGTCAGGCCGTAGTCGCCCCAGCTGTATTGATGCGTGGCGGAGTACATGCCTATCGGAAAGGCGATGAGCCAGGTGAAGATGATCGTGACGAAGGAAACCAGCACGGTCAGCCACATTCGGTCGCCGACGACGTCGCGAACCGGCAGCTCATATTCGAAGGAATAGCCGAAATCGCCGTGCAGCATCCCGCCCACCCAGTAGAAGTAGCGAATGACCGGCGGCTGGTCGAAACCATATTCCTTGCGCATCATCTGGATGCGGTCGGAATCCACCGCTTCGCCCTGGGCCCGAAGCTCGGCGACATAGCTGTCGAAATAGTCGCCCGGCGGAAGTTCGATGATGGTGAACACAAGCGCCGATATGACCAGCAGCGTTGGAACCATCACGGCGATGCGCCAGACAAGATATCGAAGCACGCTCAGGAGCCTCCAAGCCAGAATGTGTCCGGCATGTAGACACCGAAATAGGAGGTCGGGTCGTAGCCGTAGAGTGCTTTGTCAGGCAGGTTGCGCAGCCGCGAGGATACCAGAATCGGCTGAAGTGTTTCGTTCACCGTACCGATTGAGAACACCTGATCGGTGTAGATCGACAGCATCGAGTTCCAGATTTCGGCGCGCTCGCTGGATTGGGTCGATCCGTTCCAGCGCTTGAGCAAAGCCATCAACTCGACCACTTCAGGAACATCGGGCGCCTCACCCATCTTGCCATGCGACAGATAGTAAGCGCCCCAGAGCGGCCATTGCAGCTGGTCGTCGATGGTGGGGGCCAGCTGGTATGGATTCATGTCGGCGGTCGGCACGCCATTGTCGATGCCCGACGACATCGACATCAGGATCTGGCCACCAAGCGCGCGGCTGCGGAAGATGTCGCGCTGCGAAGTCCGGATGAACAAAGCGATGCCTATCTTGCGCCAGTGATCGGTGATGAGTTCGAGCGCATCGGTTTCCAGCGTGCTTTCGCCGGCCGTTTCCACGATGATCTGCGCCGGGCGTCCATCGGGAAGTAGCCGCAGGCCGTCATCGTCACGGGCCTGAAGCCCGACCTCGTCAAGCAGTGCATTGGCCTGGTCGGGATCGTGGGCGACCCAGGCTTTCGCGAATTCCGGCCGGTAGAGCGGGCTCTCCGGCAAGACCGTATCGGCGCTTTCCTGCGCCAATCCGTAGAAGACGGCCATGTTGATCTCGCGCCGGTCCACAGCGAGCGAAAGTGCGCGGCGCACGCGCACGTCACGCAAAAGGCCACGCCACACCGGGTCGGCACAATTCAGATTGGGCATGAGCGCCAGCCGCGAACCCTGTGTGCGTTTCCACAGATGCATCTTCACCGGGTAGCGCTTCTCCGCGTCCTTCAGGAAGGAGTAATCGCTGAAGTCGATTCCCATGCATTGCAGGTCGCTCTCGCCCGCACCGGTCTTGGCGGAGATGATCGCCGACGAGCTGACATTCATGATGATCCGGTCGACATAGGGCAGTTGCCGGCCGTTCTCGTCTGTTCGATGAAAGAACGGGTTGCGCTCGAAGATGAACTGCTCGGCCGGCGGCTTGGTCCGGTTCTGCCAGGGGTCGAGTGTCGGCAGATCCGGGTTCTCCGGGCGATACTGCCGCGACATGCGGATGTGCAGCAGCGTCCATTTTGCGGTCCGGTTCTCCTTCATCAGGCCGGCGAGCCGGAATGGATCCTGATATTTCTTGTGGAACTGCTTGAGATAGGCGGCTGGCAAAACAAGCGGTGTCGGCGAAGCAGCGGCAAGTTTGGGCAGGAAGTCGGGATTGGGCGCGTCCCAACTGTAGCGCACCGTCAACGGATCGACGATCTCGAAACGTGGCGGCTTGCCGTCCGCCAGCAGGGCAGGGGCGAGCCCCCCTTGCGAAAGCTCATCGTTCAGCCAGACATCTTCCCAGCAATAACGAAAATCCTCCGGCGTCAGCAGGCTGCCGTCTGACCATTTATGGCCTTCACGAATCTTGAACGTGAAGACGCGATCATCCTTTACGTCGAAACTTTCGAGAATGTCGGCCTGAAAGTTAAGCTTTTCGTCATAGCCGACCAGCCGGGAATACCCGTAGATCGTCATCATCCGGATATCTTTCTGGCTGCCGATGATCGTACGCAGCGTGCCGCCATACTGGCCGGGCTGCCGGCCCATCGCCGCGAGGTTCAACGCGCGCGGGCTTTTGGGCAGGCGCTCCGCGAGTGGCGGCAGAGCCCTGGCTTTCAGCTGCGGCTGAAGAAAATCCGGCTCCAGATCGCCGGCGCGCGCCGTGCCCGGCAGAAATGCCGAAGCCATGAGACCAAGGACAGTGCGGCGGCTGATCAATGGCGTAACTCGCTGACATCGGCCGAACGTCGGGCCAGCACGAGATGGCCGCCGCCGAGATCGAGCGGCGACAGCATATCCTCTTCGCCCTCGTCGCGGAATTGCGGGCCCCATGCGCTGGTGTCGGAAGCGCCGCCGAGCTTCAGCGTCTTGAAATCCATCGGCCGGTCGAGATCGGGGAAGGGGACTGCGGCGAGCAGCGAGCGCGTGTAGGGGTGGATCGGTTTCCTGAGCAGAATTTCGCGCGGTGCAAGCTCGACGATACGCCCGCCGCACATCACCGCGATGCGGTCCGCCATGTAGTCCACCACCGCCAGATTGTGGGATATGAACAGGTAGGTCAGGCCCAGTTCCTTCTGCAGGTCCTTCAGAAGGTTCAGGATCTGCGCCTGCACGGAGACATCGAGCGCCGAAACCGGCTCGTCGCAGATAAGCAGTTCAGGCCCCAGCGCCAAGGCGCGCGCAATGCCGATACGCTGACGCTGCCCGCCGGAGAAGCTGTGGGGATAACGCTGGATGAAGCGCGGATCGAGCCCGATTGCCTGCATCAGGCTCTTGACTGTGGCTAGCCGGGACGCGGCATTGCCACGTTGATGGATTTCCAGCGGCTCGCTCAAGATGTTTTCCACGGTCATGCGAGGCGAGAGCGACGAGACCGGATCCTGGAAAACCATCTGGAGTTTCGCCCGCAGCAAGCGCAGGGCGTCTCCCTCGGCTTCCAGGACGTCGATCGGTCCGTCGCGGCCGTTGAAGATCACGGAGCCGCCGGTAGGGGTGACGGCCCGCATCAGGATCTTGCTGACGGTGGTTTTGCCGCAGCCGCTTTCGCCAACCAGGCCCAGGCACTCACCTCGCCTGATGTCGAAGCTGACGCCGTCCACGGCGCGAACAGAGATCTGATGGCTCCCGCTGAACCATCCGGAGTTGCGGATGGTGTAGACCTTTTTCAGATCCCTGACCGACAGCAGAATGTCGTCCGGCCCCTTCGCTTCCGGCGCCGTCTGCTTGCCCAGCAGGGTCCCGACATTCACCGGCACCTCGCGGAGCGCCTTCAGCCTTTCGCCAGGCTTCAGGTCGAAATGCGGGACGGCTGCCATGAGGCCCTTCAGGTAAGGGTGGCCTGGCCGGCGGAATATTGCCTCCACAGGGCCCGCTTCCATGATCTCGCCATGGTACATGACCACCACCTCGTCGGCGACATTGGCAACCACCCCGAGGTCGTGCGTGATCAGCAGCATTGCCATGTTGAGCTTGGTCTGAAGCCCGCGCAGCAATTGCAGGATTTGCGCCTGGATGGTGACGTCCAACGCCGTCGTCGGCTCATCGGCGATCAACAGAGCGGGCCGGCAGATAAGCGCCATGGCGATCATGGCGCGTTGCCGCAATCCTCCCGAAAGTTCGAACGGATACATGTCGTAGGCGCGCTTGGGATTGGGGAACCCGACGAGGCCGAGCATTTCCTCGGTCCGTGCCTTGCGCTCCGTCCGATCCATGTGCGTATGAATCTGCAGGGATTCGCTGACCTGGTTGCCGATCGTGTGCAGCGGCGACAGCGATGTCATCGGCTCCTGAAAGATCTTGCCGATGCGGCTGCCTCTCAACGCCCGGATTTCGGGTCCGTCGCGCGGCATCTGCAGGATATCCTGCGTCGTGCCGGGCTTTTTGGGATCGGAAAACAGGATACGGCCGCGAACATGGGCCGTGTTCGGCAAGATGCCCATCACGGCCTGGCTGAGAACCGATTTTCCGGAACCGGACTCACCGACAAGTGCGGTGACCTTGCCGGGCAGGACGCGAAGATTTGCCCGCCTGACGGCATGCAACGGTCCCCCGACAATGGCAAAAGAGATGCCAACATCCTCGATCCGCAGCAGATCAACGCCTGCATCCATTCCCACACCAGCCCCAATCTGGCGCCTCCCGACCGGCCCCAAAAAGCAAGACTAGCGCATTGTCAGCGCAGAGCAACTTGGATTCGAAACGAATTCCCCGGCGACCGGCGGCCGGACAGCATACCAGGGCGTCCAGATCGGATGGTGGTGACTACTGGAGCTTCCTCCGGTCGCCCGCCGACAGCCGCGCGGCATCGCGATGAAGCAGCATGACCTGCTCGGCGTCCGATATCCGATCGTGAAACGGCTGCAGCGCAGCGTCTTCATCGAGTGCGAGAGCACCCGACAGATCGGGTGAAAGCACCGTCAGCTTCTGCTTGCTGCCCGCCAGTTCCTCCTCGCCGAGCGTCAGCCAACTGTTGGCCCCGCAATAGCCGGCGAAGTCCTTGCTGGCGAGAACGCTGTGCGGATATTTCTTGGTCAGGGTCTGGAGACGCTGGACCTCGTTTACAGCCGAGCCGAAGACCGAGAATGTGAGTCGGTCGGTAAGCCCGACATTGCCGAACATCACATTGCCGACATGCAGGCCGATACCAAATTTTATGTCGCCCAGTCCTTGCTCTTTTCTGCGCAGATTGAGCTCCATCATGCGCATGCTGGCCTTGTGCGCAGCCGCAAGAGCAGCCTGGCAGGCGATCTCTGACTGCGCGCGGTGCCTTTCGCAGGGGTAGACGGCAATGAATCCATCCCCCAGGAAACTCATGATCTGCCCGCCTTTGCGATTGAATGGTGCTGCGATGGCATCGAAAAACTGGTTCAGCGTATCGATATAGACTTCGCGGCCGGAGGTTTCGGCGAGCCTTGTCGACCCGCGCATATCGCCCATCACCAGCGCGGCCCGGATTGTGTCGCCCTCGCCGCGCTTGATCTGGCCGTCCAGCACGCGCCTGCCGGCGTCACCGCCGAGATACGTGGTCATCATGTTGTCGGCGAGCTTGGTGAGCACCGCCATCTTGCTTGCTATGGCGAGATGGTTCTGGATCCGCAGCAGCGCCGAAATCATGCTGTCGCTGAAGCCTGAAGCACTGTCGGTGGACCAGGACCCCAACATGCCCTGACTTGTATCGCCATTGAAGGGATGGACGAAAGCCATGTAATCGGTGACGCCCATAAGCCTGAGCTCATCGAAAACAGGAAACTCCGACCGCACCGACGGGTCGAGCCGGCGCCGCAGATGGTCGAGCTTGTTGCTGAGCAGATGGTAGTATGGGCTGGTTAGGAATCTGTCGGAATGGACGCCGTTCTCACTCCGGAAGCCTTCCACTTCCAGGCCTTGGCCGCGAATCCAGGTGAAACCGAGCGCGTCATAAAGCGGATGCAGCATCGAAAAGCTCAAATGCACCCGCTTCAGCGGCAGGCCGGCAGCAGCCAGCCGTTCACAAAAACCCTTGACCAATGTTTCCAGGTCGTCGCCCGCCAGCGCCGATTGGGTCAGCCAATCGGCAACCTTATCCATGAGAATGTTGGAAATTTCTGCTTGCGCTGTGCTCATGCTATCTCGAAACCCGTCGAAGACGAGCCATCTCCTTTGATCCGCAAAATTCTCGAAGTCAATGAAGCCGGCTTCGGGGGCAGAAGCCGGCGAAGAATATCCCGAATGACTGTCCTTGCAGGAAGCAAGCAGACGTCGACCGCACAAATCACCTGCAACACTATGTGGCGAGGCTGCCGGCGAAGTGCAATCCCGATCCTGACATCGCGCAAATAATTGGTCGGCTCAGGCACCGTTGGGCTCGCCGGGTCCCAAGAACCATGGCCGCGGCGCATTGCGGAAAATCGATTCCCCAAGCCGTCATCAGACCGGCGCCTTCGCCTTCAGGCTTGCGGCAGCCATTGCATAGCCGCCGGCGGCGCCATCGATGAAGTGAACATGATCGCGCTGCAGCGGCGAGATGACGAGGCATGTCATCAAGGCCGACTTCTGGCGGTGCAGGCCATAGTTGCAGATGCCGGCCTCTTCCGCTTGTTTCAGCCGGTTCTCGATCCGCTGCAACACATCCGCGTCGACGTCGATGGTCATCTTCAAGCCGTCGTCGAACTTGCGGAAATCCGAATTGCTGGCCACCTCGCGTTTGTAGACCTTCGGGTCGAAACCGCCGATCGTCCAGCCCAATTTGTCGGTGACGGCCGTAAGCGTCATCAGGAAGATCACCCACAGCTTGGCCAGCCACCGCCGCCCCGGCGGCGCCGTGGCCCGTGCCTCGACATCGAGACCGGCGGGCAAGAGACTATAGGCCGGACCGTCCACCGGCACCGGGTGGCCATCGCGCTCCTGCCTGCCGGCAAGGGCGATGATGTCGGAAGCCAGAAACTGGAAACCACGCAAGTCGCGCGATGCCCCCGGCACGGCTATGATCGAGACAATTTCGCCATGCCGGGCTTCGATCGGGTTCCAGCGGCAGGAGAGGCCGGTCAGATCCGGCCGCGCGCCGGCCGGCGCGGGGTCGATGCGGTAGCGCCCGGCTTTCATTTCGGCTTCCGCCCAACTGCCGCCGCCGCCGGCGAACATGGCATAGAAGGCTGCTTCGGAGGCCTGGAACCTCGCCACGCGAACGTCGAGGCCTTGCGCTCTTATGTCCTTTATCGGCACGATTGCGGCACGCAAGGTCAGATCCAGTTCGTCCGCCACCCATCTCTGGACAGAAGCCAGCGCGTTACGGGCGATCTCCAGCGCCGAGCCGGGAAACGCCACGAGCGCGCCGTCGCCGCCGAAGACGAAGGGAAGATCTTGCCGTCCCAGCGCGTTGAGCAGCGCCGAAATGACGCTGGCGCCGGCCATATTGACGGTTTTGTAGCGCCCGGCTTCGATCGCCTTGGTCGAGCCGACGATGTCGGCGGTGGCCAGCGCCCAGCCATCGGGGAGAGGCCGATAGTTATCGACATCGGCAACGCTTTCGAACTTTGCGAAGACCGGCAAAGAAGCGACGAACGGGTCGGACGCGACTGCTGTTTCCATAAGCATCAGATAGCACATTCCAGCGCTTGAAGGTGAAGTCGATCATGCCTCGAAATTGACTTGGGCAGGCTTTGCGATGATAGGATCGCGCGATGCGAATTGCCTTCTACGCCCCGCTGAAGTCGCCCAATCATCCCGTTGTCTCCGGCGACCGCCAGATGGCACGGATGCTGGTCCAGGCGCTGCAGCATGGCGGGCATAGCGTCGAACTGGCATCGGAGTTGCGCTTCTATCTACGCCAGCCGGAACGGAAAAGTTTCGATGCGCTCATGATCGAGGCCCGGGACGAAGCCGCGCGACTGACAAGGCTTTGGGACCGTGACGGCAAGCCCGATCTCTGGTTCTCCTATCATCCCTACTACAAGGCGCCCGACCTGATCGGGCCCGAGCTGGCGTTGGCCTTTGCCGTCCCCTATGTGACGGCCGAAGCCTCCTATTCCGAACGGCGCAACGCCGGTTCGTGGGCCGATAGCCAGGCATTGGTCGCGCGAGCCATCGAACAGGCGGCGCTGAACATCTGCTTCACGCAAAGGGATCGCCAGGGGCTGGCGGATGCTGTCCCCCACGCCGCTCTCGGTATGCTTTCACCCTTCATCGACACATCGGCATTCCACGAAATGCCGGTACTGGATTATCCGACGCGCCTCGTGACCGTCGCCATGATGCGCCCGGGCGACAAGGTCTTGAGCTATCGCATGCTGGCGCAGGCGCTCGGGTTGATCGGCCATCTCCCCTGGACGCTATCGGTCGTCGGGGACGGACCTGCCCGTGACGAGGTAAAGGCGCAATTCGCCGGCTTGCCCGCCGACCGTATCGAATGGCTTGGCGCCATCGAGCCGGCCGCCGTGCCGGATGTCCTTTATCGCGGGGGAATCTACGTCTGGCCGGGTTACGGCGAGGCCTATGGCATTGCCTATCTTGAAGCACAGGCCGCCGGCCTTCCGGTGGTGGCTCAGGACATTGCCGGCGTGCCGGAGGTCGTGCGGCATGGCCAGACCGGGTTTCTCACCCCGCCGGGCGATGTGGGGGCGTTCGCTTCGGCCATCGCAAGGCTTCTGGCCAATAATGACGAAAGAACCATCATGGCTGCAGAGGCCAGACGTTTCGTTCTCGAAGAACGCTCTCTCGGTGCTGCAAAGGCCCGTCTGGCGGAACTTCTCAAGATGATCCCGTTGTCATGACGTCCGACCCGATTTGGCAGCCTCTGGTGGACGAGCTGGCGCATCGGCAACGGTGGGGCCGCAAGGCAGAGTTCTGGCTGCGCGACGACGACGCCGTGGATCCGACGCCGGCGCTCGATCGGTTGCTCGACCTCACCGGTGACTTCGCGGTTCCGGTCACTCTGGCCGTCATTCCGGCCCGGACCGACGGGAAGCTTGTCGTCCGGCTTGACGCCGCGCCGCATGCCACGGTCGCCATTCATGGCTGGGCGCACCGAAATCATGCGCCCGAGGGTCAAAAAAAGCAGGAGCTCGGCGCGCATCGGCCACGCGAGGTGGTGCTGGATGAGCTGGCCGGCGGGCTGTCGCGTGTAACCGGCCTGCACGGCGCACGTGCGGTTCCGATGCTGGTGCCGCCCTGGAACCGGATCGACGCCGGCCTGGTACCCGACCTCGGATCGATAGGATTTGCGGCATTGTCGGTGTTCGGGCCGCCAAGGCCGGCTTCCTTGGCGGTCATCAACAGCAATGTCGACATCATGGATTGGCATGGCACGCGCGGCTGCCGCGATCATGGTCTGTTGGTTCAGGCCATCGTCGCGCAATTGCAGCGTGCATTCGACGGCGGCGAACCGGTCGGCCTGCTCACCCACCATCTCGTCCATGATGAATCGGCATGGCTTTTCCTCGAACGGCTGTTCACGATCACCGCGCGGACCGAAGCCTGCGCATGGCTTCCGATCAGCACATTGACCGAACGCAGCGCCGGAAAATAGCTCAGCGCTTTTTGTGCAAGACTGGAAATGTGAGCGTCTGGCCATCCCGCGCCGCAAAAGCGCCGGCAAACCTGTCCTTGGCCAGTTTCTCCATCTCGTCCAGCTCATCGTCGGTGCGTGCCGGATCGTGGTGAAACAGCGCAAGCCCGCGCGCGCCGGCCGCCTCGCAGAGCTTGACGCCCTGTTGCCATGTCGAGTGCCCGTTGCCGCGGTAGCGCTCCATTTCCTCCTCGGTGTAGGTGCAGTCGTAAATGACGAGGTCGGCATCTCTGATCAGGCCGAGCACCGCCTGGTCGAGTTTGCCCGGCTCGTGCTCGGTGTCTGTGATGACCGCCACGACGCGGCCCCCCCATTCGACCCGGTAGCCGATGCAGCCGCCCGGATGGGTAAGACTACCGGTTCGTACAACAACTCCTTCGCGTGGCCGAAGCAGGTCTCCGGATGCGAAATCGCGGCAGTCGAGGCTCGCCTTGCAGACACCGAGTGTCACCGGAAACCATGGCGGCCGAATGAATTCATCGACCATCTGCCGCGTCGTCATGCGTCCAGCCAGATGCCCGGACCAAAGCGTAACTTTGATGCCTCGTTCATAAATAGGCTTGAAAGCCGGCAGCCCGATGATGTGATCGTAATGGCAATGGGTGAAAAACAGGTCGAAATCGGTGACGCCCGCCGCCCGAAGCGTCCTGCCGGCAGGCCGCAAGCCGGAGCCCGCGTCGAACAGAAGCGTATGCTTGCCGCATTGCATCTCGATGCAGATCGTGTTGCCGCCATAGCGAGCAAATTCTGGCCCCGACACCGCAATGCTGCCGCGCACGCCCCAAAACCTGACAAGGAAGAAATCGTCGTCCATGCACCCTTTCGCCCATCGTAGCCAACCAACTGCTGCCAGAGTCGTTCCAGGAAAGGTGTGACACGGTTCCGGAAACTGCATCAAAACAAAGAAACAGAGCGGCTCGCCGCTTCAGTGCAACTGTGAATCGCTCTCGGCCGTTCGTGCGTCGATCAGGTCCGCGGTCGTACTGCTTAGCCTATCGGCAAGAACCCGCAATATCTCGATGGTCATTTCGGGAAACTCCTTCATAAGCCTCAGGAAATGGTCCTTGCGGATTCTCAAGGCCTCCAGCTCACTTGCCGCTTTGACGGTGGCAGTACGGGAGCTGTTGCACAATATGGCAATCTCGCCAACGATCGAATTTGGCAGCAATTCGGCAACTTTGATCGGCCCATTGTCGGAATCGACCAGAATATCCGCGCTGCCCGAAAGGATGACATAGGCGGCGTCTGCCTCGTCGCCCTGCCGGAAAAGAATCTGGCCGGCACTGTAGTTCACGCGATCGGACGTGAACGCGAGCAGCTTGAGCTTTGTCGGCTCGATGCCAGAGAACAAGGGAACGCGTTGCAGCATTCCAACTTCATCCTTGAGCAGCATTGTCGCAAACCTTCCTGAATTCGCGTTTGCCAGACTATGACACAAGTTCCTTGAAGATACCGTTTCCCGCCAAGAGTGTCTCGTGTGTTCCGTCTTCCACCAATTGGCCTGAGTCAAAGACCACAACCCGATCGAACATCGCCGCCATTGCCGGATTCGTCACCACCCACACAATTGCCGGCGAATGGCCGTCGCGTCTGGCTTCGTCGAGCACATTCCGCAACACTTTGTCCTGCACGCGCTGGTCGAGCGCCGACAGCGGCCGATTGAGAATGAGGAAATCGGGACGCTTGAGCAAGGCGCGGGCAACATCGAGCTTCTGTCGCTGTCCGCCGGTCAGCCGCCTGCCGGCGGCGCCGACGTTGAAGTCCAGGCCGACATCCAGAAGCTCGGCATAAAGTCCCAGTTCGTCAAGAATATCATAGACGATGGAGCGAATACGGTCCGGCGCGTCGGGATGGTTGTTGCCGACACGCCCGAACAGGACGTTGTCCATGACGGTGGCCGCGGCGATGTATTTGGCAGGATCAAACCGTTCGACAGCTTTCTCCAGCTCGGCCGGCAGGTTTTCATAGAACTGGTTGCGTGCAGCGATGATCTTGCTCATCAGCTCGTCGGTCAACAGGCCGAAGCGATGCCGGGGCTCGATATAGGCAAAGCTTAAGGTGACCATCATGGCGCGGTCGTTCTCCGAAACCGCATCGTAGGGGCGATTCTTGAGCCGTTGCAGCAAGGTTTCGTAGGCGGGTATCTCCTCGGCGCTCATGAAGGCGAGCTGCTGGAAGAACTGGTGTTCGGGCGGCAGGTCGGCAAACAGCTCGATCGCCTGTTCGGCGATCTCCATGCCCATTTCGTAGAGCGTGCGGTCGAGGCCGGCTTGCTTCAGCACGGAAGCAAAATAGGGATTGGACGCCAGTGCCTTGTGAGCCAGTTCGGGGCCGGCCGCGGCGCCGAAGAGCAGGTTCTGGCCGATCGTCGCTTCCTTGTTGTAGGCGCCCGGTTCAAAAGGAACCACCAGCGCGCTCAGGCCTTCTTCCTCCAACCGGGTTCGCAGCGCCGCACGCAATTCGACGATCCGCTCGGCAAGCTTCGTGTGGCGCTTGAGGTCGGCCGAAGAGCGCAAGCCAAGATCCAGAATGTCGCGCGACAGAAGAACCGCGTCGAGCACCCGGCGCACGGCTTCGAAGAGGTCGTGCGGGCCGGTGGCGCCGGCGGAGGCATAGTTGATCCAGTCGCTGCGGATATCGAGATCCGGATTGCCCGACCGGCGCGCCTCGTCGATATTCCAACGGTGCTGGTCCGCCGCTGCGCCGTCATATGTCACCGATGTCAGCGGCGCATGCTTCAAACCGTAGAGCAAATTGTCGCGCAGGCTTGCCTGGAACAGGAAAACATCCGACGAAGCGTAGGACATGCGCCGGCCGGTCACGGCTTCGGGGAGATCAAGCAAGTCATCGGAGCCCGAAACGATCCTTCCGCTGTCCGGCCAGGTCAGCCGCGCAAAGGCTTCCGCAAGCGCCTCCGCTCCCCCTGTTGCGGTGCTGACCAGAGCCACCGTCTCACCCGGCTTGACCTCGAGCGAGATGCGATTGAGGAGCATTGCGCCGCCATCGTCTGCTATCGACAGGCTGACCGCCGACAGCGGCTTGGTCATCGGATCGGGATCGTCGACCGTCAGTGCTCCGATTTCCGGCGCGATGATATTCTCGACGGTGAACTGTTCGACGACCTGCTGATATTTGACCTGGACATCCTGCCGGTCCTGATCCCAGTCGATCAGTTCCTTCATCGGTCCGGGCAAGTCCTTGTAAGCGCCGATCACGGCCACGAGCTGGCCGACATCCAACCTCCCCTGGATGACCAGATAGCCACCGATCATGTAAAACAGAAAGGGCGTGAGCTGCGCGAGAAAATTGTTGAGGAACTTTACCATGAATTTCCATTGGTAAAGATCGAAGCGGATTTTGAAGATGAGCCCGAGCCGGGCTGCTATGTCGGCGCGCTCGTAGTTCGACGTATCGTGGACGTGAACCGCGCCGATGCCGTCGACGATTTCGCCAACCCGGCCTGAAAGCGCGCGCGCCGTCAACTGCCGCTGGCGCCCGAGCACGAGCAGCCGCCGCCGCATTCGCGGGATAAGCACGATCTGGATCGCCACGATCACGACCGCTATCATTCCGAGCCAGACGTTCTGGACCATGATGAACAGCATGGCCGTCAGCGCCTGGCCGCCGAGCAGCACCGGCTGCAGGAAGGCATCGCCAATGAAGCCGCCCAGCGGCTCCACCTCGTCCTTCACCATGGTCGCCACTTCGGCGGATTTCACCCGCTTGAAGTAAACCGGCGGAAACCGCAGCACACGATCGACCAGATCGAAACGAATACGCCGCAGCATGCGTTCGCCGAGCCGGCCCTTGTAAGTGTTGATGTAGAGCTTGAACAAGCCGTTGATGACGACCAGCAAGAGGAAAACAAGGCTGAGCGCAAGCAGCGTCGACGTGCGGTCGAGCTGAAAACCGGAGAAGAACTGCACCTCGCCGATGAACGGCAGGTTATAGTGCAACCTCATGAATGGCAGGGTCGCGCCCGGTTGCTCGAACCCCTTGCCCTGGATCGGGCCGTTGACGATCAGCTTCGGCAGGTCGAACGACATGAAATACGGGACCATCGAAAGCACGACGATCATCAATATCCAGAGCTGCTGCTTCCTGGTGTGCGTCCAGATATAGCGGGCTAGGCTGGTTTCCATATGCGATTGTCAGTTTGAAGGATGCAGAATGTAAAGGCACCTGCTGGCGAATGGTGTATCGGCCATGTCTTCGCTGCCATCGACCAGTTCGAAGCGGCAGCTGCGCGCCAGACGGATGGGCGCCGATGGTCCGGACAAATGCAATCGGCCTCCTCCGGTCAATGGCGAAACGGCTTGCGCCACAGTCGCGTCCGCAAGTCGAACAGGCTTGCAAGAGGCAAGATTGCGTTGTGTCGCCCGAAATCCCAACATAGAAGACGAATATGATGGATGTCACGCAACCACGCAATGCCGGCATGGGTGGGCATGAGCAAGCCCTGGACCTCACGCGGGGAATTGCCGCCTATGTCGACCACCCTCTCGTGGCCGGGCTGGCGCGCGTCATCGCCAAGCATCCGCAGGCCGATATCGCCAATGCCTTCAACCACAAGCAGGTCGCCTGCAAGATGTGGGCGCTCGACAGGCTGTTCGAAAGCTGCGGCGGCCGGTTCGAGCGCATATGGGTTCTGGGTGGATGGTACGGCGTATTGCCGGCGATGCTTTTCAATGACGCCCGCTTCGACATCGGGGCGATCGACAGCATCGACATCGATCCCGAAGTCGGCGCGGTCGCCCGGACACTCAACCGGCAAGCCGGCGAGCGGTTTCAAGCGCTGACGGCAGATATGTACGCACTCGACTATGCCGCCGGCGGGCCTGACCTGGTGGTCAATACGAGCTGCGAACACATAGCCGATCTCAGCGCCTGGCTTGCCCTGCTTCCGCGGGGTACGAACGTGCTGCTGCAGTCGAACGATTATTTCAGCGAGCCGACGCACATCAACTGCGTGGCGTCACTTGCAGCCTTCGAAGCCATGGCGGCGCTGCGGCAGATCAGGTTCTCCGGCGAATTGCCGACAAAAAATTATACACGCTTCATGCTGATCGGAGCTGTTTGAAGCGCTCGCACAGGATTTGCGCCGAGCGCCGCGCCCCTTCCAGATCGAGGCGATGCGCGGCTGGCGGCGGTCCCGCAAGCGCCTGCTCGATCGCTTGCGCCAGACCTTCAGGCGTCAGGTCCTGTTCCGTCAGCACCGTTGCAAGACCGAGCTCTTCGAGCATCAGGGCGCGACGCGTCTGCTCGGTTTCCCCGCCGGCTGCAAATGGAACGAGCAGCGAGCGACACCCCGCGCGCATGACATCGCAGACCGTGTTGTAACCCGCCTGCGAGACCGACAGGCGGGCGCCGGTCAGCAGGCTGGCGAAATCCTCGCGGAACCGGAAGATGGACAGGCGTGGGGAGGCATCGCGTGAAATCGCGTCAAACTCGTCCTTCGGCAGGTTTGGGCCGGTGATCAAACACCATGTCCAGGCGTTATCGGCATTTCGCGCCGCCGCGACGGTGGATCTGACAAGGCTCTTTCCGGCCGCCCCGCCGCCAACCGACACCAGAACGTCGAAGCGCTCTGAGGCCGCTTGCGCCGGCGGCGCGGCAACGAGCCCGGTGTAGGCGACCTCGGCCCTGATCGCCCCAGCCAGCGGAAATGTCTTGTCGATGGTTGCGAAAGCCGGATCGCCATGGACCATGACAAGATCGAAATGCCTGTTGACGAGATCGACCGTTTCTTCGTTTCGGCTCGGCTTCACGCGCTCCTGAAGGATGTCGCGGACGGACGCCGCCAGCAGCGGTCTGGGCGATGTCGCTTCGATGGCCTCGATCAGTGGCAAGAGTTCGAAACGCATCTGCCGGCGTCCAAAGGGAAACGCCTCGATAATGACGATGTCGGGCCTGTAATCCCGGAAAGCCTGCAGCAGCATCTCTGAGCGCCGCCTCTTAAAATCATCGTCGATGGCTTTGCCCTGCAGGTCGACAAGTCCGGAAAATCCTTCGTCACCGGAGGTGACAGGCGGCAGGGTCACGGATTTTACACCCGATCCCGGAAATCCCGCGATCGGCGCTCCGCCGGTCACGACGGTGACGTCGAACCCGTCATCGACCAGAGCCGCCGCAATGCGGCTGGCGCGCGCGAGATGGCCGATGCCGAGCAGGTGCTGAACATAGAAGAAAGCGCGCAGCCGCTTCATTCGGCGGCCCGCCACTCCCGCTCGAACAGTTCCTTGAGCTGTCCAATGCCTGCCACATGATCGAAATTGCTTCGCACGCGCCGCTCCGCGGCGTCGCCGAGGCGGACGCGCAGGACGGGATCGCGGATCAGGCGCTCCAGCGCCTGTGCCAGGGCAGTCGGGTTTTCCGAGGGAATCAGCAGCCCGGTTTCATCCGACGATAAAAGCTCCGGCACGCCGGAAATATCGGTCGACACGCAGGCAAGCCGCTGGCTGGCCGCCTCCACCAGAACATTCGGCAGGCCGTCCCGGTCGCCATCCGCGGTGATCCTGCAGGCCAAAGCGAAGATGTCGGCGCTGCGGTAGTGCTCAAGCACCTCCTCCTGCGCCAGCGCGCCTTTCCAGGAGACGCGCCCCTCCAGTCCGAGCCTTTGCGCCAGCGCCTTCAGCCGTTTCAGTTCCTCGCCGCCACCGATATGCTCGAAACACCACGCCAGATCGCCAGGCAAGAGGGCAAGAGCCTCCAGCAACGTATCATAGCCCTTCTTTTCAACGGCGCGTCCGACACTCAAGATCATGACCGGTTCGGCCGGCGCCGAGCCGTCACGCTGTTTTCGCGCCTCGCCGAAACTGCCGAAGCGGTCAAGGTCGAGCCCATGATAGCTCAGATGCACGGACGAACTGCCGTTGGCGAGTTTTTTCAGATGGTCGAAGCCGGTTTTCGTGCACGTGACCGTCCAGCGCGCCGAGGAAAGCTTGCCGGCCAGATCCCAGTCCGCCGACGTCCAGATGTCCTTGGCATGGGCTGAGCAGCTCCAGGGCAAGCCACGAAGCTGGCTGGCATAGCGCGTCACCGATGCCGGCGTGTGCGCGAAATGGGCATGCAGCCATCCCGCGTCTTGCGGCCATTCGGCCGCCAGCACCAGCGCTTGCCCGAAGCGCCGCGCGCGATTGCGGGTAAAGTCGCGGCGGATATCGGCAGCGAGCGATCTGAGCGCGCGCCAGAAGCCAGGCCGCGGCAGACAGGCAAACAGCGATCGAACCACGCGCAGCGGCTCTCTGTGCAGATATTCCGGCAGATAATGGACGGGGGCCTTGATCTCGTCATGCACGGGATGACGTTTTGCGTCGGTCGGCCGCCTGAGCGCGAAAAGTATCAGGTCGAACCCCGCACGCTCCAGACCGAGCAGCTCCTGCGCGATGAAGGTTTCCGACAGCCGCGGGTAGCCCTTCAGAACCACGACGATCTTGCGGTGTTGCAACTCAGTTCATGCCTTCAATGACCGAAAGGTGATGGCCGGCCCGCCGGTCGAGCAGTTCCGCGACGATTTCGGAAATATGAGGCAGCCCTTCCAGCGTCAGATGCGCATTGCTCTGCGATGGGCGCGGCCGGCCCGGCAAAACCTGCAGCGCATCGGCAAACCGCTGGGCATCCTCGGCCTCCTCGGGCAAAAGCATCTCGATGAGGCCGAGTTCGGCTGCGCGCCGTGCCCGGATCAGCTGTTCCTCGCGCGGCGTGACGCGCGGCACGATCAGCGCCGGCTTGTCGAAAGACAGTATCTCGCAATAGGTGTTGTAACCGCCCATCGCCACCACCGCCTTGGCGCCGGCAATCAGCTCTTCCATCCGGTTGTCGAATTCGATGATCTTGACGTAGGGGATCTTGGCCCCCTTCCGGACCAGCTTGTTGCGCTTGCGCGCCGGCATGTAGGGCCCAAGCACGATCAGCGCCCGGTGCTGCAATCGCGGATCCTGCTGATAGGCCTCGATGACGTTGTGGATCAGGTCGGCGCCGTCACCGCCGCCACCGGTGGTAACCAGGATATAGTCGCCCTCGGGCCGGTGGCCGGGCAACTGGTTCTGCTGCAGGCTCCGTTGCAGGAAACCGACGAACTTCATCTTTGCCCTGACCGCCGGCGGCACCTCCAGGCCGGTCAGCGGATCGTAGAAATCCGGCGGGCCATAGACCCAGACCTTGTCGTAGAACAGGCCGATCTTGCGCATCACATCCCTGCGTGCCCACTCCGCTTCGAGCAAATGCGGCGCGTCCATCACCTCGCGCAGGCCAAGCACGAGCGTGGTGCCCCGCGTCTTGAGGTAGGACAGCGTATCCTCAATCTCTCCGCGCAGCCCCAGCGGTTCCTTGTCGACGATGAAGATATCCGGCCGGAAGCTCTCGGCCGTGTGGCGGATAATCGACTGCCGCATCCTTAGCGTCTCGTGCAGATCGATGTCCTTTTCCAGCGAGGTGTATTCGCCGTTTCGCAGCTTGATGACGCTGGGGATCTTCACGAAGTCGACGCGGGCGCGGTAGTCGAAGGCGCCGGCGATGGTGGCGCCCGAAATGATTAGCACCTGAAGTCCGCGGAAATCCCCGACCAGCGAATGCGCGATCGTTCGGCAACGCTGCAAATGGCCGAGCCCGAACGTGTCGTGGCTGTACATGAGAATTCGTGCGTCTTTTGCGTGCTGTGTCATTGTGAACGTCTTTTAGAATTCTCGCCGGACCGTGGGCAACCCCGCAGGCTTCGAAACCATTCTCGCGGGTCTATCGACCTGTTTTGAAACATGGGGGCGAGAGGTACGCAACGGCATTCTTCACCAGGTCACGAATGCCAGGGGCGCTGATTGTGGCGCCATGCCTTGTCTTCGCCGACGATAGACGGCCCGAGCACAAATCTCTGTCATGAGGCTTGACCCCGTGGAATTAAATGCCCTGCGGCCTGAGGCAGGCAAAGCGCACATTGCGAAAAATCAAGGGCGACCAAGGCGAAACGAGGCTGCCGCACATTGTGAGGAGAACCCGCACCTTGGGAAAATGCTTCATAATCCATCGAAACACAACGGCCGCCAGAGGCCGCACGTTGCGGCCTTTTATCCTGCCATCAGCCTTGGCCTGTGGCAAGCGTCCGGTCCTTGCACCGTTGAAGCTGGTGCAATCTCGCGTCATGCCGGCTTCCTCCGTCATGTGGAGGATAGCTGCGGCCCCAATGAGATTCGTCAGCCAGGCGACCCATTCGCCAGATCCGTCACAAAGCTTTGCGTGAACACGCCGGCCGGAAGGACGGCTACGCCAACCTTGCCCTTGTCGTCCTCGGCGTTGCCAGCAGCAGACTTGTCTCGCTGCCGGTTATCCCCGGGATGAGCCGTATCCGCCTAAGCACCGCGTCGAAATCGGTGAGCGACGCCGTTCCGAGTTCGACCACCAGGTCCCACCGGCCATTGGTGGTGTGAATGGTCGAAACCTCGGCGAGGCCGCCGAGCGCCCGGACCACGCGGTCGGCGGCATGGCCCTCGATCTCGATCATCATCACGCCGCGTATCCGCTGGTCGACCGCGTCGGCGCGCAGCACCACCGTGTAGCCGATGATCTCGCCCGTTTTTTCCAGCCGCTCCATGCGCGCCCTGACCGTGGCGCGCGACACCCCCAGATCGACCGCGAGATCGGAGATGCTGCGCCGGGCATCATGCCTGAGCAGCGTGACCAGCCTTTCGTCGAGCAAGTCCATGATTCTATCCACTTTGACCAAACTGACTTATCGAATTGATAAATCATTCTTCTCGAAATGCCAATTTCGCCTGTTCAAACTGCCGGTCCAGGATGGTTCATTCCACGCATCAATTGCCCAATCAATTTGCAAGGACACCAAAAACCATGCGCTGCAGGATCGTTGGCGCGCCGGTGCAGGACGGCGCCGGCAGGATGGGATGCGAGATGGGGCCGAGCGCGCTGCGCACGGCCGGGCTTGCCTCGGTGCTGTCGGAACTCGGCCACGAGGTCGAGGACTGGGGCGCGGTGCAACCGGCCGCCGTGCGCGCAATCGTCCACGGCAATCTCGCGCTGAAGGCCCTGCCGGAGATTTCCGCCTGGACGGCGGCAATTGCCGAGACCGCCTATGCGGCTTCGCGAGACGCCATGCCGATCTTCCTTGGCGGCGACCACGCGATATCGGCCGGCACGGTGTCGGGCATAGCCCGCCGCGCCGCCGAACGCGGCCGGCCGCTCTTCGTGCTGTGGCTCGACGCACATCCCGATTTCCACACGCTCGATACCACCGTCAGCGGCAATCTGCACGGCGTGCCGCTCGCCTATGCCAGCGGCCGGCCGGGCTTCAACGGTTATTTCCCGAACCTGCCTGTCGCCGTCGACCCTGCCCACATCTGCGTCATGGGCCTGCGCAGCGTCGATCCGGCGGAGCGCCGGGCACTGAGCGAAGCGGGGGTTACCGTGCACGACATGCGCACCATTGACGAGCACGGCGTTGCACCTTTGCTGCGCGCCTTCCTGGCCATCGTCGAAAAGGAAAACGGCCTGCTGCATGTCAGCCTCGACGTCGACTTCCTCGACCCCTCCATCGCGCCGGCCGTCGGCACCACCGTGCCCGGCGGCGCCACTTTTCGCGAGGCGCATCTGGTGATGGAGATGCTGTCCGACAGCGGCCTGGTCTCCAGCCTTGATCTGGTCGAGCTCAACCCGTTCCTCGACGAGCGCGGCCGCACCGCCACGCTGATTGTCGACCTCGCCGCCAGCCTGATGGGCCGGCGCATCATGGACCGCCCGACCCGCAGCCATTCCGGAAGCATTGCATGACCCAGCCTTCCCGCCTTGCCATCGTCCCCTTCGTCAGCGTCGACCGCATGATGAAGCTGGTCCTGACCATCGGCGTCGAGCGGTTCCTCACCGAACTCGCCGCCTATATCGAGGAGGATTTTCGCCGCTGGGAGCTGTTCGACAAGACGCCGCGCATCGCCTCGCACAGCCATGACGGCGTCATCGAACTGATGCCGACCAGCGACGGCCGGCTATACGGCTTCAAATATGTCAACGGCCATCCCAAGAACATGCGCGAGGGGCGCCAGACCGTCACCGCCTTCGGCGTGCTCGCCGATGTCGGCTCCGGCTATCCGATGCTGCTCACCGAAATGACGATCCTGACGGCGCTGCGCACCGCGGCGACCTCCGCTGTCGCGGCCAAATATCTGGCGCCGAAAGGCGCGCGCTCGATGGCCATCATCGGAAATGGCGCCCAGTCCGAATTCCAGGCTGTCGCCTTCAAAGCGCTGCTCGGCATCGACCGGCTGCGGCTCTACGACATCGACCGCTCGGCTTCGGAAAAATGCGCCCGCAACCTCGCCGGCAAAGGCTTTGACATCACCATCTGCGCCACCGGCCAGGATGCTGTGGAAGGAGTCGACATCATCACCACGGTGACCGCCGACAAGCTGTCCGCCACCATTCTGACCGACAACATGGTCGGTTCCGGCGTGCACATCAACGCGGTCGGCGGCGACTGCCCCGGCAAGACGGAACTGCACCGCGACATCCTTTTGCGCTCCGACATCTTCGTCGAGTTCTCGCCGCAGACGCGCATCGAGGGCGAAATCCAGCAGCTCCACGCCGACCATCCGGTGACCGAGTTGTGGCAGGTGATGACCGGCAAGGCGGAAGGCCGCAAGACGGCGGAACAGATCACCTTGTTCGATTCCGTCGGCTTCGCCACCGAGGATTTTTCCGCACTGCGCTATATCAGAGACCAGCTTCAGGCCACCGGCCTCTACGAGGAGCTCGACCTGCTCGCCGATCCCGACGAGCCGCGCGACCTCTTCGGCATGCTGCTCAGGGCAGCGCTGCAGCCGGCAGCCGCCTGAGGGGCTTCAGCCGCGCAACGGCGCGCAGCTCTCCCGTTCGACGAGCACCGGGGTCAGCACTTCGCGGCGCGAATGCGCCGCCGGCTCGGCAACCCGCTCGAGCAGCAGGCTGACCGCCCGCGTGCCGATCTTCTCGACCGGCTGTGCGATCGTCGTCAGCGGCGGCCAGGTGGTGACGGCATAGGGTATGTCGTCGAAGCCGATCATCGACATGTCGCCGGGGACCCGCAATCCGCGCCCGCGCAGCACTGTCAGCGCGCCCATGGCCATCAGATCGTTACAGGCAAACAGCGCCGTGATCCCCGGCGCCTGCGCCATCAGCCGCTCCATCGCCATGCGGCCGCCGGCGAAGTGGTAGTCGGAATCCACCACCGAGGCCGGCGGCAGGTCGAGGCCGGCTTCCTGCAGCGCCCTGGCGAAGCCGCGCAGGCGGGCGGGGCTGGAGCTGGAATCGCGCGGGCCGCCGATGACGCCGATCTTCTCGTGACCGAGCCCGGCCAGATAGCGGCCGGCGAGATAGCCGCCATAATCGTGATCGACCAGCACGGAATCGACATTGACCGAATGGATCTCGCGGTCGATCAGCACCGCCGGGACGCCGGGCAGAAGGCTGGAGAACACCCGCGCATGATCGGACGAGCCGGCAAAGATCAGCCCGTCGATCTGCTTGGCCATCAGCACCTGGAGGTAGCGCTCCTCCTTCTCGGCGCTGCCGTCGGAGTTGCACAGGATCACCGTATAGCCGGCAAGGAAGCCGGCATCCTCGATCTGGCGTGCCACGCCGGCGAAGAACGGATTGGAATTGTCCGGCAGCAGCAGGCCGATGGTCTTGGTCTCGCCGCGCCTCAGGCTGCGCGCCAGCGTGTTCGGGCTGTAGCGCAAGGCGGCGATGGCCGAATGCACGCGCTCGGCCGTCTCAGGCTCGACATGGCGCGTGCGGTTCATCACATGCGAGACGGTTGCGACCGACACTCCGGCATGGCGCGCGACATCGGCAATCGTCGTCATTTCTTGTCCCCTAGTGCATGTCGCCCGGAGTGTCCGGCGGATCTGGGAAAATGACATCCATAAAACAAAAACCAAAAAGCGCGACGCGCTTTATCGGATCACCCTCAACAGCTTTTCCCGATAGGCATCCAGAATGACGGCGAGCACAATGACAAGGCCTAGCACGATCGGCTTGAAATTGTCGCCGACGCCGAGCAGCTCGTAGCGAACGCCGGCGACCGGGCCACCGATGTTGACGCAACAGATAGACCATGGCGACGATGCCGGCGCGTTCTCCCTTCCGCCGGAGCGCTGTATCCTTCTCAGGCTAGTGATTCCCGCAGACAGGAAACCTTCATGAACGGCCTGACGCCCATACTTTCCACCGTGACCGCCTCGTTCCTTGCCTCCTTCGTCGAAGTGGTCGAGGCCTTCACCATCGTGCTGGCGGTCGGCGTCACCCGCAGCTGGCGGCCAGCGCTGACAGGCGCGGCGCTGGCGCTGGCGGTGCTGGCGGCTCTGGTGCTGGCCTTCGGACCGCTGCTGGCGCTGATTCCCATTGCGGTGCTGCAGTTCGTCGTCGGCGTGCTCCTGGTCCTGTTTGGCATGCGCTGGTTGAGAAAGGCCATTTTGCGCAGTGTCGGCGTCATCGCCCTGCATGACGAGGACGCCGCCTTTTCAAAGGAAACCGCCGCTTTGCAGCAGCAGGCCAATGACCGCCGCGCCGATTATCTGGCCGGGCTCGCGGCCTTCAAGGCGGTGCTGCTCGAAGGTGTCGAGGTGGTGTTCATCGTCATTGCCGTCGGCGCCGCGCATGCACAGACCTTCTATGCCAGCCTTGGCGCGTTGGCGGCCTTCATCCTGGTAACGATCATCGGCCTTGCGGTGCACAGGCCGCTGACGCGGGTGCCGGAAAACGCGCTCAAATTCGCCGTCGGCCTGATGTTGACAAGCTTCGGCATTTTCTGGACCGGCGAAGGCCTGGGCACCGACTGGCCGGGCGCCGATCTGGCGCTGCTGGCCATCTTCGCAATCATCGCCGTCGCGTGCTTCGCCATGGTGCGCTGGTTGCGCGCCAGCTACCCCAAGGCTGCACAAGGAGTTGCTCGATGAACGTCGTCCGCCTCATTCTAAAGGAGCTCGTCGGCATGTTCATCGACGACGGCAGCCTTGCGACGTTGGCGCTGCTGTTGATCGTGGCGATTGCCGCGGCAGTGAAGCTGCTGGCGTTGCCGCCGCTTGCCGGCGGCGTCCTGCTTCTGCCCGGCTGCCTCGTCATCCTGCTCTACAGCGTGCGCCGCGCGGCACGGCGCTCCGGTCAGTAGAGGGTGAAAAACACCGGCAGCATGCCGCTGATCCGCAACTGCTCAATCGTCTCGATGGCCGGGAACAGCGCCAGGAAATAGAGCCCGTCCGTGAATGTCCGCCGCAACGCCTTTGTCGAGAACCGGCGTTCGGCTTGATCGTGAAACAGCAGCGGGTTCGGCCAGAAAGGCGGCGTGCGTTCGGCATAGACGCTGTAGGCGGGGCCGAACTTTCCAAACAGGAACTCGGCTTCCTTGCGCGCCGTCACCCGGAACACCAGGTAGCTCACCAGAGCCAGCGCCGCCGCCACCAGCACCGAGCCGTACATCAACCCGACGCCCGCCGCGCCGACCGTGGAAAAGAAGTAGAGCGGGTTCCGGCTCATCGAGAACGGGCCGATGGTGACCAGCTCGTCGTTCTTCCTGCCGCCGACATAGAGAATGCTCCACAGACGGCCAAGGAAGCAGACCAGCACGAAGCCGATGCCCAGCGCCTCAATGTATTCGTGCCCGTCCGAGCCTTCGACGAGAAAGGGCTTGGTGAACAGCAACAGCATGACGGCGAGGGCTGCCGCCACTTGTATGACGAGCAGGCGCTTGTGCTGGTCGAACGCCTTCGCTGCCGGCTTGGGGGGAGCGTAGCTCATCATAGTTCCTGCTCTCCGGCAGGGCTCATAGCGCCGGTGTCTCGCCACCCACTAGCGCTTCCGTGCGGCGATGGCGAGGCAACCGGCAGGAATTTCAGCCATTCTTACGAATTTGTAAGCGGGCGGACAGATTGCGGCGAGGTCGCCTGCCCATAGTCCTTATGCCGGCCGACCTGCCGGACATCGTTTCAACACCGCCTGGATATCGGCGCAAGACAGGAACACCAGCATGAAAAAGCTAACCCTCGCTTTCTTGCTCTGCGCCATTGCCATCGCCAACCCGGTCTTTTCAGCCGCTTCCGCTGCGACGCCTTGCGAAGACGCTCTGAAGGACCTGCGCGCGGCGGAAGCCTTGGCGGCGCTGAGCGCCGCGGACAAGACAAAAGTATCCGATCTCGAGGCCAAAGGCGTCGAGCGCTGCAATGCCGACGACGACAAGCGCGCCGACGACTTCTTCGCTCAGGCCATGAAGATCATGGGGAAGTAAGACCAAGCCTCGCCGCACGTACCGGGGAATAGGCCCGTCCCCGCCGAAACGACAAGGATCCCATCATGCTCTTGTCTGCAAGCACTGCACCCGCCGCACTGGCATCACCCAACAGGGTCCCTGATGTCACCGTCGAATTCTGGCTGATCAAGCTTTTGGCGGTCACCATGGGCGAGACGGCGGCCGACTATCTGGCCGTCAATCTTGGCTTCGGACTGACCGTCACCTCGCTGATCATGACCGGCATCCTTGTCGTCGCGCTGGCGCTGCAATTCGCGCAGAAGCGTTATGTGCCATGGGCCTATTGGCTGGCGGTGGTGCTGATCAGCGTCGTCGGCACCTTGATTACCGACAATCTGGTCGACAATTTCGGCGTCCGTCTGCAAACCACCACGATTGCCTTCACGGTCTTGCTCGCCGCGACATTCGCGGTCTGGTACGCCAGCGAAAGAACGCTCTCCATCCATACGATCGTCACCACCAGGCGCGAGATCTTCTACTGGCTGGCGATCCTGTTCACCTTTTCGCTCGGCACCGCGGCCGGCGACCTTGTCGCCGAGACGTTCGACATTGGCTATCTCACGACTGGCTTCTTGTTCGGCGCGGTCATCGTCTTCATCGCCCTCGGCTATTTCGCCTTCGGCCTCGACGCCATCCTCGCCTTCTGGCTGGCCTACATCCTGACGCGGCCGCTTGGCGCCTCGTTCGGCGACCTGCTGTCGCAGCCGGTCGAATATGGCGGCCTCGGCTTCGGCACCACCTTCACCAGCATGATCTTCCTGGGCTGCATCGTCGCCCTCGTTCTCTATATGAGTCTGAAGAAGGGCACCGGCGAGGCCGACAAAATCCTGCTTGAATCGGAGTAGATGCAAGCACCTGCACGCCCGCTTGACGCGACGAGAACGCGCCAAAACGTCAATGGATCCCTGCCGTGGGTCGCCCTGGGCAGCTATCGCGCTCACCTCATGGACGGAAGAATGAACTCCAGGAAATCCGGTTATAGCGGCCTCCAAATTAGCCTGCATTGGATGATAGCGGCGCTTGTCCTGTTCCAGCTCCTGTTCGGCGAAAACATGACAATCTATGTCGATGCGGCAGCGGACAGACGCCAACTGTCGTCCTACGGGCAGACCATGGGGTCCGCCCATTACTGGGTAGGCCTGGCGATCCTGTTGCTGGTGTTCGTGCGACTGGCCGTCCGCCTCTTCATCGGTGCGCCCAAGCCGCAATCCACAATGCCGAAATGGATGGCTTTCGCCTCACGCACAACGCATGCGCTGTTCTATGGCCTTCTCGTTGCCGCTCCTGTTTCCGGGCTTCTGGCCTTTTATGTTTGGAGCTGGATGGGCGATGTCCATACTTGGGCAAAGCCGGTATTCATCGTTCTGATCTGCATTCATGCCGGTGCGGCACTCTTCCATCATTTTATTCTGAAAGACGCCGTGCTGCGCAGGATGCTTGTCCCTGCGCGCGATCCGGTCGGATGACACTTATGGACATGTGCAACGACCACGAGCGACCAGGCGCCGGCGGATATTCTAGGAACGGACCGCCGCCGGTGCTAGCATGCCGCTCTGGCAAAGCCTCGGCAACAGACCGGAACAGAGATGCGACTTCTCCTTGTTGAGGATGACCCCAGGACCGCAGACTATGTCGTCAAGGGCCTGAGCGAAGCCGGGCATGTCTGCGATCTGCTGCGCGACGGGCATGACGCGCTGTTTGCCGCGACACGCGACGCCTATGACGTGATCGTCGTCGACCGCATGCTGCCCGGCCTCGACGGCCTGTCGATGATCAAGGCGGTGCGGGCGGCGGGCGTGCGCACGCCGGCGATCTTTCTGACCTCGGTCGGCGGCGTCGACGACAGGGTTGAAGGGCTCGAGGCCGGCGGCGACGACTATCTCGTCAAGCCATTCGCCTTTTCCGAACTGCTCGCCCGCATCAACGCGCTCGGCCGTCGCCCTGCGGTGCAGGAGCTGAAGACGACGCTGCGCATCGCAGACCTCGAAATGGACCTGATCCAGCGCCGCGTCACCAGGCAGGGCCAGGCGATCGACCTGCAGCCGCGCGAATTCAGCCTGCTCGAAGTGCTGATGCGCGGCGAGGGCCGCGTCATCACCCGCACCATGCTTCTGGAACGGGTCTGGGATTTTCACTTCGACCCCAAGACCAGCGTCGTCGAAACCCATATCAGCCGGCTGCGCGCCAAGATCGACAGGCCGTTCGAAACCACGTTGATCCACACCGTGCGCAACACTGGCTACAGTGTTCACGACTGAGGCGCGGCATGACAGAAACTTGCCATGACTGAAGCTTGCCATGACTGAAACGCACTATGACTGAGACAGGCTCTCGCCTGCTGCGCAGCACGCCGTTTCGGCTGGCCCTGACCTTCGCCTTGCTGTTCGTGCTCGCCTTCATCCTGTCAGGCGCCATCGTCTACCAGCTGATGAGCGCGGATCTTGCCGAGCAGCTCGACCAGTCGGTCAAGGAGACCTATTCGGTCGTGGCGGTGACCTATGCCGGAAACGACCGGGAGGATCTGGTTTCGGCAGTCGACAGCCACGCCGCGCTCAGCCCGAGCAAGGAACAGCTGTTCTCGCTCACCGATCCCGCCGGCAATCGCCTGGCCGGGAATTTCACCGCCGCCGACCTTCCCGATGGCTTTTCGGATTTTGCAGCGTCCCTGCCCGATGTGACGCCCGGCACCATGTACCGCGCCTGGTCCGGTTCGGTCGGGCCGAACAGCCTGACCGTCGCCTTCTCGCTGTCTGAGATAAGGGAGTTGGAAAACATCGTGCTGATGAGCTTCGGTTGGGCCACCCTGATCATTTCCGGCCTTGGGGTGGCCGGCGGCGCCCTGCTGGCGTCGCGCGTGCAGCGCCGCCTCGACGGCATAGCCGCCACCATGGACGATGTCTCCAACGGCCGGCTCGACGCCCGCATTCCACTGCTCGGCAATGGCGACGACATTGACGGCGTCTCGCGCCAGGTCAACGCCGCGCTGGAGCGGCTGGCGGCGCTGGTGGACGGCATGCGCCAGGTCAGCGCCGACATCGCGCATGATCTGAAGACGCCGCTCAACCGGCTGCAGATGATTTTGGAAGCTGCGGCCGACAGGACCGCGCGGGGTGAGGCCGTTGCCGATGAGCTGGCGGAGGCACGTGGGGAAAGCCTGCAGATCAACGAGACTTTCGATGCGCTGTTGCGTATTGCCCAGATCGAGGCCGGCGCCCGCAAGGCGCGCTTTGTCGATCTCGACCTCAACGGCGTCATCGATGCCATCGCCGAAATCTATGCCGGTGTCGCCGAGGATGACGGCAAGTCGCTGTCGGCCACGATCGTCCACGGCACCCCATGCCTGGTCCACGGCGACCGCGACCTGCTGACGCAATTGTTTGCCAATCTCGTGGAAAACGCGCTGCGGCATTGCCCTGATGGCACGGCGATCCAGATATCGGTGACGCGGCAGGACGACCGCATCGTGGCTGAGGTCGCCGACAACGGCCTCGGCATCCCGGCGCAGGAGCGCGAAAAAGTGTTCCAGCGGCTGTACCGGCTGGACTCCAGCCGCACCACGCCCGGCAGCGGCCTTGGCCTCAGCCTGGTGCGGGCCATCGCCGACCTGCATGGTGCAACGATTGCGCTGGAGGATCGCCGGCCTGGGCTGGCGGTAATTGTCGGGTTTCCTCGGGCGGAGGGCACCGGTCCCGGCTTGAAATGACAACGCCAGAGCCAGGTCGACCCCAGGCGCTCATCAAACGCGAAGTCGCTGACAACTTTCTCCAAGTTGATGATCGCATCCGACAAAGGCGGTCGCGATTAGCCTTGCACGTGTTTCCACCCGGAACGGCTGCGGGTTGATCAAGATGACCGTTGAACCTATCGGCCCACCGCACCCCGGCGAAAATCCGAGGGCGACATCCCTGCCAGCTTGCGGAAGGATTTGTTGAAGGCGCTGAGCGAGCCAAAGCCTGAATCCATGGCGACGCGCAGCACATTGGCGTCTTCATGCATCAGCAGCGCCTGCGCGTAGCTCAGCCGCAGCAGATTCATATATTCGTTGAGCGTCATGCCGGTCGATTTCTTGAAAATGCTCATGGCGTATTTGGGGTGGATGTCGGCGGCAGCGGCAATGTCGACGCAGTCTATGTCGTAGAGGAAATTCTCGGCGATGAAGTCGCACATGCGCCCGACATTGCGCAGCGATTGCTGGTCGAACGGGCCGCCGGGTTCCTGGCCGATGGCGGTTTCCGGCACCAGCCGGTAGGGCTCGAAGCGCACCCGCTCCAACCGCAGCAGCAGCTCGTTCACGGCGTGCTCGGTTATCGCCGGATCGCCCGAGCGGAAATAGCGGTTCCAGCGTTCGAAATTGTGATGGTCGGCCTGGTCGGTCGCCGATGTCACCAGCGTGGCGCCGGTCATCAGCCGGTGGCGGACATCCGTCGGCAGATGCAGGCGGAAGAAATGCACCAGCGGCAGATGCGCGCCGGCATAGATGGCGTCGTCGGAGAGATCGTCCATCTGGTGCGGCAGCCCGCCCCAGAACAGGCACATGTCGCCGGCCGACAGCGAGATCTCGTGCTCGTTCATGCGGTAATGCACGCTGCCGCGGACGATGAAATTGACCTCGACCTGGGCATGCCAGTGCGGCTTCAGCATCACCAGCGGATGGTTGTGAAACATCTGCAAAGCCATCGGCAGGCCTTCGACGCTGCTGGCGCCAGGCTGGTAAAACGGCCGTTCCGGCATCTTACTTTCCGCCCATCTTTTATTCCCGTTGTCAGGGACAAGCCTTCCGCGCCGCCTAGTCTAGCCATGCTCTCGAAGAGAGAGCAAATGAAATGGGAGGATTTCAATGCGCACGACACTGATCTGTGCCGCGCTGGCGCTTGGCCTGGGCTCAGCCCCAGCTTTGGCGCAGTCCGGCGAAATCACGATCTGGAGCTGGAATATCGCCGCTTCGTCGCTGAAGGCGACGGTGGCCGGCTTCAACAAGCAGTATCCCGACGTCAAGGTCACCGTTCAGGATCTCGGCAACCAGCCGACCTATGACAAGTCGATCGCCGGCTGTGCGGCCGGCGGCGTCGGCCTGCCCGATATCGTCTCGATCGAAAACGGCGAGGCCGAGAACTACTGGAGCCAGTTCCCCGATTGCTTCGTCGATTTGCACACGCTGGGCTACACCGCCGACGACCAGAAGAAATTCCCGGATTTCAAGCGCACCGAACTGGAGGTCGGCGACAAGGCCTATGCCATGCCGTGGGATTCCGGCCCAGTCGCCGCCTTCTACCGCCGCGACTTCTACGAGAAGGCTGGCGTCGATCCGGCCTCGATCAAGACCTGGGACGATTTCATCGCCGCCGGCAAGAAGGTCCAGGCCGCCAATCCCGGCGTCACCATGACCAATGCCGATTTCAACGGCGACACCGAATTCTTCCGCATGATTTCCAACGAACAGGGCTGCGGCTATTTCGCCGCCGATGGGCAGTCGATCACCGTCAACCAGCCGAAATGCGTCGACACGCTGGCCAAGATCAAGGACATGAAGGACGCCGGCATCATCTCGTCGGCCGACTGGGGCACCAAGATCACCAACAACACCGCCGGCACCGTCGCCACCCAGGTCTATGGCGGCTGGTATGAGGGCACCATCCGCACCGAATCCGCCGGCGAAAACGGCAAATGGGGTGTCTACCTAATGCCGAGCCTGACCGCCGACGGCCCCCGCGCGGCCAATCTCGGCGGCTCGTCGCTCGCCATCACCTCATCCTCGAAGAACAAGGAGGCCGCCTACGCCTATCTGAAATACACGCTCGAGACCAATGAAGGCCAGATTACCATGCTCAGGGATTTCGGCCTGGTGCCGTCACTGATCTCGGCCCTCGACGACCCCTACGTCTCGCAGGGCCTGCCCTATTGGGGCGGCCAGGCAGTGTGGAAGGACATTCTCGCCACGCTGCCCAAGGTGGTGCCGAGCCGCGGCACGCCGTTCCAGAGCGACGCCGAAATCATCATGCGCGCCGTGCAGACCAAATATCTCGGCGGCGGCTATCCCGATGCCAAGGCCGCCCTCGACGACGCCGCCAGCCAGATCGCGGCGGCGACTGGACTGCCGGTCAAGTAGGCGCCACTTCCCCTTCTCCCCTTGTGGGAGAAGGTGGATCGGCGCGTTAGCGCCGAGACGGATGAGGGGTGTTCCAGCGGAGTGAAACGTTGGCGTTTCCTGGAACACCCCTCATCCGTCGCCTTCGGCGACACCTTCTCCCACAAGGGGAGAAGGAAGAAACAAAAGGAAGGAGGAGGAACCATGCGCTACCAGAACGCCACGGCCTATCGCTTCCTCACGCCCTACCTCCTGATCTTCGCCATCTTCTGGGTGTGGCCGATCATCTCCTCGTTCATGATTTCCTTCCAGGCGACGCGCACGGTGCCCTGGCGCTTTGCGCCGACGTTCAACTGGGGCCGCCTGATCGGCGACCCCGCTTTCTTCAACGCGCTGAAGAACACGCTGCTCATCCTCGTGATCCAGGTGCCGGTGATGATCTCGCTGGCGATCATCATGGCGGTACTGCTGAACTCGCCGCTGCTGAAAGCACGTGGCCTCTACCGCTTTGCCTTCTTCGCTCCGGTGGTGGTCGGCGAGGTCGCCTATTCCGCCGTGTTCCGGCTGATGTTCAACCTGGATTTCGGCATCATCAACAAGCTCCTCGCCGGCGTCGGCCTGGCCAAGATCGACTGGTTCTCCAACGTCACACCGGCCATGGCGCTGATCATGATCGCGGTAACCTGGCGCTGGGCCGGCTACAACGCCATCATCCTGCTCGCCGGCCTGCAGTCGATCCCCGAGGACGTCTATGAAGCAGCGACGCTCGACCGCGTCAGCAAGCTCAAGCAGTTCTTCTACATAACGCTGCCGCTGCTCAAGCCGGTCATCGTGTTTTGCGCCGTGCTGTCGATCATCGGCACCATGCAGCTTTTCACCGAACCGTTCCTGATCACGGAGCGCGGCGGTCCCGGCGGCGGCACCGAGACGCTTGGCCTGCTGCTCTACCGCCAGGGTTTTCGTTCGCTCAATTTCGGCTATGCCTCGGCCGTCGCCTACACCATGGCGGGGCTGGCCATCGCCATCACGCTGGTGCAGCTGTGGCTGACAAGAGAGCCGAAATGAGAGGGGCGCCGAAATGAGTTCGCTCTCGCAACGCCGGCTCGGCCGCAGCGTCCTGCTACATCTGGTCCTGACGCCGCTGGCGGTGATCTGGCTGTTTCCGCTGTGGATGATGGTGGTGTTTTCGACCATGCCCGACAACGGCATTTTCAGCCCCGGCATCGAGCTTCTGCCGCACGGCAATTTCGTCGACAATTTCAACAATCTGCAGCGTGACACCAATTTCGTCGGCGCTATCGGCATTTCGGTGGCGGTGGCGGTGACCTACACCTTCTTCTCGGTGCTGCTGACCTCGATGGCCGGCTGGGCGCTCGCCCGCTATCAGTTCTTCGGCAAGGGCGCGGTGGTGGCGATCATCCTCGGCACCATCACGCTGCCCTATGCGGTGGTGCTGATCCCGCAATTCATCATGGTGGCGCGCGACTTCCAGCTCGCCAACACCTGGATTGCGCTGATCGTGCCACCCTTGTTCAATTCGCTGGGCGTGCTGTTCATGCGCCAGGCTTTCTCGATGATGCCGGCCGACCTTTTCGACGCGGCACGTGTCGAGGGCGTCAAGGAATGGCGTATCTTCCTGTTCGTCGCTTTGCCGCTGGCGCGGCCGATGCTGGCCGCACTCGCCATCATCCTGTTCCTCGCCTCGTGGAACAATTATCTCTGGCCGCTTTTGATCAACAGCCAGCCCGGCGCGATGACGGCCCCTGTGGCGCTCGGCACGCTGATCGGCCTGACCAAGGTCTCATGGGGCGGCATCATGGCCGGCGCCGTCATGCTGACCGTACCGATGCTGGTCGTCTTCGTGCTGCTGCAGCGCCATTTCATCGCCGGCATCGCCGCCGGCGCCGTCAAGTAGGACTAGAGCGATATGGCGGCAGTCACCCTCACCAATGTCGTAAAACGCTTCGGCGTCTATGAGATCATCCATGGCGCCAACATCGATATCGCCGATGGCGAGTTCGTCGTCTTTGTCGGCCCGTCGGGTTGTGGAAAATCGACGCTGCTCAGGATGATCGCCGGGCTGGAGGATATCAGCGGCGGCGAGATCGCCATTGGCGGCAAGGTGATGAATGATGTCGAGCCGGCCGAGCGCGGCATCGCCATGGTGTTCCAGTCCTACGCGCTCTACCCGCACATGAGCGTGGAGCAGAATCTGAGCTTTGGCCTCAGGATGACCGGCAACCCCAAGGAGGACACCGAGCGGCGGGTGAAGCGGGCCTCCGAAATCCTGCGCATCACAGAGTTGATGGCGCGGCGGCCGAGGCAATTGTCCGGCGGCCAGCGCCAGCGCGTCGCCATTGGCCGCGCCATCGTGCGCGAACCGCAAGTCTTCCTGTTCGACGAGCCGTTGAGCAATCTCGACGCCGAGCTGCGCGTCCAGATGCGGGTCGAGATCTCGCGCCTGCACAAGGAGCTCGGCACGACGATGATCTATGTCACCCACGACCAGACCGAAGCGATGACGCTCGCCGACCGGATCGTGGTGCTGCGCGGCGGCCATGTCGAGCAGATCGGCCGGCCGCTCGATCTCTACGACAATCCCGACAACCAGTTCGTCGCCGGCTTTGTCGGCTCGCCGAAGATGAATTTCATCAAGGGCCGCGTCGTCGGGCGCAACACGAGCAGCGTCACCGTCGAGCTGGTGGGCGAGGAAAAGACCCGCATCATGCAACCGTTGACCGGGGCCGTGCCGCAAACAGGAGCCAAGGTCATTGTCGGCGTGCGGCCCGAACATTTCGGCAATGGCGGCGAAGGCGACGCCGACCTCACCGTCGGCATCGACGTGGTCGAGCATCTCGGCGGCACCAGCTTCATCTATGCCAGGACCGCCCATGGCGAAGACCTGGTGATCCAGCGCGACGCGGCAAAGGTCCCCGACACCCAGGAGATCACCGTGTCCATCCGCAAATCCTATCTGTTCGATGAAAACGGCCAGCGGCTGCGCTGAGCCCTTCCAGCCTTGCAAGGAGAAATGACCATGACTGCAACCGCGCCCATCCGCTGGGGGATACTCGGGCCCGGCGACATCGCCAAAGCGTTCGCCCGCGGCGTGGCAGGCTCGCGCACCGGCACGATCGTGGCGCTCGGCGCCCGCAATCCCGGCAAGGCAGGCTTGGCCGAGACGTTTCCCGGCGCCCGCATCCTCGACGGTTACGACGCGCTGCTCGCCGACCCCGAGGTCGATGCCGTCTATATCGCCATCCCGCATCCCGGCCATGCCGAATGGGCAATCAAGGCGGCGGAAGCCGGCAAGCATGTGCTGTGCGAAAAGCCGCTGGCGCTGACCGCCTTCGAGGCCGACGCCATGATCCATGCCGCGCGCAAGGCTGGCACCTTCCTCGGCGAAGCGTTCATGTACCGGCTTCACCCGCAGACGGCGAAGCTGGTGGAACTCATCAAGTCGGGCGTCATCGGCGATGTCAGGCTGATGAAGTCGAGCTTCGGCTTCGCCATGCCGGGCTTCATGCCCGAGCACCGGCTCTACGCCAACGATCTCGCCGGCGGCGGCATCCTCGATGTCGGCGGCTATCCCGTCTCGATGGTGCGGCTGATTGCCGGGGCTGCGACTGGAAAACCCTTCGCCGAGCCGGACAAGGTTGTCGGCACCGCCCATCTCGGCAAGTCCGGCGTCGACGAATGGGCCTCGGCGCTGCTGCATTTTCCCGGTGGCATCGTCGCCGAGGTATCCTGCAGCATCTCCCTCAAACAGGACAATGTGCTGCGCATCCTCGGCACCAAGGGCCGCATCGAAGTGCCGGATTTCTGGTTCGCCGGCGGCGGCAACCGCGATGGCGGCCCTGGCCGGATCGATGTAATCCTCGCCGACGACACGCGCGATACCATCAGCGTCAACGAAACCCGCCATCTCTATTCCTTCGAGGTCGGCGCCGCCGGCGAGGCGATCCTGGCCGGCAAACAGGAGTTCGCCTGGCCGGGCATGAGCTGGGCCGACAGCCTCGGCACGCTGCGCGTCCTCGACAGATGGCGCGCCGCCGTCGGGCTCGAATATGAGATCGAAAAGCCGGCTAAGCGAACCAACACCATTTCGGGCCGGCCGCTGCGCACCGGCGGCACGGCCATTGGCAAGCGCAAGATTCCGGGCCTGTCGAAGCCGGCCTCCGTGGTGGCGCTCGGCTTCGAGGATTTCCGCACCTTCTCGTCGGGCGCAATCCTGCTCGACGCCTTCTTCGAGACCGGCGGCAATCTGTTCGATACCGGCTATGTCTACGGCGCCGGCTACACCGAAACGCTGCTTGGCCAGTGGCTCAGGAATCGCGGCGTGCGCGAGCAGTCGGTGATCATCGCCAAGGGCGCGCACTCGCCGCTCTGCTATCCCGATGTCATCGGCAAGCAGCTCGCCCAGTCGTTGGACCGGCTGCAGACCGACCATGTCGACCTCTATTTCATGCACCGCGACAACCCGGATGTGCCGGTCGGCGAATTCGTCGATGCGATGGACGCCGAGGCCAAGGCAGGCCGCATCCGCGGCCCGTTCGGCGGCTCGAACTGGACGATGGCGCGCATGGACGAGGCGATTGCCTATGCCGAGCGCACCGGCAAGCAGAAGCCCGGCGCGCTCTCCAACAATTTCTCGCTGGCCGAGATGCTGGAGCCGATCTGGGCCGGCTGCATCACCTCGTCGACCGACGACTGGAAATCCTGGCTGACGAAAAGGCAGATGCCGAACTTCGCCTGGTCGAGCCAGGGCCGCGGCTTCTTCACCGACCGCGCCGGCCGCGACAAGCAGGACAATGAGGAGCTGGTGCGGGTCTGGTATTCCGAGAAAAATTTCGGCCGCCGCGACCGCGCCATCGAGTTGGCGCAGCGCCTGGACAAAAGTCCGATCCACATCGCGCTCGCCTATGTGCTGGCGCAGCCTTTTCCGTCGGTGCCGTTGATCGGCCCGCGCACGCTGGACGAGTTGGAGGACAGTTTGAAGGCGCTGGATATCAAGCTGTCGGCGGCGGATGTGGCGTGGCTGGATAGCGGGCCGGAAAGGCGGCGGGCTTAGCAGCTAATCTCCCCCCTTGAGGGGGAGATGTCGCCGAAGGCGACAGAGGGGGTCGCCTCGCGTGGAGCGCTAACCTCCTTCTGCAGCGGCAGGTAGGCCGAGCCCAGTCGAACGACCCCCTCTGGCCTGCCGGCCATCTCCCCCGCAAGGGGGGAGATTAGCAGCTCATGCGTTCCACCTACCGATCGATCCGTGTCGACAAAATAATCGACGACGACGTCCGCTCGACCCCGTCCATCGCCCCGATCTCGTCCAGCAACGCATCCAGATCCCTGATCGACGGCGCGTCGACGATGACGATCATGTCGAAATTGCCGCTCACCGAGTGCAGCGTCCGTACCGGCGGCAGCGCCTGCAGCGCCCGCACCACCTTGTCGGCGAGCTTGGGCGTGACGGTGAGCAGCACATGCGCCCGCACAAGCCCCTGCTCGTAGTCCGGCGCCATCCGCACGCCATAGCCGGTGATGATGCCGCGCTGTTCCAGCCGCTCGATCCGGCTCTGCACTGTCGTGCGCGAAACGCCGAGCTGGCGCGCCAGCTCAGTGGTCGACGCGCGGGCATTGGCGCGCAGCAGGGAAAGCAGTTTTTGTTCGGCGTCACTGAGCATTTCGACGAACCTCGTCGGCGTATCGTTCAAGTGCAGGGTTCATTTCAAACGATCCCACGCTTCCTTTCGACAGGCAAGCTGCGATTCTTGAAGGCATCGCGTCCACCGCGCGGCGGTCTGGGCCAAAGAGTTTTCACGAGGGGCAAGGTCATGAAGAAAATCATCGTCGTCGGCGCCGGCAAGATCGGCTCCACCATTGCAGGCATGCTCGCCGACAGCGGCGACTACCACGTCACCGTTGTCGACCGCGCGGCGGCGCAGTTTGCCGCGGCCGAACTTCCCGCCGGCGTCGAGGGGCTGGAGCTCGATATCGCAGCGCCGGGCGCACTCGAGGCCGCGCTTGCCGGCGCCTTCGCCGTGCTGAGCGCCGCCCCCTTCCATTTGACCACGCGCATCGCCGAAGCGGCCGCCGCCACCGGCGTGCACTATCTCGATTTGACCGAGGATGTCGTCTCGACCCGCCGCGTCAAGGAGCTGGCCAAGTCGGGCAACAGCGCCTTCATTCCGCAATGCGGCCTGGCGCCGGGCTTCATCTCGATCGTCGCCAATGATCTCGCCAGCCGCTTCGACACGCTGGAAAGCGTTCGCATGCGCGTCGGCGCGCTGCCGCAATACCCGTCCAATGCGCTGAACTACAATCTGACCTGGAGCACCGACGGCGTCATCAACGAATATTGCGAACCCTGCGAGGCGATCGTCGAGGGCGAGCTGATCGAGGTGCCGCCGCTGGAGGAGCGCGAAGAGTTCTCGCTCGACGGCGTCACCTATGAGGCCTTCAACACCTCCGGCGGTCTCGGCACGCTGGCCGAGACGCTGAAGGGCAAGGTGCGCACGCTGAACTACCGCACCATCCGCTATCCCGGCCACGCGGCGATCATGAAGGCGCTGCTCAACGATCTCGGCCTGCGCCACCGCCGCGACGTGCTGAAGGATATCTTCGAGAGCGCCCTGCCGGCAACGCTGCAGGATGTGGTCATCGTCTTCGTCACCGTCTCGGGCCGCCGCAATGGCCGCCTGCTGCAGGAAACCTACGCCAACAAGATCTATTCGCAGCGCATCGGCAACCAGGTGCGCAGCGCAATCCAGATCACCACCGCCTCCGGCATCTGCGCCGTGCTCGACATGCTGGCCGACGGCACCTTGCCGGCGACCGGCTTCGTCAAGCAGGAAAACATCGCGCTGGATGCGTTTCTCGCCAATCGTTTTGGGCGCGCTTATGCGCAGCACGAGATGGTAAGCCGGCTGGCAAGCTGAGCTACTTCACCCTCCCCCTTGTGGGGAGGGTCGGCGCGCAATCGGAGCGAAGCGGAGATGGCGAGACGGGGTGGGGGTGAGCGCCGACGGTTGGCGAGGACCCCCACCCCGCTCCGCTCCGCGATCGACCCTCCCCACAAGGGGGNGGGGGGGGGGGGGGGGGGGGGGGGGGTGAGCGCCGACGGTTGGCGAGGACCCCCACCCCGCTCCGCTCCGCGATCGACCCTCCCCACAAGGGGGAGGGTGAAGCGCCCGCTACTTCCGCAGAGCCATCGGTCGTCCGAGCAGAAACCGGATGAAGTTGCCCGCGGTTCGCGGCGCCATGCGGGGCTGCGTTGCCTGTCGTGGCGCGCTTTGCCTTCGCGCTGGCACCTCGGGTTCGACACCCGGTCGGCCCACCGTAAAGGAGGGCCCCGAGACCGGCTTCCCCCTCAACACGTTGGCGGCGTTGTTGTCATGGATGACGATGCACCATTGCGCGCCCTTCGATGCCGCCACGACGGTGTTGAAGCGCGTCGCCATTTTTGCGTGGTGCTCGCTGTAGACGCCGCTCATCTCCGGCGATCTCCTTTCGACCAGCGTGCCGAACGCCGACGTGACATAGTCGTGGTGCGTGTAGCGTCCGCTTGCCGTGTCGAAATTCTGGCCGTCCGGAAAGGCAATGTAGAGCGGCTGCAGGTCCACCACACGCTTTTCGATCTCCCGGCGCGCGTAGTGCTCGACGCGCTCCATGAAGGTCGGCGCCAGCGCGTCGTCGCTGTCGAGCCGCGTGAGCGAAACATAGTCGGCATCGGTATCGGCCTGGACGAAGGCATTGAAGCGATCATTGTAATCCTCGCCGGCCTCGACAAGGATCGGCCTGACGTCGACACCGGCCACGCAGCTGCACACGGTGCGAATATAATTCTCGTGCGTATCGGCATCGAACGCCAGAAGGACGGTAAAATCCTTCAGCGACTGGCCTTCGAGCGACGACGCGCAATAGGTGTCGAACAACGCCAGGCGCTCGACCAGCCAGACCGGGTCGAGATTGGCGCGGCCCTTTCCGTCCCACTGGCTTGGCTTGAAGCCAGCGGCGATGTTGTAGCGTATGGCGATGTATTTCTTCAGGCCGGTGTCCATGGACCGACACTTAGTACATTCCGCTGATCTGCGACAACCGACGGCTGAGCGGCCACCCTCCCCCTTGTGGCGAGGGTCGGCTCGCGGTCGGAGCGAAGCGGAGATGGCGAGACGGGGTGGGGGTGCGCCCTACGAGGACCCCCATCCCGCTCCGCTTCGCGGATCGACCCTCCCCACGAGGGCAGTGTAAGCGCACTTCAAACATGCAGCGCGTGGCCCAGGGCCTTCAGCGCGGCTTCCTGGAAACCCTCACCCTGCGTCGGATGGGCATGGATGGTGCCGGCGATATCCTCCAGCCGCGCGCCCATTTCCAGCGCCAGTCCGAATGCCGCCGCCAGTTCCGACACGCCTTGCCCGACCGCCTGGATGCCCAGCACCAGATGGTTGTCCGCGCGGGCGACCACCCGGACGAACCCGTCCTCGCCGAGCTTGGTCATCGCGCGACCGTTGGCGGCAAACGGAAACTGACCGATCTTGATTTCGCCCAGCGCCTTCGCCTCTTCCGGCGTCAGCCCGGCGGTAACCAGTTCCGGATCGGTGAAGCAGACGGCCGGGATCGAGCGCTTGTCCCAGCTGCGCTTGTGGCCGGCGACCATCTCGGCCACCATTTCGCCTTGCGCCATTGCCCGGTGCGCCAGCATCGGCTCGCCGGTGACGTCGCCAATGGCATAGATGCCGCGCATCGAGGTGCGGCACTGGTCGTCGATCTTGATGAACTTGCCGGCCATGTCGAGATCGATCTGATCGAGGCCCCAGCCCTCCGTCACCGGCTTGCGGCCGGCCGTGACCAGGATCTTGTCGGCGGCAATTCTGGCGCTCTTGCCGTCTGCGGTCTCGACCAGCAGCGCGTCGCCCTTGACCTCCTTGGCCTTGGCGCCTGTCATGACCTCGACGCCGAGCTGGGCCAGCCGTTTCACCACCGGCCGGGTCAGTTCCGCATCATACTGCGCCAGCACGCGCGGCAAGGCCTCGACCACGGTCACCGCGGCGCCCATTTTGGCGAACGCCATGCCGAGTTCCAGCCCGATATAGCCGCCGCCGACCACGGCGAGCTTTTTCGGCACCTCGCCGAGAGCCAGCGCTTCTGTGGATGAAATCACCGGGCCGCCGAACGGCAGGAACGGCAGTTCCACCGTCGCCGAGCCGGTGGCGATCACAACCGTTTCGGCGCGGATGATCTGGGTGCCGGTCTCGGTCTCGACCGCGACGGTCTTGCCGTCGCGGAACGTCGCCCAGCCATAGACGGTCTTGACCTTGGCCTTCTTCAGTAGCCCGGCAACGCCCCCGGTCAGCCGGCTAACAATGCCGTCCTTCCACGCAACCGTCTTGCCGAGATCGAGCACGGGCGCTGCTACCGAGATGCCGAGCGGACTGCTGCCGCCGGCCATATGCGCGACCTTCTCGAACTCTTCCGCCGCATGGATCATCGCCTTGGACGGGATGCAGCCGACATTGAGACAGGTGCCGCCCGGTTTGCCGGCTTCAACGATCACCGTATCGATGCCGAGCTGGCCGGCACGGATAGCGCAGACGTAGCCGCCGGGCCCGGCGCCGATGACCAGCAGCTTGCAGGAGATTTCTTTCATGGCGTGACCCTTTGATGCGAGGGAATGTTCCGTCGCGATCCTTCGCGCCCCCCTCTGTCCTGCCGGACATCTCCCCCACGAGGGGGGAGATCAGCAGCTTCTTCGCTTCGCTCATTCCTGCAACGATGGAGATTGGCGAAACCCTGCGTGACGTCCCATCTCCCCCCTTGTGGGGGAGATGCCGGGTAAGGCAGAGGGGCGCGCTGTCCCGCCGTCATCTCGCTTGTTCCGCCCCTCAATCCACAAATATCAGCGCCGGCGTCTCAATCAGCGCCTTGATGCGCTGCACAAAGACCGCCGCATCCCAGCCGTCGACCACCCGGTGGTCAAAGCTCGACGACAGGTTCATCATCTTGCGCGGGATGAACTGGGTGCCGTCCCAGACCGGCCGCACCATCATCTTGTTGACGCCGACGATCGCCACTTCAGGATGATTGATGACCGGCGTCGTCGCCACGCCGCCCATGGCGCCGAGCGAGGTGATGGTGATGGTCGATCCCGACAGCTCGTCGCGGCTGGCCGTGCCGGACTTCGCCGCTTCGGCCAGGCGGTTGAGCTCGGCCGCGCAATCCCAGAGGTCGCGCGCCTCGGCGTGCTTGACCACCGGCACCACCAGGCCCGACGGCGTCTGCGCGGCAATGCCGATATGGACGCCGCCATGCTGATGGATGATGCCGGCCTCGTCGTCGAACAGCGCGTTGATGTTGGGCTGGTCGGCAATCGCCTTGGCCATCGCCCGCATCAGGAACGGCAGCAGCGTCAGCTTCGGCCTCTCCACACCCTTGCGCTTTTCCTTGTTGAGCGCCGCGCGCAACTCCTCAAGTGCTGTGACGTCGATCTCCTCGACATAGGTGATGTGCGGGATGCGTGACTTCGCCAGCGACATTTTTTCGGCGATCTTGCGCCGCAGTCCGATGACCTTGATATCCTCGACGCTGTCATTGCGCGCCAGACCCGACGCCTTCGCTACCTGCGGTCCGCGTGCCAGGAATGCCTCGATATCTTCGTGGCTGATGCGGCCGGCAGGGCCGGTACCCGACACCTGGCGCAGATCGATCCCCGCCTCCTTCGCCCTGAGCCGGATGGCGGGCGACGCCAGGGGCTTTTCGCCCTCCGGGCGCGGCGCGCCGGAGGGTGCCGCACCTTTAGATGTCGGCGCAGCACCCCCCCCCCCCCCCCCCCCCCCCCCCCCCCCCCCCCCCCCCCCCCCCCCCCCCCCCCCCCCCCCCCCCCCCNCGCCAGGGGCTTTTCGCCCTCCGGGCGCGGCGCGCCGGAGGGTGCCGCACCTTTAGATGTCGGCGCAGCACCCCCACCCCTGGCCCCTCCCCACAAGGGGGAGGGGGATTCAGTCTCAGCTGCCCGTGCGCTTTTGGCTGCTGGTGCAGGTGGTGGCGACTTGGCGTCGGATTTCGTGGCCGAAACGCCTCCCTCTTGTGGGGGTCCGGAGGACGGGCGAAACCCGTGGCTCGCCCCGGCAGGGGTGGGGGTCGGTGCCGCCGTGACCTCTGACGATTTCGAGCCTTCGGCGACATTGCCCTCCCCCGCCACTTTCAGCCGCACGATCGGCGAGCCGATCGCCACCGTGTCGCCGATCTCGGCGCCCAGCCACAGGATCTCGCCATCGACCGGCGAAGGTATTTCCACCGTCGCCTTGTCGGTCATCACGGCGGCAAGCACCGAGTCCTCGCGCACGAGGTCGCCGACCTTGACGTGCCACTCCACAAGTTCGGCCTCGGCGACGCCTTCACCGACATCCGGCAGCTTGATGATGTGTTCGCCCATCCCTAGGCTCCCATGGTTTCGAGAAGCGCGCGGCCGACACGGGCCGGCCCCGGGAAATAATCCCATTCCTGCGCATGCGGGTAGGGCGTGTCCCAACCGGTGACGCGCGCCACCGGCGCTTCCAGATGGTAGAAACAATTTTCCTGCACCAGCGCCGACAGCTCGGCGCCGAAGCCGGAGGTCAGTGTCGCCTCGTGCACGACGACGCAGCGTCCGGTCTTCTTCACCGAAGCGACTATCGCGTCGAGATCGAGCGGCAGCAGGGTCCGCAAATCGATGATCTCGGCATCGATGCCGGTTTCTTCCACCGCCGCCTGCGCGACATAGACCATGGTGCCGTAGGCGAGCACGGTGACGGCCGAGCCCGCCCGGCGGATCGCCGCCTTGCCGAGCGGCACCGTGTAATGGCCGTCGGCGACCTCGCCCAGTTCATGCTTCGACCATGGCGTCACCGGCCGGTCGTGATGGCCATCGAACGGTCCGTTATAGAGCCGCTTCGGCTCCAGAAAAATCACCGGATCGGGATCCTCGATCGCCGCGATCAGCAGCCCCTTGGCATCATGAGGATTGGACGGCACCACCGTCTTCAGCCCCGACACATGGGTGAACAGCGCTTCCGGGCTCTGGCTGTGCGTCTGGCCGCCAAAGATGCCGCCGCCGGTCGGCATGCGGACCACGATCGGACAGGTGAAATCGCCGTTCGAGCGGTAGCGCAGGCGTGCTGCTTCCTGCGTCAGCTGGTCGTAAGCCGGGTACATGTAGTCGGCAAACTGAATTTCCACGCATGGCTTCAGCCCATAGGCGGCCATGCCGATGGCGGAGCCGACAATGCCGGATTCGTTGATCGGCGCATCGAAGCAGCGGGTCTTGCCGTACTTCGCTTGCAGGCCTGCCGTGCAGCGGAAGACACCCCCGAAGAAGCCGACATCCTCGCCATAGACGATGACGCGTTCGTCGCGCGCCATCGACACGTCCATGGCGTCGCGGATCGCCTCGATCATGGTCCGTCTCGGCATGGTCAGACTCCCGCCTGCTGGCGCTGGCGCCTGAGATGCGGCGGCATCTCGGCAAACACGCCCTCGAACATCTCGCGCGTCGACGGCTTGCCGCCCGCATGCAGCGTGCCGTGGCCTTCAGCTTCCTTCTGCGCCGCGATCACCGTCTCGAGGATTTCCGCTTCGGCCTGGGCGTGACGCTCGTCCGACCAGACGCCGCGTTGGATCAGATGGTTCTTCAGCCGCATCACCGGATCGCCGAGCGGCCAGGCGTCGGATTCCGTCTTCGGCCGATAGGCCGACGGATCGTCCGAGCTCGAATGCGCGCCGGCACGGTAGGTGACATATTCGATCAGCGTCGGCCCGAGATTCTGCCGCGCCCGCTCCGCCGCCCATTTGGCCACGGCATGCACGGCGAGATAATCATTGCCGTCGACGCGCAGCGCCGGAATGCCGAAGCCGAGGCCGCGCGCGGCAAAGGTGCCGGAGCCGCCACGCGCAATGCCTTGAAACGTCGAGATCGCCCACTGGTTGTTGACGACGTTGAGGATGACCGGCGCCTTGTACGTCGAGGCGAACACCAGTGCGGAATGGAAATCGGATTCGGCCGTCGAGCCGTCGCCGATCCACGCCGCCGCGATTTTCGAATCGTTGCTGATAGCGGAAGCCATCGCCCAGCCGACCGCCTGGATGTATTGCGTCGCCAGATTGCCGGAGATCGAGAAGAAGCCATGCTCCTTCGACGAATACATGATCGGCAGCTGCCGCCCTTTGAGCGGATCGGCCTCGTTGGAATAGATCTGGTTCATCATCGTGACCATCGGATAGCCGTCGGCGATGAGCAGGCCGGCTTGCCGATAGGTCGGGAAATTCATGTCGCCTGGCGCCAGCGCCTTGCGGAAAGCGCAGCTCACCGCCTCTTCGCCCAGATGCTGCATGTAGAACGAGGTCTTGCCCTGGCGCTGCGCCATCTGCATGCGCGCATCGAAGCTGCGCAGCGTCATCATGTGGCGCAACCCCTCGAGCAGCTCCTCGTCGGTGAGCAGCCCGGCCCACGGCCCGACCGCCTCACCGGTGCGGTTGAGCACACGGATGATCGAAAACGCCATGTCGCGGATGGTGCGCGGATCGACATCGATGTCCGGTCGCGGCACCGAGCCGGCCTTGGGGATCGGCACGTTGGAGAAGTCGGGCGTTCCGCCCGGCCGCACTTCCGGCTCCGGCACATGAAACCGCAACATCCCAGCATCGGTCATGACCATGGTCCTCCCATTTGCCTGGCGTCGATATTTGCACATCCGCGCGCCCGGCACAGCGCCAATTCATGGGGCGCCGCAACCCATCCGGCGTCACGGCCGGCAGGCGACCGCAAGATGCAGATATGTCGGCGAAATTTCTTGTCGATGTTGGGGAGCGGCGCGCAATTAGGCGCAAAGTTTTGCAGGATTTCCAGCAGATAGTCACTTCACGGCCTCCGGGAGAGATGAACGCATCAAGGTCGGCGAACTGGCGCTTTCCTCTCCCCGTGTTCGGGGGAGAGGTGTCGAGCGAAGCTCGACGGAGTGGGGGTCGACCCTTAGCGCGGTACGGCAGGATTCTTGCGCCTTGTCCCTGTTCAATGTCCGTNGTCGAGCGAAGCTCGACGGAGTGGGGGTCGACCCTTGGGCGCTAGGCAATGCTTGAGATAGCCCTTCCTTTGTCCGTTCGCGGCGATTGCCACGTGGCTCCCCCACTCCGTCTCGGCTTCGCCGAGCCACCTCTCCCCCCTCCGGAGGGAGAGGAAGGGCGCCAAGGTCTCGAACGCTTTGGAGAACGTTCACTCAGCGACCGCATCATGCTAACCACCCTCCATGGCGCAGAAAAAAGGATACGAGGTCGATTCGTGGCTGGCGAAGCCTGACGCGCGCATATCGATCGTCCTGCTTTACGGACCCGACCGCGGCTTGGTCGCCGAGCGGGCCAAAACCTTTGCCGCGAAAACCGGCCTGCCGCTCGACGATCCGTTCTCAGTCGTCCGGCTCGATGGCGCGGAGGTCGATCGCGACCAGGGCCGGCTGCTCGACGAAGCCCGCACCGTGCCGATGTTCTCCGACCGGCGGCTTCTGTGGGTGCGAAATGCCAGCGGCCAGAAGGCGCTGGCCGACGACGTCAAGGCGCTGACCGCGGAGCCCGCGCGCGACGCCATCATTCTCATCGAGGCTGGCGACCTGAAAAAGGGCGTCGGACTGCGCGCGATCGTCGAGGCCGCCGACACCGCCATGGCGCTGCCTTGCTACGCCGATGAAGCCCGCGACATCGACAGCGTCATCGACGACGAGTTGCGCAAGGCCGGCATGTCGATGGCGCTCGACGCACGCCAGGCGCTGCGCCGCAATCTCGGCGGCGACCGGTTGGCCTCACGCGGCGAGATCGAAAAGCTGGTGCTTTATGCCCACGGCCAGAAGGACATCAGCCTCGACCACGTCAGGGCGATGTCCGGCGACGTCTCCGGCGCCTCCTTCGACGACGCGGTCGATGCTGTGCTGGAAGGCAAGATCGGTGACTTCGACACCGCCTTCACCCGCCACTGCCTGTCCGGCGGCCATCCTTTCCTGGTGCTGTCCTCGGCGATGCGGCAGCTGCAGCAGCTTCAGGTCATGCGCGGCCAGATGGACACCGCCGGCCGCAACGCCGCCTCGGCCGTGGCCGGCGCCCGTCCGCCGGTGTTTTTCTCGCGGCGCAAGCTGGTGGAGAAGGCGCTGGAGCGCTGGAACGTCGAGGCGCTCAGCCGCGCGCTGAACCGGCTGCAATCGGCCGTGCTGCAGACCAGGCGCAGGCCGGATTTGTCGGAAGCGCTGGCGCGGCAGGCGCTGCTCGGCATTGCGGTGGAGAGCGCGAGGCTGGCGCAGCGGTGATCTCCCCCCTTGAGGGGGAGATGTCGCCAAAGGCGACAGAGGGGGTCGCGGCGCGTGGAGCGCTGGCGCCTTTCGCAACGACAAACGAGGTCGGCGCTTGATGGGAGACGACCCCTTCTGGCCTGCCGGCCATCTCCCCCTCAAGGGGGGAGATCAGCAGTTCGATCCCTTCGGCAATCGCCAATAAAAAAGAAGGGCCGGCAACCGCCAAGCCCTTTCTTCATCCTAAGCCAGAACTTCATTCGCCGGCTAAATATGGCGCAGCCCCAACCCTCTACCGCTCATCCTTCAACCGCCGGCATAGCTCGTCGAGCTGCTCCAGACTGCGGTAGTCCACGCGGATCGCGCCGCCTTTGCCCTTGTGCTCGATGGTCACGATCATGCCGATCGTGTTGGTCATCAGCCTTTCCAGCGCCAGCGTGTCGGCATCCTTGCCCGATGCGCCGTGTGCTGGTTTTGCCTTGGGCGGCGTGCCGCCCGCCGGCATCTGCGCCAGCGCCTCAGCCTGGCGCACCGAAAGCCCTTCTTCGACGATCTGCTTGGCTAGCCCGGCGGGATCCTGCGCCGTCACCAGCGTCCGGGCATGGCCGGCCGACAGCACGCCGTCGACCAGCATGTCGCGGATTACGTCGGGCAGCTTCAACAGCCTGAGCGTGTTGGCGACGTGGCTGCGGCTCTTGCCGATGACATTGCCGAGGTCGGCCTGTGTGTAGCCGTGGTCGTCGATCAACTGCTGGTAGCCGAGCGCCTCCTCGACCGGGTTGAGATCGGTGCGCTGGACGTTTTCTATGATCGCCAGTTCCAGCGCTGTGCGGTCGTTGACGTCGCGCACGATGATCGGGATCTCGGTCAGCCCGGCGCGCTGCGCCGCCCGCCAGCGGCGCTCGCCGGCGATGATCTCGTAGCGCCCGGCCTGCGTCGGCGAAGGCCGCGCCACTACCGGCTGCACGACGCCATGTTCGCGGATCGATTGCGCGAGATCCGTCAGATCGGCGTCGCCGAAATGCCGGCGCGGGTTTTTCGGGTTCGGGCTCAGAAACTCGATCGGCACCTTGCCGTCGGCATTCAGGCCTGGCTTTTCGGCCGCTGCCACCGGGCGGTCGATCTCCCCGATCAGCGCCGCCAGTCCACGCCCCAGTCTCTTTCTCGAAAGGTCTTCGCTCATCTCAATTCCAGATTCTTGATCGTTTCGGTGCCGGATCGCTTTGTTTATCGACCCTGCCTAATCATGCAGCGCGCAATTTTCGCTCGCGGCGGATCACTTCGGATGCCAATTGCAGATAGGCCTGGCTGCCGGAGCATTTCAGGTCATAGAGGATCGCCGGCTTGCCATAGGAGGGCGCCTCGGACACCCGCACATTCCTAGGAATGATGGTCTCGTAGACCTTGTCGCCCATATGTGCCCGCACGTCCTGCACCACCTGGTTGGCGAGGTTGTTGCGGCCGTCATACATGGTCAGCACGATGCCCTGGATGATCAAGTCCGGATTGATCGAACGGCGCACCTGCTCCACCGTTTCCAGGAGTTGGCTTAGCCCTTCCAGCGCGAAGAACTCGCACTGCAGCGGCACAAGAACAGAATCGGCTGCCGCCATTGAATTCAACGTCAAAAGGTTGAGCGAGGGCGGGCAGTCGATCAGCACATAGCCGAACGGCGCACCGCGCTCGGTGGCGGCGCGCAGCGCGTTGCGCAGCTTAAGCACGCGATCCGGCGCCGAGGCGATTTCCATCTCGATGCCGAGCAGATCGAGCGTCGACGGCACGATCGACAGGCCGGGCACCGCCGTTGGAATGGCCGCCTCTTCCAGGCCCAGTTCGCCGGTCAGCACATCGTAGGAGGAGACGGTGCGGTCCTTGCGGTCGATACCGAGACCCGTCGAGGCATTGCCTTGCGGGTCGAGATCGACGATCAGCACCTTTTCGCCGATCGCGGCCAGCGCCGTGGCCAGATTGATGGCGGTGGTTGTCTTGCCGACGCCGCCCTTCTGGTTGGCGACGGTGATGGTGCGAGGTCCGGTTTTCATGGGTCTGTGCCAGGTATTCATGTGGGCCAGGTATTCATTGCGTCGCCAAGGTTGCGAAGGGGAGCTTACGCTGTCCGCAGATCGGTCACTTCGAGGATGACGCCATGGGCGTCGGTCATGCTCGGATGTTCTACCAGATCGAAAGCCCAGCGGTGAGTGCTTTCTTCCACCTCGGAGCGGTAATCCCGGCCTTTGTGGAACAGCGCCCGCGATCCCTTGGTCAGCCACGGCGCCGACAGATCGAGCAGCGCCGGCAGCGCGGCCAGCGCCCGCGCCGTGATGATTTCCGGTGCGGAAACAAGCGCATAGCTGTCGTCGATGCGCCGGGCGACGACCCGTGCAGGCAAACCGAACTGGCCAATGACCGCCTGTAAAAACGATGCTTTCTTGCGGTTGCTCTCGACCAGATCGATCGACGCGCCATCGCGTTCGACCAGCAGGAAGGCCATTACCAAGCCCGGAAAACCGCCGCCCGAACCGAGATCGGCCCAGCGTTTGGCCTGCGGTGCGATTCGCGCCAGCTGCGCGCTATCCAGAATATGGCGGCCCCAGACATCGTCCAGCGTCGACGGCGCGGCCAGATTGATGCTGCGGTTCCATTTCAGGAACAACTGTTCGAACGTCACCAACCGATCGAATGTTTCACGTGAAACCGGTCCCGCGGCCTCTTGCAGGCTCGCCCATGAGGCAGCGCTCACGCAACGGTCCTTTGGGCGGCCGATTCGGCGTTGCGGACGTGCGCGACGATGATGGCCAGCGCCGCCGGCGTCATGCCTTCCATACGCTGCGCGTCAGCGATCGACCGGGGCTGACGCGTTAGCATCTTCTGCTTCAGCTCATTGGACAGGCCGGGAACATCGGCGAAATCCACCGACGCCGGGATCAACCGGCTCTCCTCGTGGCGGATCTGTGCGACATCTGCCTGCTGGCGATCAAGGTAAACCGAATATTTCGCTTCCGTTTCGAGCCGCTCGGCGGTTTTGGGGTCGATTGCGCCAAAGGCCGGCGCAACACGGGCCAGCCAGGCGATATCGACGCCGGGATGAGCGAGCAATTCGTAGGCGGAGCGGCGCACGCCGTCCCTGTTGATATCCAGCCCATGCCGCGCTGCTTCGTTGGGCGTCATCGTCGTCGCAGCTGCGAGTTCGCGCGCCCTATCAAGATCCTGTGTGACTTGATTGAACCGCTGCGTCCGCTCCGGCGACACGATACCAAGCCGATTTGCCAGAGGCGTAAGCCTTTCATCGGCATTGTCGGCGCGCAGCGATAGGCGAAACTCCGCCCGCGAAGTGAACATGCGGTAGGGCTCGGCAATGCCGCGGCTGGTGAGGTCGTCGACCATCACACCGATATAGGCTTCGGTGCGGCTGAGCACGATTTGGTCGTCGGCCGCCACCTTGCGCGCGGCGTTGAGCCCGGCGAGCAGGCCCTGCGCTCCGGCTTCTTCATAACCGGTGGTGCCGTTGATCTGACCGGCTAGGAAAAGCCCCGCAATACGTTTGGTCTCAAGCGTCGGCTCCAACTCGCGCGGATCGACATGGTCGTATTCGATAGCGTAGCCGGGCTGCAGCATGGTCGCCCGCTCTAGCCCGGGTATAGTTTTGAGAATGTCGAGTTGCACATCCTCGGGCAGGGAGGTCGAGATGCCATTGGGGTAGACGGTGTCATCGTCCAGCCCTTCCGGCTCGAGGAATATCTGATGACCTTCTCGATCGCCGAACTTGACGATCTTGTCTTCGATCGACGGGCAGTAACGTGGACCTACGCCTTCGATCGAGCCGGAATACATGGCGGAGCGGCCGAGATTGGCGCGGATCAGCGCGTGCGTCGCCGGCGTCGTACGCGTGATGCCGCAATGGATTTGCGGATTCTTGATTGTGTCGGTGAGCAGCGAGAACGGCACTGGATGTTCGTCGGCCGCCTGGCTTTCCAGCGACGCCCAGTCGATGGTGCGGCCATCGAGCCGCGGCGGCGTCCCGGTCTTCAGCCGTCCAAGCGCGAAACCGGCGCGGCTCATCGTCGCCGACAGGCCAAGGCTCGCTTGCTCGTTCATCCGCCCCGCGACAATCTTCTTGTCGCCAATGTGAATAAGACCGCGCAGAAAAGTGCCGGTGGTCAGCACCACGGCGCCGCACGCCAACCGGCGCCCGTCGGCCAGGAGCACAGCGGCGATGCGTCCATCCACGATGTCGAAGTCCAGAACCTCGCCTTCGACGACGTCGAGTCCGTTCTGTTGCCGAATCGCTTCCTGCATGGCCAGCCGATACAGCTTGCGGTCGGCCTGCGTGCGCGGCCCGCGCACGGCAGGGCCTTTGCGGCGATTGAGCAGGCGGAATTGGATGCCGGCAGCATCGGCTATGCGGCCCATCAGCCCGTCCATGGCGTCGATCTCACGCACCAGATGGCCCTTCCCGAGGCCGCCGATCGCCGGATTGCAGGACATGACACCGATCGTGTCGAAGCGCAGCGTGACCAGCGCGGTCCTGGCGCCAGCGCGCGCGGCAGCGCTCGCAGCCTCGCACCCGGCATGGCCACCGCCCACCACAACCACATCATAGTGATCGATCATTGTCCCTTCCAGATTCCGAGATTTCGCGACACATGTCCCCACGAGAGGACGCTGTCAAGGATTGCAGGTTGATTCGTTCACGGGGAACGGAGTGCTGAAAGCCGCAGAGGTGTTTCACGTGAGTCGGGAAGCGGCGACAATTACCTCGGCTGGCGCTGCCCCTCATCTGCCTGCCGGCATCTTCTCCCGGTGACGGGGAGAAGGGTAGAGCTCAAGCGCTGGCGCGCTTCGGTGGTTGGCGAAATCCCGGATAACAGTACCTTTCTCCCCGTCACTGTACGGTGAGAAATGCCCGGGAGGACAATGAGGGGCGAGGCCGCCCTTCGGCACTTGGCGTTTTTGCCAAACTCCTCATTTCACGTGAAACACGCACTTGGGCGGCCCCCTGTGTTTCACGTGAGTCACTCACACGCCCCCCCTGTTTCACGTGAGTCACTTTCCAATGCAAAACTGCGAAAAGATCACGTCCAGCAGGTCCTCGACATCCACCGCGCCGACAATCCGGCCAAGCCGGTCCGCCGCAAGACGCAGCTCCTCCGCCCGCAGCTCCTGGCCGCGCTCTTGCCCCGACAAAGCCGAGATCAGAAAGCGCCTGGTCTCATTGAGCAGCTCCACATGCCGCAACCGAGACGGCAGGATGTCACCGGCATCGCCGATAGCAGCTGCGGCGCGCCTGCCGATCTCGGCCAGGAGTTCAGCCAACCCAGTGCCGTCCACCGTCGAGATCAACGCATCATAGGCCTCCAATCGCGGCGAACCTTTCAAGAGATCGACCTTGGTGCCGATTCTCAAAACCGGGGCGTCGACAGGCATGTTGCCGATCGCAGTCGGGTCCGCCAGATCTTCCAGCAACAGCACCAGGTCAGCCGTGTGCGCCTTGGCCCGCGCCTTTTCGATACCGATCGCTTCGATCTTGCCGGGCCCCTCGCGCAGGCCCGCGGTGTCGGTTACCCTGACCCGCACTCCGTGGAGATCCAGCACCACTTCGAGCAAATCCCGCGTCGTGCCGGGCTCGTCGGTAACAATCGCCGCCTCACGCCTGGCTAGCACATTGAACAGGCTGGATTTTCCGGCGTTCGGTGCACCGAGGATGACAACCTCGAACCCGTCACGGATGATCTCGGCGGCATGGAAGCCATCGACATGCCGGCCGATCTCCCCCACCATCGCGCGCACATCGGACCAAACCGTATCCGAAACGGAACCGGGCACGTCGTCTTCGTCGGCGAAGTCGATTTCCGCCTCGATCATCGCCCGTGCATGGATCAGCCGACGGCGCCAGCCAAGATAGAGTTCGCTTTGCACTCCTTCGGCATTCTGCACGGCAAAGCGCCGCTGCGCTTCGGTTTCGGCATTGACCAGATCGGCCAACGCCTCCGTCTCGACCAGATCCAGCTTGCCGTTGAGAAGAGCCCGGCGCGTAAATTCCCCAGGCTCCGCATGACGCAGGCCGTCAAAGCCGGCGACGATCTCCAGCATCTTGCCGGCGACGGCGCGGCCGCCATGGACGTGGAACTCGGCGACGTCCTCGCCGGTAAAACTGTTCGGCCCGGGAAAAAACAGCACCAGGCCGTTGTCGATAAGCGATCCGCCCACCGTTCGGAGCTTGCGCAGGGTCGCAACCCGGTCCTTGACCGTGCCACCGGCCACCGTTTCGACAACGAATCGAGTCCTCGGTCCGGAAATGCGGATGACAGCGATGCCGGCGGGCAGGCGCCCGCTGGAAAGCGCAACGATCGAATCGCCCGAAATCATTTGCCCGTTCTCACCGGTCGCCTAGGTGTCAACAATCCCACAGTGTCGCGGCCGTCATGAACCGGCTGTCCGTCAATATCAAGGTCGATCGCGAGAGCGACCGGATTACCAAATCTGTATAGCCGCCTCGTCATCCATGTGCGAGCAGGCGGGTCCTAATCCCGACGCCAAGCAGTTCTGGGCGGGCCAGCAAGCCCTACGGCTGGCCGGCATCGTTAATGCCTGTTCCTGGCCCGGAACCGTGAAGCTGGAGCCCATCTCCCCATGAGGCAAGCCTCGTTCCGGTTGCGAATCGGAAATCCCGACCCGCGTCACGCCGATCGCCTCCGCGATCGGAACGGATGCGAATCGACTTAACATTGGCCAGTGGCATCCGGCCGCAGACCGGCAGACCGGAGCTATGTACCGGCTATCCTGCCCGTGGGGCCGGATCCGTAGGAACCGAGCCGCTGCTGCGACGCCGGCAGGTCAACCGGTGTTTCCGTCCAACGCCGAAGGAAGCGGCGTCGCATCAATGGATAGCGGCCGCGGCGCGAACAGCAAATCCTTGGCCGCGACCACCGCTCCGACCGTGATCAGGATGCAAGCAACAGCCACCGACCAGTGAAACACACCAAAGCCTGCCAGCAGAAGCACGATGACCGAGAAGAGGGGCGCCGCGTAGGAGAGGGCGCCGAGGATCATGATGTCGCCGTGCTTGCAGCCATAGTCCCAGGCGTAAAAGCCGGCGCCTAGCGGTATTACGCCCAAGATGACGATGGCGCTCCACTGCGTCGCCGTCTGTGGCCAGACGGTAGCCCCAAGCGTCAGGTGCAGCACCAAGGCGACCGCAGCCGTGATGAAGCAGTAACCGGCGACGACATCGGTCGGCACCTTGCCAAAGCGGCGCGATAAAACCGAATAGCCGGCCCAGATGAAAGCGCAGAACAGCGCGATGACATGCCCCTTCATCACACCATTGGCCAGTCCGATCGTGCCGCCCTTGGTGATCACCACAATGGCGCCGGCAAGGCCGAGCACGACGCCGGCGACGTGATGGGCCCTAAGCTTTTCTCCAGGCAGGAAGGCGGCAAAGACGACGATCAGCAACGGCCAGAGATAGGCGATCAGGCTGACCTCGACCGGCGGCGCCGACTGGATGGCGAAGAAATAGGCGCAGTGATAGATGCACAGCCCCGCTGTGCCGAGCGCCCAGACCTGCCACGGCTGGCGCAGCGACTTGGTCGCCGCCGGACGGACAAGCCAGCTCGACGCGCCGGCCAACCCGCCAAGCAGAAACGTCATCGCCGCCAGCTGAAAGGGCGGAATCGGTCCCGCCGCCGTCGAAAGCAGCGCCAGGAAGGACCATGTCAGGATGGCCGAGAAGCCGATCAGGGTCGGGATTGTTTTCTCCATGCGGCTTCCGATCTTCGAGACGCGATTACTCGCATGACGACAGCTATGGAAATTGCCGCCCAAGGCCACGCCCTGTCGGAAATGCGACCTGTTTGCCCCCGTTCCCGGAACGGGGCTTCAATGCGAAACGATGGCCGACGAGAAGCTTACGTGTTCATCGAATCGAAGAAATCGGCGTTGGTCTTGGTCTGCTTCAGCTTGTCGATCAGGAACTCGATCGCATCCGTGGTTCCCATCGGCGCCAGGATGCGGCGCAGGACGAAGATCTTCTGCAGATCCTGCTTGGAGACCAGCAGGTCTTCCTTGCGGGTGCCGGACTTCAAAATGTCCATGGCCGGGTAGATGCGCTTGTCGGCGACCTTGCGGTCGAGCTGGATTTCGCAGTTGCCGGTGCCCTTGAACTCTTCGAAGATGACTTCGTCCATGCGGCTGCCGGTGTCGATCAGCGCGGTGGCGATGATGGTCAGCGAGCCGCCTTCCTCGATGTTGCGGGCCGCGCCGAAGAAGCGCTTCGGCCGCTGCAGCGCGTTGGCGTCGACACCGCCGGTCAGCACCTTGCCGGAGGACGGCACAACAGTGTTGTAGGCACGGCCGAGGCGGGTGATCGAATCGAGCAGAATAACGACGTCGCGGCCATGCTCGACCAGGCGCTTGGCCTTTTCGATGACCATTTCGGCGACCTGGACGTGGCGCACCGCCGGTTCGTCAAAGGTCGAGGACACGACCTCGCCCTTCACCGAACGCTGCATGTCGGTCACTTCTTCTGGCCGTTCGTCGATCAGAAGTACGATCAGATAGCATTCCGGATGATTGGCCGTGATCGAGTGGGCGATATTCTGCATCAGCACCGTTTTACCGGTACGCGGCTGCGCGTTGATGAGCGCGCGCTGTCCCTTGCCGATCGGCGCCACCAGGTCGATCACCCGCGACGAGATGTCCTTGCCGGTCGGATTGTCGATCTCCATCTTCAGCCGCTTGGTCGGATAGAGCGGCGTCAGATTGTCGAAATGGATCTTGTGACGGATCTTTTCGGGATCGTCGAAATTGATCGTGTTGACCTTGAGAAGAGCGAAATAGCGCTCGCCCTCTTTTGGGCTGCGGATCGGCCCTTCGACGGTATCGCCGGTCTTCAAGGAGAAGCGGCGGATCTGCGAGGGCGAGATGTAGATATCGTCGGGACCCGGCAGATAATTGGCGTTGGCTGAGCGCAGGAAGCCGAAACCGTCCTGCAGCAACTCGACCACACCATCGCCGATGATCTCGACGTCCTGGGCGGCCAGTTTCTTCAGGATGGCAAACATCAGTTCCTGCTTGCGCATGACGCTGGCGTTTTCCACTTCGAGCGATTCGGCATAGGCGATCAGCTCTGGCGGCTTCTTGTTCTTGAACTCTGCGAGTTTCATTTCTTGCATAGACGGACTCTGAATCTGCTTTGGGGAAAATATATCGGCTGGATGCGATAAATGCCGGGCGCGGCCGAAAGCATCAAGGGCGGCGCATGACGGGAAGGAAGACCCGTCTTTTATCGTCGGTCGGGGGAAAGAGCAAGCTGCGTTTTGTCGACCGAAATGGGCCTAGAACGGCTTGACGACAACCAGGATGACGATGGCGATCATCAGCAATGTGGGGATCTCGTTGACGATTCGCCAGTGCCGCGCCGGTTTTTCATTGCGGTCCTCGGCGAATTTCCTGACAGCACCGGCCAGATAGCCATGCACACCCGACAGCAACAGCACCAAGCCCATCTTGGCGTGCAGCCAGCCGCCGTGAAAGCCAAACACTTTCCAGGCAAGCCAAAGCCCGAACACCCAGGTGACAATCATCGCCGGATTGATGATGCCGCGCAGCAGACGCCGCTCCATCACCTTGAAGGTCTCCGACTGGACGGACCCCTTCTCTGCGTCGGCGTGGTAGACCAGCAATCGCGGCAGATAGAGCATGCCGGCCATCCAGGAGATGACGGCCAGGATATGGATTGCCTTCGCCCAGGGATAGAAACCCTCAGGCGCAAAGAAAAACAAAAGTGCGGTGAGAACAACCAGCACTCCGATGCCGATGGTCATGCGCATCATCGCCCCACGAGTGCTGTTGCCGCCCGTATTATCCGATTGAGCCATCAGCGTGTCGCGCTCCGCACCTGCTTCACCATCGCCTCGACATGCGCCACCGGCGTCTCCGGCGTAATGCCATGGCCGAGATTGAAGATCAGCGGTCCGTCGCCCAGCGCCTTGAGGATCGCATCGACGCCGTCCGACAGGGCTTTGCCGCCAGCCACAAGCCGCAAGGGATCGAGATTGCCCTGGACCGCACCTGAATGCTGCAGTTCGTTCGCAGCCGACAGGGGCACGGTCCAGTCGATCCCCAGCCCCGTCACCCCGGTCTTCTCACGATAGGTCTCGTAGCGGGCGCCGGCGCCCTTGGGAAAGCCTATGATCGGAACATCGCGATGAACCGCACGAACTTGCCTGACGATCTCCGCCACCGGTTGCACGCAGAACTGCTCGAAAGACGCATCATCAAGCACGCCGGACCAGGAATCGAAAATCTGCACCACGTCGGCACCGGCTTCGATCTGGCGGATCAAATAGGCCGCGGAGTGATCGGCGAGCACTTTCAGGAGATGCTTGAAGGCCGTCGGTTCGCGATAGGCAAACAGCCGCGCCGGCGCCTGGTCGGGTGTGCCGTGGCCGGCGATCATGTAGGTCGCCACCGTCCACGGCGCGCCGCAGAAGCCGATCAGCGTGGTCTCGTCAGGCAATCTTGCCCGCAGCCGGCGAACCGTCTCGTAGACCGGTTCGAGATTCACGTGAAACGTTTCGCCGTTGAGAGCCGAAATCTCAGCTGCAGTGATTGGCGTCAGCAGCGGCCCGCGGCCCTCCTCGAAGCGGACATCGCGCCCCAGCGCATGCGGCACGACCAGAATGTCCGAGAACAGGATCGAGGCATCGAAGCCAAAGCGCTCGATCGGCTGCAGCGTCACCTCAACGGCCAGATCAGGATTGTAGCAAAGATCGAGGAAGGACCCGGCGCGCTTTCTGGTCTCGCGGTACTCCGGCAGATAGCGCCCGGCCTGGCGCATCATCCAGAGCGGCGGCGGAAACACTGCCTCGCCTCTCAGCACGTCCAGCACGATGCGGTTCTCGGGCATTGAGCGCTCTCTTCCCTGCCTTCTCTATAATTAAATAGTCTATTTCTAGAATCTTCTGATTCTAAGAGTCTGTTGGTATCGGTGGTTGTCACCTGTCCCGCTTTGCCCTGGAAAAGGCCAGCCAGCATTTTGTCGCGTGTTTCTTCCGCGGGATTGGCAAAGAGTGTGGATGACCAGGATTCCATCACTGGAGTCAATGGTTTGGCGTAGCAGCTGAAAAACCGCCTCTGTGGATGAAGCGCTGGCAAAAACGCCCGTCCCCAGATTTGTCCCCAGCCGCACCGTGGAGCTGACAGCGCATCGAATTGTGGACAACTGGCCTTCTGATACAGTCGCCTCCAGCCGGTCGCCTTTGCGGTCCCTATTTATCCACACAAGCCCACAGCCTGAGGCGCCCCCTGTGAACAAACCCCAGAGCTTCTTTCATCTGCACCTGATTTCCGACGCCACCGGCGAGACGCTGCTGGCGGCCGGCCGAGCCGCCTCGGCGCAATATAAGGATGCGCGAGCCATCGAGCATATCTATCCGCTCATCCGCACCGAAAAGCAGGTGGCGAAAGTCTTCGAGGACATAGAGGAGGAACCGGGCATCATCCTCTACACCGTCGTCGACCAGAAGCTGGCGCGCGGCATTGACGAGCGCTGCGCCACCATGGGGCTGCCCTGTGTTTCGGTGCTGGAGCCGGTCCTCACCGTCTTCCAGTCCTATCTTGGCACGCCGGCCGGCCGCCGCGTCGGCGCCCAGCATGTGCTCGACGCCGATTATTTCCACCGTATCGACGCACTCAATTTCACCATGGAGCATGATGACGGCCAGCTGCCGCTCAATATGGACGACGCGGATGTGGTGCTGATCGGCATTTCCAGGACATCGAAGACGCCGACCAGCATCTATCTCGCCAACCGCGGCATCAAGACCGCCAACATCCCGATCGTGCTCGGCGTGCCGGTGCCCGAAAGCCTGGTCGCTGCCACCAAGCCGCTGATCGTCGGGCTGATCGCCACCGCCGAACGCATCTCGCATGTCCGGCAGAACCGCGTGCTCGGCAACAGCAGCACCTACGAAGCGACCGATTATGTCGACCGTGCCTCGATCGCCGAAGAGCTCGCCTATGCCCGCCAGATCTGCACCCGCCACAATTGGCCGATGATAGACGTCAGCCGCCGCTCGATCGAAGAGACCGCGGCAGCCATTGTTGCCCTGCGGGGGAAGAATAGATGATGGGATGGCAACGCGACCTCCTGCCCCAATCAACCACTATCGACCAGGCCCAGAACCCATGACCGAAAAAATCATCCTCGCCTCCGGCAGCCCGTTCCGCAAAGCAATGCTCATCAATGCCGGGCTCGGCATCGAAGCGGTGCCTGCCGATGTCGACGAGCGTGCGCTCGAGGCGCCGTTGCAGGACAGCGGTGTGTCGCCGGAAGATGTCGCCCTGATACTCGCCGAAGCCAAGGCGACCGAGGTCAGCGAACGCAGATCGGGCGCCTTGGTGCTCGGCTGCGACCAGACTTTGTCACTGGGAGATGAAGTGTTCCACAAGCCGGCCGACATGGAAGGCGCCCGCCGCCATCTGTTGGCGCTGTCAGGCAAGACGCATCAGCTGAACAGCGCCGCCGTGCTCTGCCGCAACGGCAAGGTGCTGTGGCGCCATGTCGGCATCGCCAGCCTTACCATGCGCAAGCTCGATCCGGCCTTCGTCGGCCGGCACCTGGCCCGCGTCGGCGCCAAGGCGTTGTCGAGCGTCGGCGCCTACCAGATCGAGGGCGAAGGCATCCAGCTGTTCGAAAAGATCGAAGGCGATTATTTCACCATTGTCGGCCTGCCGCTGTTACCGGTGCTGGCGGAATTGCGTGCGCTCGGAGCCATTGATGGTTGAGAAAAAAGCTTTCGTCACCGGCCATCCGATCGCGCATTCGCGCTCGCCGAAGATCCACGGCTATTGGCTGAACACATACGGCATCGACGGCAGCTATTATGCGATCGATGTCGCGCCGGCCGATTTTCCCGAGTTCCTCTCGTCGCTCGAGGCCAATGGCTATCAGGGCGGCAACGTCACCATTCCACACAAGGAAGTCGCCTTCGCCCGGGTCGAGCGCCGCGACGAAGCGGCGGAGATGATCGGCGCGGTCAACATGCTGTGGCTGGACGACGGCGTGCTGTGGGGCGGCAATTCGGACTGGATCGGCTTTGCCGGCAATCTCGACGAGCATGCCCCGGGCTGGGAGAGAAACGCTCCGGCCGTGGTGCTCGGCGCCGGCGGCGCGTCGCGCGCGGTCATCCACGCGCTTAAAGTGCGCGGCATCAACGATATCCGCATCGTAAACCGCACACTGGCGCGGGCGCAGGAACTCGCCGACCGCTTCGGGGCCGGCGTCTCGGCGCATGGCGCGGTCGGCGACTTGCTTGGCGATGCCGGCTTGCTGATCAACACGACGGCACTTGGCATGCATGGCGATGCGACGCTGGCCGCCGATCCGGCCGGCCTGCCAGCTCACGCCATTGTCGCAGACATCGTCTATGTGCCGCTGGAAACACCGCTGCTTGCCGCTGCCCGCGCGAGAAATTTGAAGACGGTCGACGGGCTCGGCATGCTGTTGCACCAGGCTGTGCCCGGTTTCGAACGCTGGTTCGGCAAGATGCCGCAGGTCACGCCTGAGTTGCGACAGATGATCGTCGCCGACATCCTCGCCAAATGATGGGTCGCAAATGATGGGCGCCAAATGATGACCGTGCTCGGCCTCACCGGATCGATCGGCATGGGCAAGTCGACGACGGCGAAAATGTTCGTCGACGCCGGCGTGCCGGTGCATGACTCCGACGAGACCGTGCATCGCCTCTATGCCGGCAAGGCAGCACCTCTCGTCGAGGCGGCCTTTCCCGGCACCGTGATTGCCGGTTCGGTCGACCGCACCGAGTTGGCGCGCCGCGTGCTCGGCAACGCTGCTGCGCTGAAGACATTGGAGGCGATCGTCCATCCGCTGGTGCGGGCCGATGCCGATGCCTTTCTGGCAAGGCACCGCGCCGCCGGCGCGCCGCTCGTCGTGCTCGACATTCCGCTGCTGTTCGAAACCGGCGGCCGCAACCGTGTCGACAAGGTCGTCGTCGTCACCGCGCCGGCCGATATCCAGCGCGCCCGCGTGCTGGCGCGTCCTGACATGAGTGAGGAAAAGCTGGCGGCAATCCTGGCCAAGCAGGTGCCCGACGCCGAAAAGCGCCGGCAGGCCGATTTCGTCATCGACACCGGTGAAGGCATGGACGCCGCCCGCACCGCGGTCGGCGCGATCATTGCCGAGCTCTCAGGACGCTGAGCTCGCCTGCTAACTCCTGGGGGATAAGTCGCGCCCATCAGGCCCCTGACGGCAGGCTGTCGGCATTACCCATTGCCATTTTGTTCCGCTCCATGATTCTACTCCTCCAGGAGTAGGTTGATTCTATGCGTGAGATCATTTTCGATACCGAAACCACCGGACTCGACATGCGCGACGACCGCATCATCGAGCTTGGCGGCGTCGAGCTGGTCAACCGCTTCCCGACCGGCCGCACCTTCCACAAATTCATCAATCCGCAGGGGCGCGCCGTCCATGTCGAGGCGCAAGCCGTGCACGGCATCAGCGCCGCCGACCTCGTCGGCAAGCCGACCTTTGCCGAAATCGCCGAGGAATGGCTCGCCTTCACCGACGGCGCCAAGCTCGTCGCCCACAACGCCAGTTTCGACATCGGCTTCCTCAACACGGAATTCGGGCGGCTCGGCCAGCCGGCCATAGACACCGGGCGCGTCGTCGACACGCTGGCGCTGGCGCGGCGCAAGCATCCGATGGGCCCTAATTCGCTCGACGCGCTCTGCCGCCGCTACGGCATCGACAACGGCCACCGCACCAAGCACGGCGCGCTGCTCGATTCCGAGCTCCTGGCCGAAGTCTACATCGAACTCATCGGCGGCAAGCAGGCCGCACTTGTCCTCGACGCCGTCGTGGTGCAGCTCAACAGCAATGGCGACGTTGCCGATATCGACATCTCGATCGCCGCCAGGCCAATCGCCCTGCCGCCGCGCCTGACCGAGGGCGAGCGAGCGGCGCATGCGGGGCTGGTGGCGACGCTCGGTGAAAAGGCGCTGTGGCTGAAGGTGGCGGCGGGGTGAACGGATCGCGGAGGTAGCGTTCCGTCACACCCCTCTCTGGCCTGCCGGCCATCTCCCCCTCAAGGGGGGAGATCAGCAGCTTCGCCGCTCCAGCCCATTCCTGCAACGTCTAAATTTGGCGAAGGTCGCGATGACGGCCAATCTCCCCCCTTGAGGGGGAGATGCCTGGCAAGGCAGAGGGGGTGCTGTCCCGCCAGCATCTCAGTATACTAAAAGCCCGGCACGAAGCCGGGCTTTCAACTCATGCGCGTGACGCTTGCCTTCAGCTCACCTTGACCTTCGATGCCGCCTGGTCCTCGGCCAGCTTCTGCTGGAACATCTGGGCAAAATCGATCGGGTCGAGCATCAACGGCGGGAAGCCGCCATTGCGGGTGGCTTCGGCGATGATCTGGCGGGCGAACGGGAACAAAAGCCGCGGGCATTCGATGAACAGGATCGGCAGCATGTGCTCCTGCGGGAAGCCGGCGATGGCGAAGACGCCGCCATAGACCAGTTCGACATTGAACAGCACTTCCTGGTCGAAGGACGCCTTGGCGTTCAAGGTCAGATTGACGTCGAACTGCTTGTCGGAGAGCGGGTTGGCATTGACATTGACGTTGATCGCAATGCCTGGGGCCTTGTCGCGGCCGCGCAGCGAGTTCGGCGCGCCGGGGCTTTCGAAGGACAGGTCCTTCACATACTGGGCAAGCACGTTGAGCGACGGCTGCGCCGTTTCGCCGTTGCCGTTGGCGGCGCCGACCGGCGCGTCATCTTTGCTGGCCATGAGCCTTGTTCCTTTTGCCTGGACAGCAGCGCTGACCGAATTGAAATCGGGCGTTGGCTAGCATGGTCGGCAAGACAAGACAAGGTTTGCCGCCTTCAGGCCGGAAGGGGTCAATAGTCAGTCGTTGGCAAGGTGACGTTCAGTCGTCCTTCAGGCGGCGCCACGGCGAGTTATGGTCGGGACCGCGCTTGAAATCGTCCTCGCGCGAATAGTCGCCGTCGTCGAGGTCGATGACCTTGTCGCGCGACCTGCGGCGAAAACCGCCGGCGGTGAAATCGGTCGCGACGACGATGCGGCCCTTGAGCCTGCGCCAGGCAAGGTCGCGCACCGGCGGCAGGAACAGCAGCAGGCCGATAATATCGGTAATGAAGCCGGGGATGATCAACAGGATCGCGGCGACCACGATCATGGCGCCATGCGCGAGCTGGCGGCTGGGGTCGCCGCCGCCGGCCATCTCGGCGCGGACCCGCGCCATGACGCCAAAACCCTGGTGCCGGAGCAGAAGCACGCCGGCAATGCTTGAAGCCAGCACCAGGCCGACCGTCGCCAGCGCGCCGACCTCGCGGCCGACAATGACGAAACCGGCGATTTCCAGCAGCGGCAGCGCAAGCAGGAACAGAGGAAGGAAGGAAATGCGCAAGTCTTGACCGATCGTTTCCATGTTTGCCGGGCGGCGCATAATCGCCGCTGGCACTGAGGCCGTTAGATAGGTATGCCTGCCTTTGATTTGAATGATTGCGCCATGCGTTCTATATGCTTTGCATGTTTAACGCCATGCGACCGCCGCCCGATTGGCTGGCGGTCCCGGCCAGGTCAGGGATTGATTGGCGAAAGATATGGGATTCTTCGACTTCGGCACCATTTTCTTTCTGATTGCGGCGGTGGTGATCTTTTTCCAGCTGCGCAACGTGCTTGGCCGCCGCACGGGCAGCGAGCGCCCGCCCTTCGATCCGTACACGGCCAGCCGCACCGAGAAGGACGCGACCCAGAAGCCCGAAAATGTGGTTTCGCTGCCACGCAAGCGCATGCCGGGCGAGACGGCTGCCGAGACCTATGCGGCCATCGATGCCTTCGCCAAGCCCGACACCGACCTCAACAAGGGCCTGCGCGCGATCAAGGACAATGATCCCTCCTTCGACCCCAAAGTCTTCGTCGACGGCGCCAAGATGGCTTATGAGATGATCGTCATGGCCTATGCCGATGGCGACCGAAAAACGCTGAAAAACCTGTTGTCGCGCGAGGTTTTTGACGGCTTCGTTGCCGCGATTGGCGACCGCGAGGCGAAAGCCGAAAAGATCCAGTCCTCCTTCGTCGGCATCGACAAGGCCGACATCGTCTCGGCCGAGATGAAAGGCGGCGAGGCCCACATCACGCTGCGCATCGTGAGCGAACTGATTTCGGCGACCCGCGACAAGGCGGGTGCCGTCATCGACGGCGATCCCGAGACGGTGGCCGAGGTCAAGGATGTCTGGACCTTCGCCCGCGACACACGCTCGCGCGATCCGAACTGGAAGCTGGTCGCCACCGAGGAAGAAGACTGAGCCTATGCATGTCGCCCCGTGCGGGCAGCTTTTTTGGGATAGCGACATGCAGGCAAACATGGGCAGTGGCGAGGCTGAGGTGTCGCTCTCGCCGCGTTTTGTGGAAAAGTCCTTCGATGATCTTCCCGGTTGGAATTCCGATGACCATCTGCCGGCTTTCGAAGCCTTCCGCCGTTCGGCCTTTCATGTCCTGAGCAAGCCCTACCGCACCGGTTCGTTGGGCGTCCGGTTCGACGCGTTTGCCGCCGCTTATGACGAGGCGCGCACCGTTTCGCCGGCGAATCGGTCGGCGGCCAAGGCTTTTTTCGAGCGCCATTTCGCCCCAGTCCAGATTCGATCCGAAAACCCCGGCCTGGTCACCGGCTTCTACGAGCCGGAGGTCGAGGCCTCACCAGTGCGCACGGATGAATTCACGGTGCCGCTGCTGGCGCGGCCTTCCGATCTCGTCGACATCGATGATGCCAACCGTCCTCGAGGGATGGACGACTATCTCGCCTTCGCCCGCGATACGCCGCAGGGCCTGGTGGAGTATTTCGACCGCAGTGAGATCGAGAGAGGCGCGCTGGCCGGCCAAGGCCTGGAAATCGCCTGGCTTGCCGACAAGGTCGACGTCTTCTTCATCCATGTGCAAGGTGCGGCCAGGCTGAAGATGACCGACGGCCGGCTTTGCCGCGTCACCTACGCCGCCAAATCCGGCCAACGTTTCAGCGGTCCGGGGAAGATTCTCGCCGAACTCGGCGAAATCCCACTGGAAAAAGTGACGATGCAGTCTATCCGCGCCTGGTTCAGGGCGCATCCGGATCGCGTCGACGAGATCCTCTGGCAGAACCGCTCCTACATCTTCTTTCGCGAAGCCGATGTCGACGATGCCGCACTCGGTCCTATCGCCGCCGCCAAGGTGCCGTTGACGCCGGGCCGTTCGCTCGCGGTCGACCGGCTGCTGCACACATTCGGTACCCCCTTCTACATCGACGCTCCGTCGCTGACCGCCTTCGACGGAAAACCGTTCCGGCGGCTGATGATTGCGCAGGACACCGGCTCGGCCATCACCGGACCGGCGCGGGGCGATCTGTTCGCCGGCTCCGGCGATGCGGCCGGCGAGATCGCCGGCGTCGTTCGCAATGCGGCCGATTTCTATGCCTTGGTTCCACGCGCTCTCGTTTCGGAATCGAATCGATGAGCAAGCGCCCCGATAAACTCAACGAAGACGATCGGGTGCTGTGGAACCTGGTGGCGCGCACCGCCCGACCGCTGAAGGGCCGGACCGCGGTCGAGTTTCCCGACATCGTCGTCGACCCTAGGCCGGCACAGACGCCGGTCGCTGTCGGTCCGGTCCTCGCCGCCAAGCCGAAGGCGCAACATGTATCGCACGCGCTGGACGAGCCGACATTGGACAAGCTGAAGAAGGGCCGGCTGCCGATCGAAGGCCGCGTCGATCTGCATGGCATGACTCAGGACGAGGCCTATTCGCTGCTGTTTTCGTTCCTGCACCGGGCCCATGCCGGCGGCATCCGCTATGTCCTCGTCATTACGGGAAAAGGGTCGTCGTCGGGCGGCGACGGCGTCTTGCGGCGCGCCGTGCCTGCCTGGCTGTCGACGCCTGCCTTCCGGCCGCTGGTCTCCAGCCACGATCACGCCGCCCGCAACCACGGCGGTTCGGGCGCGCTCTATGTTCGACTCAGGCGAACCCGCTGATGACGCCGTTCGGCGAAAAACTGCGGGCGCTTCGAGCCGAGCGCGGCTTGCTCCAGAAGGACATGGCGCAGGCGATCGGAGTCAGCGCCGCCTATTTGTCGGCGCTGGAACATGGCCGCCGCGGCGCGCCGACCTGGACGCTGATCCAGAAGATCATCGGCTATTTCAACGTCATCTGGGACGATGCCGAAGAGCTGGCGCGTCTGGCCGAGGCCTCACATCCGCGGGTGAGACTCGATACGTCCGGCCTCAGTCCTGCCGCCACCGAGTTGGCCAATCTCTTGGCCGAAAACATCGAGAAGCTGGACGAAGCCGAGCTTGCCCGCATCACCGGCTCGATCCGGGCGGCACTGGAGCGGCGTAAGTAGGGCGGCGCCAAGGCCACGAATGCTCATCAATAGCGCCGGCATTTCATCCTGAAGGCGATGCCCGCCGGCCGTTAGCCAGCGGGCATATAGCGAGATTACTTCGCGCCGGCCTGGCCGCCACGGCCGCCAGTGCTGTCATGATCGCCGCCGCGACCGCCGCCCAGGCAGTCCGAGGTGAGATCGCAACAGCGATTGCCCCACTGGTTGTTCTTGGCGCAGCCGGTCTGGTCGGCCATAGCGGATCCGGCCAGGGACGATACCGCGATGGCGGCGAGGAAAGCATTACGCAGGAAAGCAGTCATTTGAAGTCTCCATGGTTGGGTTTCTGTTTACGGCTGTGTGTCGCCGCTGGAGACGGTTTGGTTCACGCAGGTAGCGAAATTTTTTGAGGAGGCGTTTCGAGAGATAAGATTTCGAGGGCAGCGCTGCCCTCATCCGCCTGCCGGCACCTTCTCCCCGTAGTGACGGGGGAAGGGAGATAGCCGCTGCGCCGGCACCTATTCCGCAGCGTTGATGAGGGGCGGCGCTGACTCATCCTGAAGATGGCGCGCGGGCCGATATCCCGCTCGTTCGAAAGCGTCGTGTCCTTACTGAACCGCGCCGACCAGCACCTGCTGGCCGCCGCGGATCGAGACCCAGCGGCCGGTGTTGTCGATGGCCTGCCGCTTGAGGAAGCGATAGCCGGTGGCGTCCCAGATTTTCACCTTGTCGGTCAGATTGTCGAGGACGTAGTCGCCCTTGTCGGTGCGCACCGTCAGCACGGCATGGCCTTCGCCGTCCGGCTTGCGCACGACGGTGATCAAGAGATCGGCCAGCGACACGCCAGAGCGCGAGAGCTGGCGGCGCTTTTCCAGCACATAGTCTTCGCAATCGCCGACGCCCTTGTCGGGATAGGCCCAGACCTCGTCCTTGCCATAGATGTCGTAGTCGCTCATCGGCTTGACGGCGGCATTGACCATTGACGTCACATTGATCAGCTTGCGCATGAAGGCGTCGGTCATCGCGGCGGGGTTGAGGTTGCTCGGCCGGATCGAGCATTCGCCGGGCTGGGTTTTACAGAAATCATAGTGGCCGATCGGCTGCGAGGTCATGCCGCCCGTCGCCATGGCGCCGCCTGCAAGTGCCGGCACTCCCCAGCACGCAGAGATCGCCAGCCCTGCTGCCGCCCACAAGCGCAGCGTCCGTGCTATCGGTGAGGAAGTCATTGTCCCCGTTCGCCCTTGTTCTTAACGAAAGGTTAAAGGGGATTTACACTCCGTGTCAATTATGGGGGGAGCCAGATTCTTCGGCATGGTTACCCGCGCCCGCCCAACAGCGTCTATTGTGCAACAGAACGCCTGTGGCGCGCAAAATCGCCCCGCTTTTGCGGGCAATGCACGCTGCAGCCGGATCGAGCCTCAGCCTTTGGCGGAGCGGACCAGCTTGGGTTTCACCGCTACGCGTGTTTGGCGGCCGTAGCTGGTGATGAAATCGACGATGCGCGGCACGATTTCCGAGCGGAATCGCGAACCATTGAAGACGCCGTAATGGCCGACGGCCGGCTGCATGTAATGCGCGTGCCGGTCAGCCGGGATGTTGGGGCAGAGATCATGCGCGGCCTGGGTCTGGCCGAGGCCGGAAATGTCGTCGTTCTCGCCTTCGACCGTGAACAGCGCGACATTGCGGATCGCCTTGGTGTCGACCACCTCGCCGCGATGCGTCATCTCGCCCTTGGGCAGCGCATGGCGCACGAACACCGTGTCGACGGTCTGCAGATAGAATTCCGCCGTCAGGTCCATCACCGCCAGATATTCGTCGTAGAAATCGCGGTGCTTCTCGGCATTGTCGCCGTCATGCTTGACCAGGTGCATGAAGAAGTCCTTGTGCGCGGTGATGTGCCGGTCGAGGTTCATGCTCATGAAGCCCGACAACTGCAGGAAGCCCGGATAGACTTCGCGGCCGAAGCCCGGAACCGGCCAGGGCGCGTGCATGATGACGTTGTCGCGGAACCAGTCGATGCCCTTTTCCTTGGCCAGCAGATTGACCGCGGTCGGATTGCGGCGGGTGTCGATCGGCCCGCCCATCAAAGTCATGGTCGAGGGCACGAAGGGATCGCCGCGCTTTTCCATCAGCGCCACCGCCGCCAGCACCGGCACCGAAGGCTGGCACACCGCCATCACATGGGTGTCCGGCCCCAGCGCATGCAGCATGTCGATGATGTAGTCGATATAATCGTCGAGGTCGAAATGGCCGTCGGTCACCGGCACCATGCGGGCATCGACCCAGTCGGTGATGTGCACGTCGGCATAGGGCAGCATCGCCTCGACCGTGCCGCGCAGCAGCGTCGCATAATGGCCCGACATCGGCGCCACGATGAGAAGCTTGGGGTCGGCCTTGCGCCCGGCGGGCACCGACCGCTCGAAGCGGGTGAGATTGCAGAACGGCCGCGACCACACGGTCTTTTCGCTGACCTCGACGCTCTTCCAGTCGACCACGGTCTTGCTCAGGCCGAAATGCGGCTTGCTGTAGCGGCGCGTTGTGCGCTCGAACAGTTCGGCGGTGGCAGCGACCGAGCGGCCCCACGGCGTATGCGAAAACGGATTGAGCGGGTTGGTGTAGAACAGCCGCACTGCATCGGCATAAAGCCGCGCGGGCTGCAGGGCGGCATGGTTCATTTCGTAGAGCTGGTAGAACATCAGGTACTCCGCAGCTGCCGTGACCGAAGGGACGACGGACAGCGCCGAGCCTTGAATGTCTCGCGCGGAGGTTAACAAGATATTGCTGCGATGCAATACGTCACGTGGCGTGACATATGCCAATCTTTCGTCCAAGGCATTGAGAAACCGCGTTGGGCGGGTGCAGCCGGCTCAATGTGCACTGCAAAATGCAAGGCTGTTGGACAACGGGGCAGGATGTGTCCGGCCCGATCGGGCCGGACTTGGACAGATCTAGACGCGCGCCATGCACACCGAGGTATGGCCGGAGCCGATGAAGCCGAGCTGGCCGGCGGCGCCCTTGGACAGATCGAGCACGCGCCCTTTGATGAACGGGCCGCGGTCGTTGATGCGCACGATGACGCTGCGGCCATTATTCTGGTTGGTCACTTTCAACTTGGTGCCGAAAGGCAGGCTGCGGTGCGCGGCGGTCAGCGCCGACGGGTTCATGCGTTCGCCATTGGCGGTCCTGGAATGCAGTGCGTACCAGGAGGCGCGGCCGCACTGGCCAGCGGCGGAGGAGGCGGATGCACCGACCATTAGGCCAGCCGCGATCGTTGCCGCGACAAGCGCGGTCTGGTTTGTTTTCTTCATGTTGGGGGGATTGGCTCCGTTTTCGACAGACCCCAGCCGTTAAGTGTGGAATAAGGCAGGAAATGCGGCAAGCATCGGGCAGTTCCGTGGCACCGGCACACGTTTGGAGTCGCTGGGAAACAGTTTGTCAGGCATCTTTCGTGTGGCGCGGCCGTATCGCCGGCGATATTGCGAGCTGTTTCACAGATTCCGTGAGCAAGGCAGGACGTTATAGTACAAGTAGAAGAGAGCGCGATTGGGCGCCGTCCTTTCACTCTGTCATCACGGTCATGGCGCAGTTGACGATCGACTTCGGAAAGGAATCTTGGCGATGAGACTGTTCAGATATCTGCTGGCGCTGATCGTGCTCGCCATTGGCGCGCTGTGGTCGCTGCAGGGCATTGGCGTGGTCGGCGGCAGTTTCATGACCGGCCAGTCGCAATGGCTCTATATCGGCATCGTGACCATGCTGGTCGGTTTCGCCGGGCTGGTATGGGCGAGCCGTTCGCGGGGGTGAGTTGCGACGAAAAATCGACCCACACAGATCGACCCCCACTCCGTCGAGCTTCGCTCGACACCTCTCCCCCGATCGACGGGGGAGAGGAAAGGCGCGAGCCTNCCCCCACTCCGTCGAGCTTCGCTCGACACCTCTCCCCCGATCGACGGGGGAGAGGAAAGGCGCGAGCCTTGCAGGGGCGCGAACTTATGCGGCCTGGCTCCCTTCCTCTCCCTCCGGAGGGGGGAGAGGTGGCGCCGCGAAGCGGTGACGGAGTGGGGGTAGGCGCTGGTCAAACCCGCAGTCGCAAACAGGGCCAACCCGGCGAGCAAGAAAACAGCCACCCCATATTGCCGGTCCATTCTGTTACCTATCTATCCGGTTCGGATAGAATGCCCTGCCCGCGATAGGCTCTACCCGAACAGCTGATCCAGAATCCTGCCCTCCAGCCTGGCAAGCTCGACCGAACCGCGCCGGCGCGGCCGCGCCACCGACACGTCGAGATCGAGCGCGATGCGGCCCTCGTCGATCACCACCACCCGGTCGGCGAGCGCAACCGCCTCGGCGACGTCATGCGTGACCAGCACGGCGGTGAATTTTTGCTCCAGCCAGATGCGTTCCAGAAGCTGCTGCATTTCGATGCGGGTCAGCGCATCGAGTGCGCCGAGCGGCTCGTCGAGCGCCAGAATCTTTGGCTGTCCGATCAGTGCACGCGCCAGCGCCACGCGCTGCTTCTGGCCGCCCGACAGCACCGAGGGCCATTCGTCGGCGCGGTCGGCGAGGCCGACTTCACCCAGGATGGCGAGCGCGCGCCGCCTGGCTTCCGCACCGGTGGCAAGCCCGGTCAGCCCGACCTCGACGTTTTTCACCACGCTGGCCCAGGGCAACAGCCGCGGCTCCTGGAACATGAAGCGGCTCTCTTCCCCGGCGCCGGCCTTCGCCTCCGGCCCGAATGTAAGGGATCCAGCGGTTGGCCGATCGAGCCCGGCCAGCAGCCGCAACAGCGTACTCTTGCCGCAGCCGCTCTTGCCGATGACGGCCACAAACTGTCCGACGGGCACATCGAGATCGATGCCGTCGAGCACGACCTTGTCGCCAAAGCGCTTTTCCACGCCCTTGAAGGCAAAGGCGCGCTGCCTTTCGACGGCCTCCTCCGGCCGTGACGGTTCCGGCGCGGCGACGAAGGAACGGATGGCGGTCAGGCTGGCGGTTGGCATCGAACCCTCAGGCGTTCTGGAAGGCGGGATGCCAGCCGAGCGACAGCCGCTCGAGCAGGCGGGCGAAGCTGTCGGCAAGCTTGCCGAGCAGCGCATAGATCAGGATCGACAGCACGACCACATCGATCAGCAGGAATTCGCGTGCCTGCATGGCCATGTAGCCGAGGCCGGAACTGGCCGAGATGGTTTCGGCAACGATCAGCGTCAGCCACATGATGCCTAAGGCATAGCGTAGGCCGACGAAGATCGCCGGCAGCGCGCCGGGCAGGATCACCTGAAAAAACAACGCGCGGCGGTCCATGCCGTAGACCCGGCCCATCTCGACCAGATGCGGGTCGACGCTCTGGATGCCGAGCAGCGTGTTGACGTAGATCGGGAAGAACACGCCGAGCGCCACCAGGAACAGTTTTGCTTCCTCGTCGATGCCGAACCACAGGATGACCAGCGGGATCAGCGCCAGATGCGGGATGTTGCGGATCATCTGCAGCGTCGTGTCGGTCAGGCCGCGGCTGAGCGCCGACAGCCCGTTGGCAAGGCCGAGTGCAAAGCCGATCGAGCCGCCGATGGCAAAGCCGGCCAGCGCGCGCAGCGTGCTGACGCCGATGTTCTGTATCAGCTCGCCCGACAGCGTCAGCCGCCAGAAGGCCTCGGCCACCGCGCTCGGCGCCGGCAGCACATTGGCGGGCATCACGCCGGCGCGGCTGGCGGCTTCCCAGCCAATTATGACCAACGCCGGCAGCAGCCAGCCGATGCCGTTCTGTTTGACCCGTTGAGCCAGGCTCATGACGACGCCTGAAGGCGGTTGGCGCCGTGGAAGCCGACGGCGAATTCATTGGCGATGTTCTCATGCGCCCGTGCCCGCCTGGTGCCCAGGCCGAGACGCGGGAACAGAAGCTCGGCGACGCGGTAGGCTTCCTCGAGATGCGGGTAGCCGGAGCCGATGATGGTGTCGATGCCGATCGCCTGATACTCGCGGATGCGCTCGACGATCTGCTCGGGCGAGCCGACCAAAGCTGTGCCGGCGCCGCCGCGCACCAGGCCGACGCCGGCCCACAGATTGGGCGAAACCACCAGCCTGTCGCGGCGGCCGCCATGCAGTTCGGCCATGCGCCGCTGTCCCACAGAGTCCATCTCCCTGGTGAAGCGGGCCTGGGCATTTTCGATCTGGGCATCGGTGACGTGGCTGATCAGCCGGTCGGCGGCGCGCCAGGCCTCTTCCTCGGTCTCGCGCACGATGAAATGAAGCCTGATGCCGAAACGCAGTTTGCGGCCGCGCCGTTCAGCCTTTTTGCGCGCCGCGCTGAGTTTTTCCGCCACCTGCGCCGGCGGCTCGCCCCAGGTCAGGTACATATCGACGAGATCGGCGGCGAGCTCCTGGCCGGCATCGGACGAGCCGCCGAAATAGAGCGGCGGCCGCTCCTGTTGCGGCAGAAGGTCAAGGCGGCCATTGTCGACGCGGTAATATTTGCCGTTGAAGTTGACGCTCTCGCCCGACACCAGGGCGCGCCAGATGGTCAGGAACTCTTGCGCCTGCGCATAGCGCTCGTCATGCGGCAGGAACACGCCATCGCCGGCAAGCTCGGTCGGGTTGCCGCCGACCACGACATTGAGCAGCAGGCGGCCATTGCTCAGCCGGTCGAGCGCCGCCGTCTGGCGCGCCGCGAAGGTGGGCAACGTCACGCCGGGCCGTAGCGCCACCAGGAATTTGAGCTTTTCCGTCAGCGCTGCAAGGCCGGAGGCGGTGATCCAGGAATCCTCGCAATTCTGCCCGGTCGGCAAAAGCACGCCGGGAAAGCCGAGCCGGTCGACGGCCTGTGCGATCTCCTTGAAGTAAGCGAACTCCGGCGGCCGCTGCTGCTGTTCGGAGCCGAGATAGGAGCCGTCGCCATGCGTCGGGATGAACCAGAAGAAATCGAGCGGGCCGGCTTGCGGGCTTGATGAAGCGGTCATGGCGAAATCCCTGAAGCTTGAAACGGCAAAGGCGCCGGGCGTTTTCCGCCCGGCGCCACACAAGAAAGTTCAATTGCCCGGTGCGGTCCACACGGCGTCGGAGATGCGCACCGCGTTCGGGATCAGCTTGAGCTTGTAGAAGCGATCGGCTGTCGCCTGCTGGCCGGCGATGATCTCGTCGGTGATCGGGAAGATGCCGAATTTGGTGCGGTTGGCCGCGATCGTCTGTGCATCGAGCGGCACGCCGGTCACCTCATGCAGCGCCGCGGCAACCTTGTCGCGGTTCGCGTCCGCCCATTTCGCCGCCACGCCGAGCGCCGATATCGTCGTGGCGATCGTCTCCGGATGCGCCTTGGCGAAATCCTTGTTGGCGAGGAAATAGGTGTTCACCTTCAGCACCTCGCTGGAGCGCGCCAGCACGCGCGGCTGGTAGCGTGTCTCGGCGATGGCGTAGAACGGATCCCAGACCGCCCAGGCATCGATCTGGTCGCTGGCGAAAGCCGCCGCAGCATCGGCCGGGCTGAGATAGACCGGGGTGATCTGGTCGAAGGGGATGTTTGCTTTTTCGAGTGCCGCGACCAGCAGATTGTGCGCGCTGGTGCCTTTGCCCACGCCGATGCGCTTTCCCTTGAGGTCGGCGAGCGACTGGATCGGCGATGCCGGCTTGACGAAGATCGCTTCGCCGTCGCCATTGGCCGGCAGTGCCGCCGCATAGACGATGTTGGCGCCGGCCGACTGGCCGAAGATTGGCGGTGCGTCGCCGGTCCAGCCGACATCGATGGCGCCGACATTGAGCGCCTCGACCAGCGGCGGGCCGGCGGTGAATTCGACCCATTTCACCGCGACACCCTTGTCGCTCAGCGCCTTCTCGATCACCTGCTGCTGCCGGGCGATGACCGGCAGGCCGGTCTTCTGATAGCCGATGTTGAGCTGCTTCAACTCCTGCGCCGAGGCACTGAGCGAGGCAGCAATGCCCGCCGCCAAAAGGCCAAGGCCGAAAACGCGTCTGGTCAGGCTGAACATGATCCCTCTTCCTTCGCTGCGAACCGGCGCCGGGAAGGGCTCCCTGCCGTGGATGAGAGACAAGGCTAGGTAGGTCTATAAATTTAGTAGAGAAACGATTTTGCGAGTTGGCTGCTTGACGTGGAAATATTTTCTTCAGAACCAGCGCTCGTCATCCTAGGGCGAAGCAAGGAGCGAAGCGACGCGGCGCAGACCCTAGGATCCATGCCGTGGCGTTTGCCGTAGAGTGGAACGGATCAGAATGTCGCTTGTGCGCGGACCGAGGCTCGATACCCTGAAACCATGACCGGCTACGTCTACATGACTGCAAGCCAAAAACGCGGCACGATCTACATCGGCGTCACCAACGATCTCGCCCGCCGCATGCCTGAACACAAATCCGGCCAGGGCGCAGGCTTCACCAGCCGCTACGGTGTTCAACGGCTGGTCTGGTATGAGGAATTCTTCGACATCACCGATGCCATTCAACGCGAGAAGTCGCTGAAGCGATGGCCGAGACAGTGGAAGATCGAACTGATAGAGAAGGCCAATCCGGAGTGGTTTGAGCTGTTTCGCGGAACCGGGTGGTAGGCGCCCGGTTTGTTGCTCCCCTGGAGCGTAGCATCAGCGTCTCGGCATGGATCCTAGGGTCTGCGCCGCGTCGCTTCGCTCCTTGCTTCGCCCTAGGATGACGAAATCGCGAAGGCTGGCGCTAATCACCATCACCCTCACTGCGACCAATACTGCCAGGCCCAGTAAAATCCCTCGTCGCGTGGCGGCAGGCGGTCGCGTTCGGCGTCGAGTTGCACCGGGGCCGGCGATTTCGGTTGCGGCTGTGACGACGAGTTCTTTCGCCAGGCGAGCAGCCAGTTGTCGAGATGGGCGAACAGCACCGCGGTGGACGGGGTCATGACATCACTCCTTCTGTTCCGGATCGGCGGTCGCCGTGCTGCGAAGGGAAGCAGCCGGTCAAACCGGCAGAAACTTGTTGTCATTCCTTTCCCGCCCACGGAACCAGCTGACGCTCGATCCGGCGGATGATGAATTCCAGCACGAAGGCTATTGTCGCGATCACCACTATTCCCATCACCACGACATCGGTGACCAGGAACTGGGCGGCCGACTGGATCATGAAGCCGAGGCCGCGCGTTGCCGCCACCAGCTCGGCTGCAACCAGCGTCGACCAGCCGGCGCCGAGCGCGATGCGCAGGCCGGTGAGGATCGACGGCAGCGCGCTGGGCAGGATGACATGGCGCACCACTTGGCGCTGCGTCGCACCAAGCGAACGGGCCGCATCGATGCGCTCCTTTGAGACACCGCGCACGCCCGAGGCCGTCGACAGCGCCACCGGCGCCAGCATGGCAATGGCAATCACCAGGATCTTTGACGGCTCGCCGATGCCGAACCAGATGATGACCAGCGGCAGATAGGCGAGCGGCGGGATGGGCCGCAAAAATTCGAGCAAGGGATCGAAGATGCCGCGCCCGACCGTCGAAATGCCGATAGCCAGCCCAACCGGAACGCCGATGACGATGGCCGCGAGCAGCGCCGCGAACACGCGGCCGAGGCTGGCGACGATATGCTGAAGCAGCGTGGCGTCGACGAAGCCTTCGCCCGCGACGAGAATGAACTTGGTCCACACGGCGGCGGGCGACGGCAGGAACACCGGCGACACCAGTTGCAGGCGCGCAGACAGCGCCCATGCCGCCAGCACGGCCAGGATGGTGACGGCGCTGATCGCCCGCGAGGAAACCCCGCGCCGCTTCCGCACCGGCCGCGACCACGGCACCGAAATGGCATCGGCCTCACCGGTCCCGGCGGCCGGCCGCTCGCTGTAGGAGGTGACGCTCATGCCGCCTCTCCTTCGAAGATCGCATCGGTCAGCTCGCCGCGCGCCGCGGCAAAGGCCGGATCGGTCTTGATGGCGCGGATCGGCTCGCCTGCGGCATAGCGCCGGCTGAAACTGGTCTCGAATGTCCGCACCACGCGGCCCGGTCCGGGCGCCAAAACGACGATGCTTGTGGCCAGCACCAGCGCCTCCTCGATGCCGTGCGTGACCATCAGCACGCCGACCCGGCTTGCGGTCCACAGGTCGAGCAGCGTCGTCTGCATGCGCTCGCGCGTCAGCGCATCGAGTGCGCCGAGCGGTTCGTCGAGCAGCAGGAATTCAGGCTCGGCCGCGAGCGCTCGGGCGAGGCCGACGCGCTGGCGCATGCCGCCGGACAATTCCCAGATGCGTTTGTCGCCGACGCCGTTAAGCTTGACCAGCGCCAGCAACTGGTCGGCGCGGCGCGCCCGCTCGGCTTGCGGCACGCCGCGCAGCCTGAGCGCAAAGGCGACGTTTTCACGGGCCGTCAGCCAGGGAAACAGCGCATCGTTCTGGAACACGACCGCCCGGTCGGAGCCTGGGCCGGTGATCGGCCGGCCGCCGATCGTGGCGACCCCGCGCGCGGGCTCGACCAGGCCGGCGGCGACATTGAGCAGCGAAGTCTTGCCGCAGCCGGAGCGGCCGACCAGCACGACGAAATCGCCCTTGGCGACATCGATGGAAACCCGGTCGACCGCCGGCGCTGCCTGGCCGTCATAGTGAACCGAGACCTTGTCGAGTACGAGATGCGGGTCGAGTACGAGATGCGGCATGAAAAGGGGCTCCGGAAGAAAATCAGCCTGCCCCGGCCCTCGTTAAGCGGATCCGGGACAGGCAGCACGCGGCGTCAGGGAAGAAGAAACCGCGCGTGTTCAGGGCAATTCCAGGAAAAGTGTAAAGCGGTTTTCCGTCCGGAATTGCGTAAAACTGAAGATCAGTTCGAGGCCAGAGCCTCGGTCACGTATTTCGACGACACGTATTTCGAATAGTCGGGCAGCACGGCGTCGATCTTGCCCTGCTCCTTGAGGAAGGCCGAAGCTGCCTCGATCGCCTTGACCGTGCCGCCGCCGAGGAATTTGTCGGAAGCCTGCTCTTCCAATGTCGGGAAGACGTAACCCTTGAGGAGCTGCGGCACCTCTTCCAGTTTGGCACCGGTGATCTTGGCGATCTTGGCCGCTTCCGGCGACGAAACCGACCATGCCTCGGGCTTGGCCAGGAACTGGGCATAGGATTCGCCGGTCACCTTGACGAAATCGCGCACGGCGTCCGGGTTCTTTTCGGCGAAGTCGGTGCGCACGATCCAGGCGTCGAAGGTCGGCGCGCCCCAGGCGGCAACCTGCGAGGAATCCAGCACCACCTTGCCTGTCGTCTTGATCTGGCCGAGCGCCGGATCCCAGACATAGGCCGCGTCTATGTCGCCGCGAGCGAAGGCGGCGGCTATTTCCGGTGGCCTGAGATTAAGGATTTCGACCGACTTCGGGTCGACGTTTTCGTGCTTCAGCGCGGCAAGCAGGCTGTAATGCGTGGTCGACACGAACGGCACCGCCACCTTCTTGCCGGCGAGGTCGGCGATCTTCTCGATGCCGGATCCATTGCGGGCGACCAGCGCTTCGGACTGGCCGATCAGGCCGACGACAAAGATGGTCTGGATCGGCAGTTCGCGGCTGGCGGCCGCGGCCAGCGGACTCGAGCCGACATAGCCGATATCGACCGAACCGGATGCGACGGCGGCGATGACATCGGCACCGGAATCGAACTTACGCCAGTCGATCGTTGCCTTGGTCGCCTTTTCATAGGCGCCGTCGGCCTGTGCTACTTTCGAAGGTTCGACCACCGTTTGGTAGCCAATGGTGATGTTGAGGTCCTGCGCCTGGGCCGGGCCGAGGAAGGCCGCACCCGCCAAAGCTGCCGACGACAGGAGGACAATGCGTCGCGAAATGCTGGACATGAAAGGCTCCATGAAAAATGAGAAAAACCGGATGCCTGTTCATAGTCAGCTAATTCTATCATTCTTGTAGAGTTAAATCGTTCCAAGCAAAAAGCACTTGTTAGAAAAAAACCAACGGCTGATGCGGGCGCGGTGACCGGCCCGTGTCGGACCGTGCACAAACGCAAACGGCGCCCCAAAGGTGCTGAAGAGTTGGTGGTCCTGCCAACCCTCGCTACGGAAGAGGCCTGATTTGGTGCTCGGCGCGCCGCTTGCGGCCTGCCGCAGGATCGATGTCGAGCCGTTGAGCCTCACCGACTTCCGCAGCGACGGCCACCGCTGGATGCTGCGGTCAAGCGGCGTGCCGGTGGCCGCCAAGGCCGCCCGGTCTCAGAGCGGCAAGGCGGCGTCCTGATATCGGGCGCAGGGCGGCGCCCGAGTTGTCGGGAGTCATGTTCGCCGATCCGCGGGCTGCGACCCAAAATTCCCGGCAAAGCCCCAAATGGCGCAAATCCATGCTGTAAAAGACGGTTGATTTGAAAACACGTTCCGCGTGTTCGAGGGTAAGTATAGTAATCTTATCGACATTGGGAGCAGGAGCCGCCGTTCATCGCTGCAATCGCTCGCGGCTGGCTGTGACCGTAACGGCACAAAGCCTTGCTAAAGTGGCCCCTGCGGCGTGAAAACGAAGCAAAATCAAGGTTTCTCGGCTTGTATATCATGTCAGTAGAATTTATGTGTCGAAGCAGCTTGCACGCGGCGGGGAGGCACGTCAGGCGTTTCGCAACCGATGGTTCTGGGCCATCGCCTGACAGAGAAACATTCGGTCTATGCTCACCAAAAAAGGCAAGTACGGCCTCAAGGCGCTGGTCCATCTGGCGCAACTGCCGGTGGGACAGCTCGCCTTTGTCGGCGACATCGCCAGCGGCAACAACATTCCGAAGAAATTCCTCGACGCCATTCTGGGCGAATTGCGCAATGCCGGTTTCGTTCAGAGCCGCAAGGGCAAGGATGGCGGCTATCGCCTGGCGCGCCCGGCCGACGAGATCAAGGTCGGCCATGTCGTGCGCGTGCTCGACGGACCGCTGGCGCCCATCCCCTGCGCCAGCCGCACCCAGTATCAGCGCTGTGAAGACTGCAATGAGGCGACATGCCAAGTCCGACATCTGATGCTCGAGGTCCGGCAGGCGATCGCCGAGGTGCTCGACCAGCGCACGCTGGCCGAGATGCGCGACATCGTCCTCGACGACCTTCCGGTCGCAGGGGACGAGCTTGCGCCGGCGCAAAAGGTCCCCGCCTGATCCTGAGCGTGCTCGCATGAGCGTCGCGCGCGCCAATTCGATCATCCCCAGCTCCATCATCATCGTCGGCGGCGGCGCCAGCGGCGTCGTGCTTGCCGCGCATCTGCTGAAGTCGCCCAACCCGGACCTTCGCGTCACGCTGATCGAAAAGCGTCCGCATTTCGGCCAGGGCATCGCCTATTCGACGCTCTTATCGGCGCACGTGCTGAATGTCAGCGCCGCGGGGATGAGCGCCTATGCCGACGATCCCCTGAATTTCTGGCGCTGGTTGCAGGGGCGCGGCCTGATAAGCCAGGAACAGACGCCGCAGACACCGTTCTATGCACCCCGCAGCGTCTATGCCCGCTACCTCAAGGAAGTGCTCGACGAGCTCGAAGCGCGCGAAAAGGAAACCGGCCGTCTCAGGCTGATTCGCGAGGAAAGCCTGTCGATCTCGCCGACATCGTCCGGCGTCGAAGTGGTGCTGGCCAACGGCACCAGCGTCGTCGCGCATCTGGCGGTGCTTGCCACCGGCCATGACGAGCAGCCCGGCGCCGGCCAGGGGCACGCCATCCGCATGGGCACCGAGGCCGACACCGCGCTCGATCCTGAAGCCCGCGTGCTGGTGCTGGGCACCGGGCTCAGCATGGTCGATGCCTTCCTGTCGCTCGAGCAGCGCGGCCATCGCGGCGAGATCGTCGCCGTATCGCGGCGCGGGCTGCTGCCGTCGCCGCACCGCAAGGGCAACCCGATCAAGCTCGACGTCGCCGACATTCCGCTCGGCACGCAGCTCTCCTATTTCGTCGGGTGGTTCCGCGATCTGATCCGCGAAAACCAGAAGGCCGGCATCGACTGGCGCGACGTCGTCGATGGGCTGCGACCCTTCAATCAGAAGATCTGGCAGAACTGGCCGTCCTCGGCCAAACGCCGCTTCGTCGAGCACACCAAGGCCTGGTGGGACATCCATCGCCATCGGCTGGCGCCCGAGGTGCATGCCCGCGTCACCGAAGCGGTGCGCACCGGCCGCATCCGCCCGGTCGCCGGCCGTGTCGTCGGCATCGAGGCCGGCGATGGATTCACCGTCGGCATCCAGTCTCGCCACACAAAGGCGCTGGAAACGCTGCAGGTCGCGCGCATCTATGATTGCACCGGCATCGCCCGCGATATCTCGACGACGTCGAACAGCGTCGTGCGCTCGCTGGTCGACCGCGGCCTGGCGCGGCCCGACCCGCTGCGGCTTGGTCTCGATGTCACAGCCAAATGCGAAATCATCGCCGGCGACGGCACCGCATCGGCCAAGATCCTCGCCGTCGGGCCGCTGACCCGCGGCACCTTCTTCGAGATCGACGCCATCCCCGATATCCGAGTCCAGTGCGCGCGGCTGAGCAAGCAGCTGCTGGGGTAAAGCTGTTGACGTCGGCGGGATAGCACCCCCCTCAGAGGGAGTGGGAAGGATCGCTACGGAGGGTGTTGGGCTTGAGTCCAAAGCCGGCCTCAAACTGGAATTCCATTCCCTCTCTCGCCGGTTGATTGGCACGATCTACCTTCTTTCCGACTGCAAACGGCCGGAAAAGAAGCTACGCTGCCGCTCTGCCCCCGAGGCGGTCGCTTGTTCAAGGGAGCACATCGATATGAGCGAGCACGGAAAAGCTGCGCCAGGCAGTTCGGACTGCGCGTTATCCCGCCTGCGTCCGCCCTACGCCTCGGTGCTCGACCTCATCGGCCAGACGCCGGTGGTCGAACTGACCAAATTCGACACCGGCAAGTGCCGGCTGTTCATCAAGCTCGAAAGCCAGAATCCCGGCGGCTCGATCAAGGACCGCATTGCGCTGTCGATGATTGCCGCGGCCGAGAAGGAAGGCAAGCTGAAGCGCGGCGGCACCATCGTCGAGGCGACCGCCGGGAATACCGGTCTCGGCCTCGCCCAGGTCGGCATCCCCAAGGGCTACCGCATCATCCTCGTCGTGCCCGACAAGATGTCGCGCGAAAAGATCCAGCATCTGCGCGCGCTCGGCGCCGAAGTGCGCATGACGCGCTCCGATGTCGGCAAGGGCCATGCCGAATATTACCAGGACATGGCCGAGAAGATCGCATCGGAAACGCCCGGCGCCTTCTACGCCAACCAGTTCGCCAACCCGGCCAACCCCGAGGCGCATGAGACCACCACCGGACCGGAAATCCTTGCCCAGCTCGATGGCGACCTCGACGCCGTGGTCGTCGGCGTCGGCTCCGGCGGCACGCTGACCGGGCTTGGCCGCTATTTCGCCAGAACATCGCCGAAGACCGAAATGGTGCTGGCCGATCCCGTCGGATCGGTGCTGGCGCCGCTGATCAAGACCGGCAAGATGGAAGAGGCCGGCAGCTGGACCGTCGAAGGCATCGGCGAGGATTTCGTGCCGCCCAATGCCGATCTGTCGCTGGTCAGGAAAGCCTATTCCATCCCCGACAAGCAGAGCATGCTGGCCGTGCGGGACCTGCTTTCGAAGGAAGGCATTCTCGCCGGCTCGTCTTCCGGCACGCTGCTGTCGGCCGCGCTTCGCTATTGCCGCGAGCAGACGACAGCAAAACGCGTCGTCACCTTCGTCTGCGACAGCGGCAACAAATATCTGTCCAAGGTGTTCGACGATTTCTGGCTGGCCGAGCAGGGGCTGGCCGAACAGGAACAGCATGGCGATCTGCGCGACCTCGTCATGCGCTCGCACCGCACCGGCGACACCGTTTATGTCGGCCCCGACGAAAGCCTGCTCAACGCCTATGGCCGCATGCGCCGCTCCGATGTCTCGCAGCTGCCGGTGCTGGACAATGGCAAGCTGGTCGGCATTATCGATGAGGGCGATATATTGGCCAAGGTCGACGGCCCCTATGACGGCCGCTGGGACCGCTTCAACGCCCCGGTGCGCACCGCCATGACCTCCAATCTGCACACGCTGCAGGCCAGCCAGACGCTGGATGCGCTGCTGCCGGTGTTCGACCGCAACGAGGTCGCCATCATCTTCGATGGCGACGAGTTCGTTGGCCTGATAACCCGTATCGACCTGATCAACCATTTGAGGCGCGCACGATGACTGCTGAAACATCCCCATCGGGCAAGAACCGCCTGGCTTTTTCCACGCGCACCATCCATGGCGGCCAGAGCCATGACCCGCTGACCGGCGCGGTGATGGTGCCGATCTACGCGACCTCGACCTATGGCCAGCAGTCGCCCGGCGTACACAAGGGGTTTGAGTACGCCCGCAGCCAGAACCCGACCCGCTTCGCCTTCGAGCGCGCGGTGGCCGATCTCGAAAGCGGCTCGGCCGCCTTTGCATTCGCGTCCGGCCTGGCGGCGATCTCGACCGTGCTCGAGCTGCTCGACAGCGGCGCCCATATCGTTGCAACCGACGACATCTATGGCGGCTCGTTCCGGCTGATGGAGCGGGTGCGCAAGCGCTCGGCCAATCTGCAGGTGAGTTTTGTGGACTTCACCGATCTGGCGGCGGTGGAAGCAGCGATTCGCCCGGAGACAAAACTGCTCTGGGTCGAAACTCCGACCAATCCGCTGCTGCGTATCGTCGACCTCGAAGGCGTTGCGGCACTCGCCAGGCGCAAGGGCGTATTGACGGTCGCCGACAACACGTTCTGCAGCCCCTACATCCAGCGGCCGCTTGAACTCGGCATCGACATCGTCGTCCATTCGACGACGAAATATCTCAACGGCCATTCCGACATGGTCGGCGGCGTCGCCATCGTCGGCGACAACAAGGATTTGACGGCCCAGCTGAAATTCCTGCAGAACGCCATCGGCGCCATCTCCGGTCCCTTCGACAGTTTTCTCGCGCTGCGCGGCATCAAGACACTGGCGCTCAGGATGGAGCGGCATTCCACGAACGGCCTGAAGATTGCGCAGTGGCTGGAGGCGCGAAAAGATGTGCGCCGCGTCGTCCATCCCGGCCTGGCCAGCCATCCGCAGCACGCCATCGCCGTCCAGCAGATGCATGCCTTCGGCGGCATGATCTCGGTGGACCTCGACCGCGACCTCGCCGGCACCAAACGCTTCCTCGAACGGACGCAACTGTTCACGCTGGCTGAAAGCCTTGGCGGCGTCGAAAGCCTGATCGAACACCCGGCGCTGATGACGCACGGCTCGATCCCGGCCGAAAAGCGCGCCGCGATCGGCATTTCGGATTCGCTGGTGCGGTTGTCGGCGGGGATAGAGGATGGCGATGATCTGATCGCCGATCTGGAGCAGGCGTTGCGGGGGTAGGCGTACCGGATGCGTACCGATGACAATGAGGGGCGGCGCTGACCGTCGAGATTAAATCCCAATCCGCCGCGCGTTAACACATTCAGCAGCTTTTGCTTAACTCTTCGCCGCTATGTCCCGCCCCGGGGAGGCATGGCGAGAGTGAGTGTGATGGACAACAACCCGGAAAAGCGCAGCGAATGGCGCGCCATTTTTTATGTGCAGGCCCGCGTGGCCATCCTGTTTGTCCCGGTCGTCGCCAGCCTTCTGATCATTGCCGCTCTTGCCGGCAACGACCACAGTTCCGACGCCCTCGACCGCACGGTTACGGGCTCGGTGAAATAGCGGCACGGCCGTCGGCTTGCCTGCCCGGGAACGGCCGCCTCAGAAAAACTTCGGGATCGGGCCGTTCTGCGGCGTCACGTCGCCTTCCAGGTCGATGAACGCCTCGTCGACAAAGCACCAGGCCCAGCCTTCCGGCGGGTCGTAGCCTTCGATGACCGGATGCTTGGTGGCGTGGAAATGCTTGGTGGCGTGGCGGTTGGGCGAGTCGTCGCAGCAGCCGACATGGCCGCAGGTACGGCAGAGCCTGAGATGCACCCACATGGAGCCGCTCTTCAGGCACTCCTCGCAGCCGAGCGCGCTCGGCGTCACCGTCTTGATGTCGCGCGTGTGTTTGCATTCATCCATTATGCTCTCCTGGCCAGTTCGGGCGCTGCTGCGTTGGGTCGCGCGAGATAGGCGTGCAAGGCAGCCACCACCTGGGCGCCTTCGCCGACGGCGGCGGCGACCCGCTTGACCGAGCCGGAGCGCACGTCGCCGATGGCGAACACGCCGCTGCGGCTGGTCTCCATCTGGCCCGCCCCTATGTCGGCGCCGGTGCGCACGAAACCCCTGGCGTCGAGCGCGATATCGCACCCAGCCAGCCAATCGGTGTTGGGGTCGGCGCCGATGAACAGGAAGAGATGCTGGATCGGCCGCATCTCGACGCCGCCGGGGTTGCGCCAGCGCAACTGGGTGAGATTGCCGCCTTCGCCTTCCAGCGCCTCGATCTCGGTCTCGCCAAGCACCTCGATGTTGGGTTGCGCCTCGATACGCTCGACCAGATAGCGCGACATGGTTTCCCTGAGGCCGCCGCGGCGCGCCAGCATCGTCACCTTGCGAACCTGGCTGGCGAGATAGACCGCCGCCTGCCCCGCCGAATTGCCGGCGCCGACCAGTGCCACTTCTTGCCCTGTGCATAGCCGCGCCTCGATCGGCGAGGCCCAGTAATGCACCGACGTGCCCTCGAACTCGGCCAGCTTGGCGACGTCGAGGCGGCGGTAGCGCGCGCCGCTGGCGATCACCACCGTGCGTGCGCGCAGGCTTTCACCGTCGCCGACGGTAAGCGTGTAGCCCTCGCCTGCTGCACCGAGCAGCTTGGCCTCGTCGGGGATGACTATTTCGACGCCGAATTTCTGCGCCTGGTTGTAGGCGCGCGCCATCAGCGCCATGCCGGAAATGCCGGTGGGGAAACCCAGATAGTTCTCTATGCGCGCGGAGGCGCCGGCCTGGCCGCCGAAGGCGCGGCAATCGAGCACGATGGTCGACAGCCCTTCGGATGCCGCATAGACCGCGGCCGCCAGCCCCGCCGGTCCGGCGCCGACAATGGCGACGTCATAGACCATGTCGGGATCGATCGGCCGCAGCAGGCCGATGCAGCGGGCAAGTTCGGTTTCGCCGGGATTGTGCATCAGCTTGCCGTTGGGGCAGAGCACGATCGGCAGATGGTGCGGGTCGACATGAAAATGCTCAATCAGCGTCTTGGCGCACGGGTCGCTGTCGGAATCGAGCGCGCGGTGCGGCTGGCCGCTGCGGCGCAGAAATCCCTGCAGCCGCAGCGTGTCGCCATTGCCGGCCGGGCCGATGACGACCGGCCCGCTCGAGCCGCTTTCCAGAAGCCCGACGCGGCGCAGGATCAGCGCCCGCATGATCCGCTCGCCAAGGCTTGCCTCCTGCACCATCAGGTCGCGCAGCCGCTGCGAGGGGATGACGAAGGCCTCGACCGGCTCGGCCGCCTCCGCATTGACCAGCGACGGCCGGCTGGAAAGCTGCGCCAGCTCGCCGATGAAATTGCCGGGACCATGAGTGACGATGGTCTCGCGCCGGCCGGGCCTGACATCCTGGGTGATATCGACCGTGCCCGACAGGATGACGATCAGCCCCGGCGCCACGGTGCCGGCGGTGACGATATGCTCGCCGGCGGCATAGGAACTCGCCTCGCCGAACCGGCGCGTGCGCTCGATATCGGCGTCGCCCAGGATAGGAAACATCTGGTCGCGGCGGGTGACGGTGATCGGCTGGGTGGGTGGGGCCATAGATAGAACGTAGCGCCGAGACGGCCGGGTTTGAAGTGGTTTGTTGGAGGACTGGCCGGAAGGGGAGGTGGCTCCCGCGCCATCTGGTTCGGATGCTTCGCATGGCCCCGCGCTGCAAGGCAAACAGCGCGCCGACCAGTGCGACCTTTGTAAGGGCGAGCCCGAGCAGTACCGTCGGCAGTCCTCGCTCACCGGTGTGTTGCAGGAGCAGCGCGCCGACGAACGGCGCCGCGGCTATCGCGTTACGCCAAGCGCCTGGGGTGCGGTGGTATCCTCGGGCTCCCCGAAGGCAGATCCCGGCGAAAGCCCATTCGTCACATCTTTGTAGAGCGCTATCGGATGCGGGCGCCCCACCAGATATCCTTGGATTTCGGGACATCCTTCCCTCATCAGGAAGGCACGCTCGTCCTCTGTTTCGACACCCTCCGCGATGACAGGCAAGGCCAGCGCATTCCCCAGGCTGAGTATCGTGCGCACGATGGCGGCCGATTGGACATTCGAACCGACACCCGAAACAAAACTGCGATCGATCTTGATCTTGTCGAATGGAAACGCCTGCAGCGAGGACAGCGAGGCATACCCGGTGCCAAAATCATCCATCGAGACCCTGACGCCCAACGCCTTCAACCTCCGCAAAACCGACAAGGCGGTTGCCCGGTCGCGGATGAGAACCCCTTCCGTGATTTCCAGTTCCAGCCGCCCCGGAGCAAGGCCGGTCTCGTAGAGGATAGAATGAACGAGGCCTACCAGGTCCCCGAAACGGAACTGCACGGGAGAGAGGTTGACGGCGATCTGCAGCGGTGAGGGCCAGGAGGCCGCGTCTCTGCACGCCTGCCTGAGCGTCCATTCACCTATCTCAACGATCGTGCCATCCTGTTCGGCAAGCGAGACAAACGCGTTTGGGGAGATGAGCCCATGTTTTGGATGGTGCCATCGGGCGAGTGCCTCGAAACCGAAGATTTCGCCGTCTATCCTGGCTTGCGGCTGGTAATGAAGCACAAGTTCGCCATGGCCGACCGCAGAGCGCAAATCTCGCTGCAAGGCGTAGCGCTCTCTTAGCCGCTTATCCATCTCAGGATCGAAGAATTGCACCATTCGACGGCCGTCCGCCTTGGCCCGGTAGAGCGCTGCGTCGGCATTTGCCATCAGCGCCGCTGCATTCTCTCCGTCTTTCGGATAGATCGCCGCCCCGATGCTCACCCCGATCGAAATGTGCTGGCCCCGGATCTCGAATTTGCCTGCCGCCGATTCGAACAGACGGTCCGCAACGTCCTTGGCACTCGCGGACCGGTCATCCATGGCCAGGACAACCGTGAATTCGTCGCCGCCCATGCGCGCGATAAAGGCCTCAGGCGCCGCAGTTTGGAGACGCCGGGAGATGGTGCAAAGCAGATCGTCGCCGGCGGCGTGCCCGAAAACGTCGTTCGCCTCTTTAAAATGGTCAAGGTCGATGCTGAAGACGGCAAAGCTGGCGTGCGTTGCTTTTGCACGCTCGAGCGTCGTGGCCAGGTGTGCTGCAAGCGCGGCTCGGTTCGCCAGGCCGGTAAGCGGATCGTGGTGCGCGAGATGCGCGATTTCCTCGTGCCGTGCCATCAGTTCGCTGCGCGCTACGTTCATGTTCTCGCGCGCGTCGTCCAGGCCGTGGGCGGCTTCCCTCACCTTGTCCTGGAGCAGGTTGAAGCTTTCGGCCATCTCTCCAAGTTCGTCACGAGAGTTTACGGTAACCGGCATGATGTTCACGGAGGCGTGCGCCGCAGCGAGGTCTCCCCGCCCCAGGGCGACCATGGCAAGAGAGAAATCCTTCAGCGTTCCGGATGTCAGACGCTTTGCCGCGTTGCTCACCTCGGTTGCCGAATGGGTGATCATTCCCGGCAAGATCAGGCCAACGCTGATGGTCAGCAGCGCGACAACGACAAAAATGTCCTCCAGCGCGGCGACCAATGAAGTGTCGCCTTGGGGAACGCTGCCGATCGCCAGGAAATAGCCGGCACCGTCAAGCACGAGCACAAAAAGCATGGCTCCGGTAAGCTTCAGGTGAAGCGTATGTGGCAGCAAGGGTAGACCGAGTGCGTATCGATCCTCCATCGTGCGCCAGGCGTAGAGCGCAGCACCCGAATATGCCAAAGCCAGACCGAACAGGACGGTAGGAAGGCCAAATTGCTGAAATCCCAGTATGGCAGTCAACAGCCATATTGCAGCCGCGCCTACGCCAAGGATGATCGTTCCCCTGGGAGCCCGGAAGGGTCGCTCGGCTTCGGGACTGTCACGGCGCAAGAGCCAGACTGCGATGTTTGGCATGCAGATGCTGATCAGGTACGTGAAATTGGCCGCGGCGATCATCCAGAGCGGATACCCGCACAGCATGAAGCCGATTGCCGCGGCAGCTGTGAGCAGCGTTGCCGCCCAGGGACAATCTGTTGAGGTGCGCCTGGCCAGGAAGCTCGGCAGCAGGCCGTCTTCGCTCAGCTGCGCAAGGGTCCGCGCGGCGCCTGCCAATGGCTGCAACGTTCCATGGAACATGTTCAGCATGATGAGCCAGATGGCGGCCGCCTTGCCGAAACTCCCCAACAAGGGCGCAAAGGTAGGCCCAAGAGCTATGGCGAGGTCGGTGCCGAGCGGCTCCGGCCCGAGCACACCCAGCCAGACAACCGGCAGGACCAGGAAATAGACGCCGGCCATTGCGGCGCTGGCCCACATCGCCAGAGGAATGTTGCGGTTGGGATCGATGGTTTCGCCAACATGGCAGGCTGCAGCCTCAAATGCCGGTGCGGCAAACCCGATCAGGTACAGTCCCGCCATCACCGACGTGATGTCGCCGAACAGGCCGGTAAACGGGCTGGTCAGGGCAAAATCCGTCGCCTGCCGCCAGTCGACCGAGCCACTGATGACCGGGACGAGGGATGAGAGAAACGCAAGCGTCGCGGAGGCCGTGGCGATCGGGATCGCCAGTTGGACCACCCACTTGATTCCACACAGGTTGACCGCCGTAAAGAATGCGATAAGCCCGCAGGCGACCGCCTCCACGGGGAGGCCCGGCAGGTACCATTGCTGGATTGCAGACGCTGAAAGAACCGCTGTCAGTCCGCAGGTCGGCACCCAACCCCACCAATAGCAGGTGCCCGTCAGAGCCGAGAGAACGGGACTGTAAGGTCGGAAGGCTTCGGCGCACGCTGCGGAGATACCGCCGACGCGGTTTGGCCACATGAGAACCAATTCGGTCCACGCCGGTGCGGCGGCCCAGCTTAGAAGCAGACCAACAACGAGCAAAGGAACCGCGGCGCTTCCTTGCCCGGGAATATTCCCCTGGCCGACAAAAAGGGCGGCAATCAGAAACAGGCTTTGATTGCTGCCACCCATGGCGAGCGCTGTCGTGCCCATCCATCCCAAGGTTCTCGGGTGCGGTCGTGAAGGCGTGAGGCCCGGCATTCAGAGACATCCATTCGAGTGCGGAGCGCTGTCTGACTGGGAAATGTAACCTGCGGAGATATGTCTGTCGAACGTCACGCTCCCAAGTCAAAGTTGGACCTTAGGCGAGACATATTAAGACTTCCTACCAAACCAGATCCGCCTGATGATCACTGTCAACTTGCGGTGGCTGCGGTTCAATCATGCTGATGCCGGCCCCAAGGCCTTGATCTCCTCAGATCTGGGATGTCATTTCCAATTTTATCTATCGCCCACTATGGAAGAGCGATCGAATAGTCGCGAATACAGCCTAATATCGATTATTATCGACAAATCTCGTGATTGCGGCGCTATCATCCGAAGGCGGCTGAAATCGACTGTAGATCGCTAATCACATTGACCGCTTTTGACTTCGTACCTCGCCATCGCGGGCAAAGACCGAGACTTCACGCCGTGCCTCAAGCTGGAGCTAACTTGTGCGAGCACGCCCATAGCCCTGCGTTGCAGGGCAAACAGCGCGCCGACCACGCTGGGCGCGGCGGTCGGCCTCGGCGCGCTGGTGGGTCCTTCCCAGGCCGGCGCCCGTACGGTCGATATGGCGATCGCTCGCTACCATCATCCGATCTGCACCAAACTGGCCTCGGTGACATTTCTGACCATAGGCGTGGCGACGCTCTGGACCGGCCTGCCCGGTTCTGCCGGCCGCGGTGATTTTCTATGGCGCCCGCATCGGCTAGCATGGCCGAGTATCGTCACATGCGGCGACATGGTGTTCTGGACGATGCTTGAGCACGACGCGACCTCGCCAGCGGGCACGCCTTCGACGCCGGCCCGTAGCAGGAATGTGTTCAGCACCAGAACACTTGGGATCAGCGTTGCGGGAGCCTGCACACGTGAGTACTCCGCCTCACAAGCCTTCCGGCTGGTCCTCGAGGACGAACGACGCTGCAATCAGGTCATCGCCACTGATGCGGCCACTGCCGCCAACCATGATGGATGCGACTTTCTGAAAGGTCTTCATGTCGGCCTCTGTTATGCGCGCATCGCGCATTCTCGCCCTGAGAGAACCCAAGCGGGTATCAAGGGCTGGCGATGTCTCGACGTCATCGATCATCTTCGATCATCCTGGAGCGCAATGTGAAATCCGCTGCCCGCCGCCATGGCCGGCGGCGGGCGGCAGCTATTCGATCAGTCGTAGACCTTCACAATTTTCCGGGTGCTGGGATCGACCAGGACGGTGCGGTTGTCGACCACGACGTAGCGGTATTTGACGTTGGGAACTTCGTGCAGCTCGACCGTATCAGGCAAGGCACTGCCGACGTTCAGCTCCACGCCCGGGATCTTCACCGAAGCCAGCGGCTGCTTTTTCACGTATTCGCGGACGACCGTATCCTGCTCCGGTGTGATGACGACATCCTGAGCTGCGGCGGCGCCGACCCCAGCCAAAAGCAACAAGCCTGCAGCGGCACTTGCAAAGTGGATTTTCATGGTTTTCTCCTCGCGTAATCCGGCGACGGCACCACGCCTGTTCGCCGAGGGACCGAACTTGAGATCAGCCAGATTGTTCCTGTGACTTCAGTCCGCGGCGAACCAGACCAAAGTCGGATATCAGCTAAGACCCAAGTCCCGAGGCGGAACGTTCAAGCGGGGCAGGCGTTTCCCAAATGCAACTAAATAAAACAGGAGAGGAACACATGGCAGACGGCCCAACTGTTGTTAATTCTGGGGGTGGCGGCGGCACTGCGATTGCTGTTGTTCTTGCACTTATTGCGGTCGTAGTGTTGCTTATTTTTACCGGCGTCATCAACATCCGCGGCGACGGCGGCAAGGATATCAACGTCAAGGTTGAAGCGCCAAAGGTGGAAGCTCCGGCTGCACCTGCAAAGCCTGCGGCACCTGCCCCAGCCCCTGCGAGTGGCGGCTGATCTGCTCGTATCCACGCCTTCAAACTGACCTATGAAAAGGAAATTCCCATGACCAGGTATTTCGTCAGCGCCGCCGGCGCCCTCGTCCTTATGGCGGGCATCGGCACCTCGTTTGCCGAGGATGTTATTGTTCTCAAGCCCGAACAACAGACGGTCGTTCGCGAATATATCCATAAGCAGAAGCTGGCCTCAGTCAGTTTGCTCGGCGTCGAACTCAACGTCGGCACGGCACTTCCCGACACTGTCGAGCTCCACGCAATCGACGTTCCGGATGTCCGCTACAAGTATACGGTTGTCGGAGATCACGCGGTTCTCGTCGATCCCGACACGCGCAAGGTCGTGCAGATCATCGAGTAACGCGCGAGCCCGCCGCTCCGATCAGGNGAAGCCTATGGCGCCGACGACGGCAAGATGATCATCCAGTTCTTTGGCTGCGCTGTGAAGGCTCTATGGGCGGCCGTTTTCTGAACGGGAGGATGTCTGATGTTTAGCGACAAGGAAACTTGGGTCCTGGAAGCTGCCTTACTCGCGGCAATTCCAATTTGCGTAGCCGTCACCGCACTCGTGGCATTTTTGACCGCGGCCTGGATATGAACCGCTTTCTCTTTGTGATGGGCGACTTTCTATCCCGGCCACCGGGCTTCTATGTCCTTCTTGTAGCCATGCTGCTCTGTACTGCGTTGGTGCCATTCGGCCTGACGAATGTGGTCACCTACGCATTGTCGGTAGCGGCCATCGTGATCACCGGCGTTGTGCTGATCCAGGGTTACCGCGACACGGCCGCCATTCACGCCAAGCTTGATGAGATTATCGTTTCGCTGAATGAGACCAGAAACGATGTCGTCGGCTTGGAGCATGCCGAGCCGGAGGAGATTCGGGAGAAGCTCCAGACACTCGAAGAAGAAGCAATGAAAGCGGTTCGCCCGCCGCATTGACCCTCCGCTGGACAATCTGTCATCCATCAGCAAAAAAGCCCGGGAACCGGGCTTTTTTGCTTCGCGTCTAAATCATTTCGGACTTATCCGAAACGGGAATTTGGTGCCCAGAAGAGGACTCGAACCTCCACTCCTTGCGGAACACGGACCTGAACCGTGCGCGTCTACCAATTCCGCCATCTGGGCTGGTGCGGGCTCATGTAAGCGGGCAAACGATATGTGTCAACGCGCTTTTTCGAGGGCCTCTGCCTGCCGGCTTAGTTTCCCGGGGGTCAGCGCCGCCCCTCACCTGCCTGCCGGCATCCTCTCCCCGTACAGTGACGGGGAGAGGGGCGCTCTCATCGATGATTTTCGCCGGTCACCTGCGTCACAAGAAGAGCGCCGAGGCTGCGGCCAGCCCTTTCTCCCCGTCACTATACCGGGAGAACTGCCCGGCAGGGCAATGAGGGGCAGCGCCGACTTGGCGAATGCGCTGGCCGAAAACCTCACCCCTCCAGCACGTCCTTCGACGCCACGGTGGAATCGGCGTTGAGCTTGTAGATCACCGGCACGCCGGTGCCGAGCTCGAGCTTGACGATCTCCTCGCCGCTCTTGCCGTCCAGCGCCATGATCAGCGCGCGCAGCGAATTGCCATGCGCGGCGACCAGCACGGTGCCGCCTTTCAGAACATGCGACTGCATGTCGTGCAGGTAATAGGGCCAGACGCGGGCGCCGGTGTCCTTCAGGCTTTCGCCGCCGGGCGGCGGCACGTCGTAGGAGCGGCGCCAGATGTGCACCTGCTCCTCGCCCCACTTCTGGCGCGCGTCGTCCTTGTTGAGGCCGGAGAGATCGCCATAGTCGCGCTCGTTCAGCGCCTGGTCGCGGATCGTCTTCAAATCGCTCTGGCCGACCGCGTCGAGAATGTGCTGGCAGGTCTTCTGCGCCCGGATCAGCGCCGAGGTGAAGGCAATGTCGAATTTCAAGCCGCGTGCCTTGAGCTTCTGGCCGGCTTCCTTGGCCTCCTTGTGGCCCTGCTCGGTAAGGTCGACATCGCGCCAGCCGGTGAACAGGTTCTTCAGGTTCCATTCGCTCTGGCCGTGGCGCACGAGCACGAGAGTTCCCGACATGTTTGCTCCTTCAAAATTATGGATGGTTTAGCTCAAGCCGAGCACGTCCCGCATGGAATAAAGTCCGGGCTTTTTACCGCGCGCCCAGAGCGCGGCCTTGACCGCGCCGCGGGCAAAGATGGCGCGGTCCTCGGCATGGTGCGACAGCGTGATGCGCTCGCCGGTCCCGGCCAGGATGACGCTGTGGTCGCCGACCACCGAGCCACCGCGCAAGCTGGCAAAGCCGATCGTTCCTGGCTTGCGCACGCCGGTATGGCCGTCGCGTGACCGCACATCGTTGCCGGCAAGGGAAATGCCGCGTCCCGCCGCCGCCGCTTCGCCGAGCAGCAAGGCGGTGCCCGAGGGCGCGTCGACCTTGTGCTTGTGATGCATTTCGAGGATCTCGATGTCGAAATCCTCTGGACCGAGCGCGCGCGCGGCCTGCCCGACCAGCACCGCCAGAAGATTGACGCCGAGGCTCATATTGCCGGATTTGACGATCGTCGCGTGGCGCGCCGCGGCCTCGATCCTGGCGTCGTCTTCCGCCGAGCAGCCGGTGGTGCCGATGACATGGGCAATGCGTGCCTGCGCGGCATAGCCTGCGAATTCGACGGTGGCTGCCGGCATGGTGAAATCGAGCACGCCGTCGGCCTTGGCGAACACCGGCAGCGGATCGTCGCCGATCGTCACATTGATGATGCCGATGCCGGCAAGCTCGCCCGCATCCCTGCCGAGATAGGGCGATCCGGTTCGTTCGACCGCGCCGACGACGCGGGCGCCGGGGATCGAATGGATGGCGCGGATCAGCGTCTGGCCCATGCGGCCGGCCGCCCCCACCACCACCAGGCCCATTTCGCTGGATTCGCTCATGCTGTTCTCCCCACCGCCTTCTTGGCGCGGCTGCGCCGGACCGGAGTTTGGACGGGCTTCGAGTCGTCGACAAGCCCCAGTCCGTTCTTGCCTTGAATGCGGTGGAAGCGGGCGTAGACACTGTTTGGATCGGCCATCAGTGCGGCATGGGTGCCTTCCTCGACCAGGCGCCCCTCTTCAAGCACGATAATGTGGTCGGCGTTGACGACCGTCGACAGGCGATGCGCTATCACGATGGTGGTGCGCCCTTCCATCACGTGGGTCAGGGCCTCCTGGACGCGCGCCTCGGCCTCGTTGTCGAGCGCCGAGGTCGCTTCGTCGAGCAAAAGGATCGGCGCGTTGCGCACGATCGCCCGCGCAATCGAGACGCGCTGGCGCTGGCCGCCGGAAAGGGTCGAGCCGCCCTCGCCGACGGGCGTGTCGTAGCCCTGCGGCTGCTGACGGATGAACTCGTCGGCCGCCGCCAGCACCGCCGCCCGCTCGATCTCGGCGTCGGTCGCCGAAAGTCGGCCAAAACGGATGTTGTCGCGTATGCTGCCTTCGAACAGATAGGGCGCCTGCGAGACATAGGCGATCGAGCCGCGCAGCGAGTGCTTGGTGACTTTGGAAATGTCCTGGCCATCGATCTCGATCGAACCCTTGTCGACATCGTAGAAGCGCTGCAGCAGCGCCACGAGCGTCGTCTTGCCGGCACCCGAGGCCCCGACCACCGCCGTAACCTTGCCGGCCGCGGCGGTGAAACTCAGGTTCCTGATCACCGGCATGTCGGCGCTGTAGCCGAACGTCACATTGTCGAAGCGAACCTCGCCGGTGGTGATCCTGGCTTCGACCGCGTCGGGCGCATCGCCCTGTTTAGGCTCCAGGTCGAGCAGCTCGTAAATCATCCGGGCGTTGACCAGGGCACGTTCCATACCGACCTGCGTACGAGCCAGGCGCCGTGCCGGATCGTAGGCCATGATCAGCGCGGTGATGAAGGAAAACACAGCGCCTGGTGGTTGTCCGAGCACCAGCGCCCGGTAGCCGGAATAGGCAAGGACGGAGGTAATGGCGAGACCGCCCAAAATCTCGGAAATCGGCGACAGCCGCTCCGCGACCCGGGCGATCTTGTTGTTACGCTGCTCGGCCGTATCGGCCATGATGCCGATCCGGCGCGCCAGCTCGGCTTCCAGGGTGAAGGCCTTGACGATGGCGATGCCTTGCGTGGCCTCCTGTACGGACCCGTTCAGCCGCGAGTTGATCAGCACCGATTCCCGGTTGATGCGCCGCAATCGGCGGGTGATGTAGACGACGGCCCAGATCAGCGGCGGCCCGATCAGCAGCGAGCTGAGCGACAACACCGGATCCTGGTAGATCATGACGCCGACGAGGGCGATCAGCGAGACTGCGTCGCGGCTGATGGAGGTCAGCGTCAGCGACAGCAGATCGCGAACGCCGCCGACATTCTCGTTGACCTGTGCCGCCAGCCGACCGGAACGCGTATCGTTGAAGAAGTCGACGCCGAGCTTCATCAGATGGTCGAAGCTGCGCTTCTGGTAGCGGGCGACCAGATTGTTGCCGATCTTGGCCAACGCGACCGCCTGGCCGTAACCGGCGAAGCCGCGCAGCACGGAGGCGGCCATGAACCCGGCGCAGATCCAGACGATCATGTCGCCGCGTCGTTCGTAGAAGATCTCGTTGATCATCGGGGCCATGATCCACGCCGTGAAGGCGGTGGTGGCGGAAACAATCAGCAGGCAGCCGACGGCAACGACATAGGTCCAGCGATATTCACTACCGTTTTCGGCCAGGATGCGGCGCAGCACCGCAGTGACCTCAGCTGGCTGGACTTTCAGTTTGAGTGGACTTTGAGCGGTCAAATCGCGGGCGCTTCGTGGTTTGCTAGAGCATGATGCCGAGAAGTGTGAAGCGGTTTTCGGACGACATCATGCTCTATCTCTTTGATTTAGAGCCGGATGATTTCAGGTCGATTCGATCTGAAATCAACCGGCATCTAGGGATGCCAGGCTGGAATTCGGCCCCCTCTTAGCGCCCCGGCTACGGCTTGCCTATGGCGAAACTTCGTCGCGGCTCGAGGTCAGGGTCACGAAAGCGGCAGCCATTTCCAGGAACAGACCCATGTTCGGGACGAAATGGATTACGTGCGCCAGCGCCGCCCCGCGGTCTGGACGCCGAACAGCGACGGGTTGCGGGCATAGGCGGCAAGGCCCAGAAGCGCTGCCAGCGGGTGGGTGATGACATAGACCGGCATCGAGGCCATCAGCGCGCTGTGCGGCGCTTTGTCCTCGAAGGCGGCACGGAAACTGCCTTCCTTCAGTGCCGGAACGATCTTTTGCGCGATGCCGCCGGTCAAAAACACGCCGCCGCGGCTCATGAACACCAGCGCGAGGTCGCCGGCGGTGCGGCCGAGGCAGGTGACGAACAGCGCCAGCGCTTCCTCGGCAACCGGGTCGGTCTTGGCCAGCGCCGCCCCGGTGATTTCGGCCGGCGTGGTGAACGGCGCCGGCTTGCCGTCGGCCTTGGCGACCGCCCGGTAGACATTGACCAGACCGCGCCCGCACAGGATCTGCTCGCCCGAAATGCGGCCGTCCAGCTTTTCGATATGCGGGAACACCTCGAAATCGCGCGGCGTCCGCGGACCGATATCCATATGGCCGCCTTCGCCAGGCACCGGGATCCAGTGGTGGAGGGCATGAACCAACCCGGCGACGCCGAGGCCGGTGCCGGGGCCGAGCACGACGCGTCCGGCATTCTCCTCCGGCGTGCCGCCGCCGATCTTTTCCATATGCTCTTCGCCGAGCGCCACGACGGCCAGCGCCTGCGCCTCGAAATCGTTGAGCACGACGATGTCGCCCAGGCCCAGATTGGCAAACATCTGCTTCGGCTTCACCACCCAGGGACAGTTGGTAAGCGGGATCTCGTCGCCATCGACTGGTCCGGCGATCGCCAGCACTGCCGAATTCGGCCGGATGGACGACCGGTCGAGCACCGCCGCCTGGATCGCCTCGTCTATGGTGGCGAAATTGGCGGTTTGCACGATATGCGGCTCACCGGCTTCCGAATTTGCGTCGAGCACGATCGAAAAGCGCGCATTGGTGCCGCCGACGTCGCCGATCAGCACTGGAAACCGCAACGCGGTGTCGTCGTCGCCTGACATGCTCTTGCTCGTCCCCTTTGCGGCGCCGTTGCGACCGTTTCAATCGCCCGGTTTTTCAATCGCCCGGTGTTCAATCGCCCGGTGTTCAATCGCCCGGTGTTCAATCGATTGACTAGCGCATGGCCCCGGAAAGGGAAAGCGTCAGTTCGCCATCACTGTCCGACGTTTGCCGGCGGCCGTCGCCTCGGCAGGGGAATGCCGATCTCCGGCGTGGCGGTGAAGGCGTTGGCTGCGCCAGGCAAGCCGCCCGCATTGCCCGCAATAGGCGGAGGCGCGTCGGGTTCCGGCGCCCTGGCGGCGATCGGCACGCCGCCGCCGCGATAGGTGACGGCTTCCGCCGAGTCCGCGTCGGGCTGGTCGAGCACGAACTGGCATTGTTTCGGCAGGTTCGCCATCGTCATCAGGTCGCGCGCCTTGGGCGCGTCCGGGTTCTTGTTGGGGCGCCACGGCTCCTCGGTAAACCACCAGGCCAGCGGCTTGCCGCAGCCGTCATCGTCGGGCGTCGCTTCCTGTCCCTTGCAGTTGGGCGAACCCGGCTGGCAGCCGATGCGGATGTGGAAATGATAGTCATGGCCCCAGAACGGCCGGATTTTTCTCAGCCAGGTACGGTCGCCGGTGACGGTGTCGCACAGCTTCTTCTTGATGCCTGGATTGACCAGGATGCGCTCGACTTCCGGATAGCTCGCGGCGCGCTTCAACAGCTTGGTATGTATCGGCTTCCACAGCCTGTCCTTCACCAGATGCGTCTTGTCGTCGACCATCAGCGTGGCGCTGATGTTTTCGCGCTCCTGGGTCGTAAGCTTGCGGTCGGGCATCGGCGTCAGCCAGATGTCGGCGTCGAGGCCGATCTGGTGCGAGGCGTGCCCGGTCAGCATCGGGCCGCCGCGCGGCTGCGAAATGTCGCCGATCAGAAGCCCCGGCCAGCCGTCGGCGGCGGCATCGCGCGACAGCTTCTCGATCAGCGCAATCATCGTTGGATGACCCCAGCGCCGGTTGCGCGAGGGACGCATCACCTCCCAGTTCTGGCCGTCCATCGGAATGGCGACGCCGCCGGTGAAGCAGCCCTTTGAATAGAAGCCGAAGGATTGCGCCGCAGCCACCGCCGGCAGCTTCTTGGCGCCGAACAGGTCTTTTGCCCGTGGCTCGGCCGTGATTGCGCCCGCCACCAGCCCGGCCAGCGCCACGATCGCCAGCGCCGCCGTCAGGAACGGCCGTCTGCCGGTCAAGGATCGCATCGAAATCGTCATGAACCCCACTGCAAAAGTCCGCAACACAATCGAATCATATCACCCTCGGGCTCGCGTTTCGATTATCTACCTTCATCGGGCTGCGCGGCTCGCCGTCGCGCCAGCTGCCGTCGGCCCACATCCGATCGAACGCCTGGCGGTAGTCCGGATAGCGGAACCGGTAGCCCGCTGCCTTGATCGCGGCGTTGGCGACGCGCTTGTTCTCGCCATAGAAGGACCGCGCCATGGGCGAAAGTTGGGCGGTCTCGAAAGGAATCTCCGGCGGCGGCTCGACGCCCATCAGCGAAGCGGCATAGGTGACGACATCCTGCGGCGGCGCCGGCTCGTCATCGGTGATGTTGAAAATGCCGCCTCTATTGCCACCGATGAGGTGCCAGAGCGCGCCGGCGATGTCGTCGCAATGGATGCGGTTGAACACCTGGTCGGGCTTGACCAGCCGCCTGGCCGTGCCGTTTTCCAGATTGACCAGCGCGTTGCGACCCGGCCCGTAAATGCCGGAAAGCCGCAGGATGGCCACCGGCTTGCCGGTCTCGAGTCCAAGCTGCAGCCAGCCCCGCTCGGCCGCCACTCGCATCGACGAGCGTTTCGACACCGGCCGGCATTCGGCCGTTTCATCGACCCAGGCACCGTCATAATTGCCATAGACGCCGACGGTCGAGAGATAGCCGATCCAGCGAAGCGCCGGCATCGCCTCGATCGCCTTGCGCGCGGCGAGAAGCACAGGGTCGCCGGCCTCCTCCGGTGCCACCGAGACGACGAGATGGGTGGTCTTTTCCAGCGCATCGCCGATTTCAGGGGTCAGGGCGCCGTCGAACAGCAGCGGCGCGATGCCGACCTGCCGCAGCGCGTCGAATTTTTCCGATGAGCGCGTGGTGCCGAAGATCGTAATCGCCTCCGCATTGGCCCGTGCAAAGGCTTTGCCCGAATAGCCGGCGCCGAAGATAAAAACCTGTTTTTCGCTCATGCATGCGCCTCGATTGGCAATGCGGACAGCCATTCGTCCTGCACTGTAGTGTCGGTTTCGGTTTTCAAGTAGACCGCCGCCTGCCCGTTGAATTCGGCGGCCGTCACCAGCCGCGCCAGCGCCCAGATCGCCGCGCCGCGCACCAGCGGCGAGGCATCGCCAAGCAGATCGCGCACCGGGCCGGCCAGCGAAACATCGCCGGAATTGCCGGCGGCGGTCAGCACGTTGCGGACAAAGCGGTCGCGGCCGATGCGCTTGATCGGCGAGCCGGAGAAAAAGGTCCGGAACGCCGTGTCGTCCAGCTGCAACAGTTCCGCCAGCGGCGGTTCGCGCAGTTCATCGCGCGCGGCGAGCTTGGCCTCCGAGGCGGCGCGGGCGAACTTGTTCCACGGGCAGGCGGCGAGACAATCGTCGCAGCCATAGATGCGGTTGCCGATCTTTTCGCGGAATTCTTGCGGGATCGGCCCCTTGTTCTCGATGGTCAGGTAGGAGATGCAGCGCCTGGCATCGAGCCGATAGGGCGCCGGAAAGGCATCGGTCGGGCAGGCGTCGAGACAGGCGCGGCAGGAACCGCAATGGTCTACCTCGGTCGCATCGGGCGTGAGCTCCGCCGTGGTGAAGATGGTGCCGAGAAACAGCCAGGAGCCGTGCTCGCGGCTGACCAGATTGGTGTGCTTGCCTTGCCAGCCGAGCCCGGCGGCCTCAGCCAGCGGCTTTTCCATCACGGGCGCCGTATCGACGAAAACCTTCACGTCGCCGCCGGCCCGCGCGACGATCTTGCCGGCGATCTCCTTCAGCCGGCCCTTCATCACCTCGTGATAGTCGCGGTTTTGCGCATAGACCGAGATCGCGCCGAGATCGCGCCTTGCCTGCAGCGCACGCGGATCGTGGTCGGGGCCGTAATTCATTGCCAGCACGATGATCGAGCGCACCTCGGGCCACAGCGTCGAAGGCTCGCTGCGGCGTTGGAGCGTCTCCGCAATCCACGCCATCGAACCGTGAAAACCATCGGCGATGAATTCGGCCAATCTGGCCGGCGCCAGCGGGATCGCATCGGGCGTGGTGACGGCAACCGCATCGAAGCCGGCGCGCCGCGCCTCGGCGTCGATCAGCGCGCGCAGGGTTTGGCTTCTAGAAGTCGAGGTCCGCATAATGCGACACCGGCGACAGGCCGCGCACTCGGTCGGTGAGCAGCGGCCGGAACGACGGCCGCGATTTCACCCGCGTGTACCATTCGCGCGCCGCGGCATGCTCGCGCCAATCGATCTCGCCGAGATAATCCAGCACCGACAGCGTCGCGGCCGCCGCCAGGTCGGCATAGGTGACCTTGCTGCCGGCCAGCCAATGACGGGTGCCGGCCAGCCAGTTGGTGTACTTCATGTGCTGGCGAATGTTGGCGCGCGCCGCGCGGATCGCCGCCGAATCGGGGGAACCGCCGCCCGCCGTTTCCGGCATCACCGGCTTCAGCACGCGCTCGCGCACCAGATGCCGGGTCACTTCGCTCTCGGCCTTGTTGAGATACCAGTCGGTCAGGCGGCGGATTTCGGCGCGCTGCATCGGGTCTTCCGCAAACAGGCGCTTGTCGCGCTTCAGGACACCACGTGTTTCGTCGAGATATTCAGCGATCACCATGGCGCCGACGATCGGCACGTCGCCTTCGGCCAGCAGGATAGGCAAGGTGCCGGCCGGGTTCAGCGCCAAAAACTCCTTGCGCCGCGTCCACGGTTTTTCCTCGATCAGCGCCAGCTCCTCGCCATACTCGCCGAAGGCGAGGCGCACGAAGCGGCAGGTGGCGAACATCGGGTGATGGAAAAGCGTCAGCATGATTCCGCGATATTAAGGCGCACTGGCGAATCGCCGTCCGCACCGGTAAGTCTTGGCGGCCCGTCATGCGGCCGTCACGGTGCTGCGACCTATAGGGGGACTTCCGCGCCGTGACAAGCAAGCCCTTTTGCCAGCCGTTTCCTTCCGTCCCTTGAATGCCGAGGTTGCCATGGATAGCCACACCATCGTCGAAGCCCTGCTGCTCGGCCTGCTGGAGGGGCTGACCGAGTTCATCCCGGTCTCCTCGACCGGCCATATCCTGCTCGCCGGCCATTTCCTCGGCTTCCATTCCACCGGCAAGGCTTTTGAGATCCTGATTCAGCTCGGCGCCATCCTGGCGATCCTCAGCGTCTATTTCCGCCGTCTGTGGCAGATGCTGCTCGACCTGCCGCATGACCGGCTGACGCGGCATTTCGTCCTCGGCATCCTGATTGCCTTCCTGCCGGCCGCCATCATCGGCGCGCTGGCGCATGATTTCATCAAGACGGTGCTGTTCGAATCGCCAAGGCTGATCTGCATCATGCTGATCGTCGGCGGCGTCGTGCTCTTGGTCGTCGACCGCATGAAGCTGCAGCCGGTCTACCGCGATGTCGAGCGCTTCCCGACAAGGCTTTACCTGCAGATCGGCCTGTTCCAGTGCCTGTCGCTGATCCCCGGGACGTCGCGCTCCGGTTCGACCATCGTCGGCGCGCTGCTGCTGGGCGTCGACAAGCGCGCGGCGGCGGAATTCTCCTTCTTCCTCGCCATCCCGACCATGGTCGGCGCCTTCGCCTTCGATCTGTTCAAGAACCGCAACGTGCTGAGCAGCGCCGACCTGCCGATCATCGCCATCGGCTTCGTCGCCGCCTTTGTTACCGCGCTGATCGTCGTGCGCTTCCTGCTCGATTACGTCTCGCGCAACGGCTATTCGCTGTTCGGCTGGTGGCGCCTGGTGGTGGGAGCGGTTGGGTTGGTGGCGCTTTTCATTTGGGGGTGAGCTTTACCCTCCCCCTTGTGGTGGGGAGGGTCGATCCGCAAAGCGGATCGGGGTGGGGGCGCCACACCCCCGCCCCGTTTCGCCAACGACGCGTCGCGTCGCTTGCTCACCGACCCTCCCCGCAAGGGGGAGGGTAAAGGCCGCTAACTCCTCCCAAAAAACGCGTTCTCGACATGCACCGGCCAGCGCCAGGGCAGCACCGCGATCATGTCGAAGCGCATCGACAATCTGCCGTAGTCCGGTTGGCGCGACAGCCAGATGTCGGCCGCGCCCTCGATGCGGCGCTCCGATTCGTGGCCGATCGCCTCCATCGCTTCCATCAGCGTGCGCCGCGCCTTGACCTCGACGAACAGCACCAGGTCGCCGCGCCTGGCGATCAGGTCGATCTCGCCGAAGCGGGTGCGATGCCGGCGGGCGAGGATGCGATAACCTTTCAGCATCAGCGCCGCCGCCGCCAGCCACTCGCCGCGATGGCCGCGCCGATAGGCTTTTTGGCGGCTGGCGGCCGGGCGCTCAGCCACCTTCGCCTTCTCCACCCGCATTCCTGAGTTCCAGCAGCCGCCGGTAAAGCGCCTGCTTCTGCCCGCCGGTCATCTTCGCCGCCTCCGCCGCCGCCTTGGACGCCGGCATTTCGGCGGCCAGCGACAGCAGCAGCCTGTCGATGTCGGCGGGTTGGTCGGGCTTGATCTCGGCGGGCCCGACGCAGATGACGATCTCGCCCTTCGGCGTATCGGCCGCCGCATAGTGGTCGGCCAGCGCCTGCAGCGTTCCCGTCCGCATCTCTTCGAAAGTCTTGGTCAGCTCGCGGCCGATGGCGGCCTTGCGCGCGCCGCCCAACGCCTCGACCATGGCGACCAGCGTTTCGGCCAGCCGACGCGGCGACTCGAAGAAGATCAGCGTTGCCGGCACCGCCCTGAACGTTTCGAGCTTTGTCAGCCGCTGCCCAGATTTCACCGGCAGAAACCCGGCAAACAGGAAGGCGTCGGACGGCAGGCCCGACGCCGTCAGCGCCGCCAGCGGCGCCGATGGGCCGGGGATCGGCACCACGCGCAGGCCGCGCTCCAGCGCTTCGCCGACCAGCCGGTAGCCTGGGTCGGAGATCAGCGGCGTGCCGGCATCCGAAATCAGCGCCACGCTCTGCCCGGCCTCGAGTGCTGCGATCAGCTTCGGTCCCGCCTCGCCGGCATTGTGTTCGTGATAGGCGGTTGTGCGCCTGCGGATGCCGTATCGGTCGAGCAGCACGCGTGAGACGCGGGTGTCCTCGCAGGCGACTATGTCGGCGGCAGCCAGCGTTTCCAAGGCGCGCAGCGTGATGTCGGAGAGGTTGCCGATCGGCGTCGCCACCAGATACAGCGCCGGCGCCAGCGACCGGACCGCGATCTCGGTCTGCCCGATCACATAGCTGCGCTTCTCGCCGGTCACCGGGGTCTCTCCATTTCGCCCTGTTTGGCACGGCGCGCGCCGGGTTGCAAAACTCCCGAACGTCGAGCCAAACCTGACGCCGATGTAACCCGGCGGCCATGTCTTTGCCACAGTGGGGAACGAAAGCGTGGCTGGCGGATTGAATACCTGAGTCTCTTGAGGAGGAGGACAGGATGGACAGCCTGGAATTGCAGGACGTTTTCGAGCCCTATTATGCCGAGCGCAAGCGCTTCACTGCGCGAAAGGGCAAGCGTGCGCTCGCCGAAAGCGACACCGGCCTGGCCAGTCGGGCGGCCACCGCCTTGCCGACGAATGTCAGGCTTTCGGACAACAAACCGGACAGCACGACGGAGCACTGACCGTACGATGCCCAATCGTTTCGATATCTTCATCACCCGTCTTGAAACGAAGAGCGCCCGCGAAGGCGCGCCGCCGCATCCGATGAACGACCAGAACAGCGTCCGCCGGGACAAGAGCGACGCCAAGCCGGCCCGGACCGGAGAGGCGCATGCCGAGAAACACCGCGGCAAGCGCCGCTTCAAGCACGACGCTTAGTTTGTCGATCGGTGCAACATCGTCATCCTAGGGCGAAGCAAGGAGCGAAGTGACGCGGCGCAGACCCTATGATCCATTCCGTGACCTCTGCCGAAGGATGCAGCGGCGCAGAATTCTGAACCGCTGCATCGCCTTAACCTCGCGGCATGAATCCTCGGGTGAAGTCCGAGGATGGCGAACGCGGGCGTGGAACGCCCCAACCACATCAGTCAGCCCAGGTATCGCGTCACCCTCACCTCCAGCAATCGCACCAACTCCGGATCCATGAATCCGTAATCATCCGGGATGTCGAGGCAGATGACGCGGGCCTTCTTCAGGCTCTCCTTGAATTTCTTCTGCAGCTTGGTGCGGTGCGCCTTTTCCATCACGAAGACGATGTCGGCCCAGGCGACCAGCTCATGCGTCAGCGGCGTGTCTGCATCGTGATTGGTGCCGGCCGACTCGACCTCGATATCCCTACGTTTGGAGAACACCTGCTCGGCGGTCGGGCTGCGCAAGCGGTTCTGGCTGCAGACGAACAGGACGTTCTTCACCGACTACTCATCCCAGATCTTACGCAGATTTTTGCTGAGAGGGATGTACTGATCAAATGTGAGTCCATTCAGATCAAACTCGAGCAACTCATCCTTGGCGATTCCGCGAAGCTTATTTCCAATATATGTTATGAAACTGAGGACAACGCTGAATTCGCTCAAGTGGGTCAATTTTAGTTTCGATGTGACCGTTGCGTTCCTGATGAAAATCGCCTGAGCCTCAAAGAGGTCGTCTTGCTCTGGAGATCTCAAGATTTCGGTCAATCCAAACTCGAACACATCATCCGTGTTCAATGTCATCAAGGTCTCGTGGATCAGGAACGTCATCGCAGGAGTCACCTCGGATGCGGCGCTGGCACGCCAGCGGTTCAACAAGTCGACTTTCTAACATCCTTGCTCAAGCCGATAAATCGTCCAACAGCCCGGCCATTTGCCCTGTGGGCTCACCGCGCCAAATCCGCCACCACGGCATCGAGCACGATCATGCCGGCTGGCGTGGCGCGTAGCCTGGCATTGCCGATCGGCGCCACCAGCCCCTCATCCTGCAGCACGGTCAGCCGGGCGCTCGACAGGCCGCGCCCGGAAAACGCCTCGTAGCGGGAAAGGTCGATGCCTTCGGCCAACCTCAGCCCCATCAGCAGGAACTCGTCGGCCTCTTCGGAGCGCGTCAGGATCTCGCCGCCGGTGACGCCATGGCCCCTGGCCTCCACCAGATTGGCCCAGGTCTCCGGCATCCGCTCGGCGATCGTCACGGTGCGGTGGCCGTTCTCGATAAAGCGGCCATGCGCGCCCGGTCCGACGCCGACATATTCGCCATAGCGCCAATAGGTCAGATTGTGCCGGCTCTCGGCGCCCGGCCTGGCGTGGTTGGAAATCTCATAGGCCGGCAGGCCATGCGCTGCGGTGATCTCCTGCGTCAGCGCATAGAGATCGGCGGCCCGGTCATTATCGGGGATGATGAATTTGTTCGCCGCATGAAGGGCATGGAACGGCGTGCCTTCTTCGATGGTCAGCTGGTAGAGCGACAGATGGTCGGCGGCATGGCCGATCGCCTGTTCGAGCTCCGCCTGCCAGTCGTCCAGCGTCTGGCCGGGGCGGGCGTAGATCAGGTCGAAGGAAAGTCTTGGGAATATGTCCCGTGCCAGGCCAATTGCATGCAGCGCCTCGTCGACATTGTGCAGCCGGCCGAGGAAGCGCAGATCCTTGTCGTTCAGCGCCTGCACGCCGAGCGACACACGGTTGACGCCGGCGGCGCGGTAGCCGCGAAATCGCTCGGCCTCGACCGAGGACGGATTGGCTTCCAGCGTCACCTCGATGCCGTCGGGCACCGTCCAGTTCTTCGCCACGGCGTCCAGCACCGCCGCCACCGTCTGCGGCTGCATCAGCGACGGTGTGCCGCCGCCGAGAAAGATACTGGTCACTTCGCGCGGCCCGGTCCGCTCGCTCATGGTCTTCAGCTCGTTCTCGAAGGCGCGGGCAAAGCGCTCCTGGTCGACCGGCTGGTGACGGACATGGCTGTTGAAGTCGCAATACGGGCATTTGGCCGCGCAGAACGGCCAATGGATGTAGACCCCGAAGCCCGGGCTGCGGTCCAGCGACATTAAGCTGAGCCTAACCTGGCGCGGGCGAATTTCTGGAAGGCGCGGGCGCGGTGCGACAGCGCCGTCGGCTGACCGGGCTTCCAGCCGTGTTTTTCCTCAGCGCTCATCTCGCCGAACGTCTTGTCGAAACCGTCGGGCAAAAACACCGGGTCGTAGCCGAAGCCCAGTTCGCCGCGCGGCGGCCACACCAGCGTTCCCTCAGCTTCGCCGCGATAATATTCAGCCTCGCCATTGGGGAAGGCCAGGCAGATGACGGCGACGAACCGCCCCTTGCGCTGCGCTGGCTTGGCGGCGCCGACCTCCTGCAAGGCCACTTCGGTGCGCTGCATGGCCATCCCGAAGTCGCGGCTGCCATCGGGAGCTTCGGCCCAATTGGCGGTGTAGACGCCGGGGGCGCCGTCGAGCGCGTCGACGCACAGGCCCGAATCGTCCGACAGCGCCGGCAGGCCGGTCGCCTTAGCCGCGGCGAAGGCCTTGATGTAGGCGTTTTCCTCGAAGGTGGTGCCGGTCTCCTCCGGTTCCGGCAGGCCGTAGTCCTTGGCCGACTTCGCCTCGAAGCCGAACGGACCCATCAAATCGGCGAATTCGCGCAGCTTGCCTTCATTGTGGCTGGCAACGACGATCTTCTTTTCATCGAGAGAATGCATCAAAGGCCCCAGATCCTTGGCTCGGCGAATTCGATCGAATTGCCCGAGGGGTCGCGTATGTAGATCGAACGCCCGCCCTGCGGCCATTCGAATTCGCTTTCGATGGCGATGTTTTTCGCCTCAAGTTGCGCCTTCCTCTGTGCGAGTTCATCCGCACTTGCGGCAAAGCAGAGATGGCCCTCGCCGACCGTGCCATGCGGCGGCACTTTCAGCCGCGCATCCGGTGCCGGCGGGATTTTGGTGGCTTCGGCGTTGAAGATGAGCAGTACGCCCGGGCCGCAGCGGAAGAAGAGATGGCGGCCGTCGACCTTGCCGAGGAGAGGGAGGCCGAGGACGTTGGAGTAGAAGGCTTCGGCAGCGGCGAGATCCGTGACGTAAAGCGCTGACTCAAGAATAGCGGAGGGTTGCATCAGGCGCCCCCCTCTGCCCTGCCGGGCATCTCCCCCGCAAGGGGGGAGATTGGCAGTTCCGCTGGCGGCGTCTCAACGTTGATGGTTGGCGAAAACGGTAGCGACCTCTGATCTCCCCCCTTGCGGGGGAGATGGCCGGCAGGCCAGAGGGGGGTGTGAAGGATCGCCGACGTCATCACGTTAAATTCAATCAGGCCACAGCCATCTGCTGCAAGCTCACCAGCCGCTGAATGCCCTTCTTTGCCAGGCCCATCAGCTCCGCGAACTGCCCTTCCGAGAACGGCTCGCCCTCGGCGGTGCCCTGGATCTCGACGATGCCGCCCTTGCCGGTCATGACGAAATTGGCGTCGGTGCCGGCAGATGAATCCTCGATGTAGTCGAGGTCGATGACCGGCTGGCCGTCATGGATGCCGCAGGAAATTGCCGCGACATGGTCTTTCAGCACCTTGGCAACGCTGGCCATCTGCCGCGCTTCCATCCAGCGCAGGCAATCGTAAAGCGCCACCCAGCCGCCGGTGATCGAGGCCGTGCGGGTGCCGCCATCGGCCTGGATGACGTCGCAGTCGACGGTGATCTGCTGTTCGCCCAGCGCCTGCAGGTCGACAACGGCGCGCAAGGAGCGGCCGATCAGCCGCTGGATTTCCAGCGTGCGGCCGCCTTGCTTGCCGGCCGAGGCTTCACGGCGCATGCGCTCGCCGGTCGAACGCGGCAGCATGCCGTATTCGGCCGTCACCCAGCCCTTGCCGGAATTGCGCATCCAGCCCGGCACCTTTTCCTCCAGGCTCGCCGTGCACAACACATGCGTGTCGCCGAATTTCACCAGGCACGAGCCTTCCGCGTGTTTGGAGACGCCGCGCTCGAAGGAGATGGCGCGCATTTCGTCGGCTTGGCGTTTGGAAGGGCGCATCGAGGCCTCTTTCTGTTCTTTTACGGTTGCGTCGGCGGCTTGTAGACGCATGCAGCCCATGGCGCAAAGGAAAAGGCCGGGCGATCTGGCACAGACGCCGGGTTGCGCGGGGGCGATGGAAGTCTATATCCTTGAGCCGGAGGTTTTTGGCTCGAATGACCAAGGCAGTCACCGAACCCAGTCTGCTGGCGCCCGCGCTGCAATCGCTCGACATGCGTTCGCGCGACATTTTCCGGCGCATCGTCGAATCCTATCTGAAGGACGGTGAGCCTGTGGGATCGCGCAGCCTGTCGCGCATCCTGCCGTCGTCGCTGTCGCCGGCGACCATCCGCAACGTGATGAGCGACCTCGAGCATCTCGGCCTGATCTATGCCCCGCACATCTCGGCCGGGCGCCTGCCGACCCAGACCGGCCTGCGCTTCTTCGTCGATGCCTTCATGGAGCTTGGCGATCTCTCCGACGAGGAACGCCGGGTCATCGAGGCGCAGGTGCGCGCCTCCGGCTCGGGCGCGACGCTGGAACACATGCTGACCGAGGCCAGCCAGATGCTGTCGGGCATGTCGCGCGGCGCCGGCCTGGTGCTCGCCACCAAGAACGAGGTGGCGCTGAAGCACATCGAGTTCATCCAGCTCGAGCCGACCAAGGCGCTGGCGGTGATGGTGTCGCAGAATGGCGATGTCGAGAACCGCGTCGTCGACCTGCCGGCCGGCATCACCGTCTCGCAGCTGCACGAGGCCTCCAACTTCCTCAACGCCCATATCAGGGGCCGCACGCTCGCCGAGGCGCGCATCGAGATCGCCCGCATCAAGGACGAGACCAGGGCAGCGCTGGACACGCTGTCGCAGGATCTGGTCGAGAAAGGCCTGGCGGTGTGGGCCGGCGCCGATAGCGGCCTGCCGGCGCGCCTTATCGTGCGAGGCCGCGCCAATTTGCTCGAAAACGTCACCGCCCAGGCCGATATCGAATTGCTGCGCCACCTGTTCGAGGATCTGGAGACGCAGGACGGGCTGATCCAGCTGCTCGACCTCGCCGAGGACGGCCCCGGCGTGCGGATCTTCATCGGCTCGGAAAACAAGCTGTTCTCGCTCTCCGGCTCGTCGCTGGTCGTGGCGCCTTACCGCGACAAGGACGCCCGCGTCGTCGGCGCGCTCGGCGTCATCGGCCCGACCAGGCTGAATTATGCCCGCATCGTGCCGATGGTCGACTACACGGCCCAATTGATTACCCGGATGTTAAGATAATTCCGAAGCCGGGATCACCGTAAAGGAGGGCGCAGAATGGCGCTTGAATCGTTCAAGGCCCAGATCAGCATGCTGCTCGAAGAAATGGTCAACCAGCCGGAGGACGAGCACGAAATCCAGGAGCAGCTGCGCGAAAAACTGCGCGAAATGCGCGCCATGGGCTTGCCGCTGCCGGAAGATCTCGTCGCATTGGAAAAGCGTCTCGACGACGATCTGGACGTCGAAGAGGAAAGTTGAGCGGTTCTCTCGTCGAATCTGCGCGCGCGCACGCTTCTCTTTTGCGGCGGCTGCACAATATCTCCCTTGTGCATGACGCGCCGACCGGCGCGAGTTCGAGGAGAACAGCATGATCCGGATTGCCGGCTTGGCAGGCCTTGCCCTGCTTCTGGCCACCAGCACCTTCGCCCAGGAGGCCGATCAACCGCTGCTGACCGGCAAGGACGCTTTCGGCGACTGGAAGGCCGACAAGCCAGGTGTGCGCCGGCTGATCAAGCCGGATGATCTGCAAAAGCCCAACATCACCGAATCCGCCTCCAACAGCGCTGGCCTTGGCGATCGGCCCGAGGGCGCGAAGCCCGTCCTGCCGCCTGGGTTTTCGGCCGAACTGGTTGCTTCCGGCATTTCCAATCCGCGGGTCGTGCGCGTGGCGCCGAACGGCGACCTGTTCGTCGCCGACAGCGACGCCAACCAGATACGCGTCTATCGGCTGGCCAAGGGTAGCGCGAAGCCGGCCGAAGAGGGCATTTTTGCCGACAATCTCAACCAGCCCTATGGCATCGCCTTCTACCCGCCTGGCGACAAGCCGCAATGGGTCTACGTCGCCAACAACGACAGCGTGGTCCGCTACGCCTATCGCGACGGCGACCTTAAAGCCTCCGGCGAACCGGAGACGATTGTCTCCGACATCCCTACCGGCGGCCACTGGACCCGCGATATCGCCTTCTCGCCGGACGGGAAGACGCTGTATCTCTCGGTCGGCTCCGGTTCTAACGTCGCGGAGGGCATGGGGAAGGCACCGAATAGCGGCCTTGACGCCTGGGCAAAATCACAGCCACTCGGCGCCACCTGGGGTTCCGAGGATGGCCGTGCCGACGTGCTGGCCTTCGGCCCCGACGGCAAGAATGGCCGCATCCTCGCCACCGGCCTGCGCAATTGTTCGGGCATGACCGTGCAACCGGCCACCGGCGCGCTGTGGTGTGTCGTCAACGAGCGCGACGGTCTCGGCGACGATGTGCCGTTCGAATATGCCACCTCAGTCAAGGACGGCGCCTTCTATGGCTGGCCCTGGTATTATATCGGCGCCAACGAGGACCCGCGTCACGAGGGCGCGCGCCCAGACCTCGCCGGCTCGGTCACCGTGCCCGACGTGCTGATGCAGGCGCATTCGGCGCCGCTCAACATCGCCTTCTATGGCGGCGGCAATTTCCCGGCAGAGTACAAGGGTGACGCCTTCGTCGCCCTGCACGGCTCCTGGAACCGTGGTATGAGGACCGGCTACAAGGTGGTGCGGCTGAGATTCAGCCACGGCAAGCCGACCGGCGAGTACCAGGATTTCATCACCGGCTTCGTCCTCTCCGACGACGCCGTCTGGGGCCGGCCGGTCGGCGTCGCGGTGGCCAGGGACGGCGCGCTTATCGTCACCGAGGATGGCAACGGCACCATCTGGCGCATCACCCATGTCGATGGCCCATCCTGAGCCGGCGAACAGCGCAATCCGGCCCTAATGCACGTCCCGATGGATCACCTTGGGATAGGTATGGATCACCTCGGCCGATGAGACGCGGTCATCGAAACCGGTATCCCTGAGATTGAAGAGGCCGACCGAGCCGAAGGACTTCTTCGCCCCTTGCGCGAAGCGGCCGTCGCTGAAATCGTGTTCGTAAAGCGTCACCGTGACGTGGCCGGCATTGAGCTTCGGCACGTAAACACTGCTGATGGTGTCGTTGGCGACGCCAAGCTGGTTGACGTTGAAGCGATAGAGGTCCTGCACCATGCGCCGGGCCGCATTGCCATTGATCATCCAGTATTCGCGGCGCGATGCGCGGTTCGGGTCGATGAGTTTGAGCGGCGCCTTGCGGCCAAGCCCGAGCCAGTGCTCGAACACCATCACATTGGCGCCCCAGGGATAGGGATAGTTGGACTTGTCGATGATGCGTGGCGGGCCATCCTCGGCAATCTCGGCGGTATCGACATAGTCCAGCCATTGCAGCTGGAACGATGCTTCCACGTTGAGGTCGGTATTGCGCGGATCGGCAGCAATGATGCGCCAGTCCGAGACCGGCGGATATTTGGTGTCGAGGTCGATGTAGAATTCGCCTTTGGCGGTGTCGTCGGGGTCTATCTTTTGCGGTCCGTCACGCTCGATCGCCACCAGCCGCACCTTGAAGCGGTTGTTGACGACCAGCGGATAGATCATCGGACGAACGGGGTAGGCGCCAGGGTTCCGGCTGTCGGTAAAATATCCAGTCTGCGGAACGACATCGCTATCGCCCTTGTCGAACAGGCTGAAAGCCTGACGCCCCTCGAACCACAGATACCATTCCAGCTCGTGGACGTGACCGCGTGCTTCGGAATAGTTGTTGGGCATCCACTTCATGAGCTGGATGTGAAGTCTTTTGGCTAACATGGGTGCTCCTGCCGTTCGGAGCCATGCGAGATAGCCGACCGCCTTCGGGGCGTAAGTGAACCATCTCTCGCTTTCAGGCGAGGATGACCGGCTTTCATGCCCTGCTTGGCGCAATCGAATCCGTTTTGCCGTTGCAGGCTTTCATGGCATCAGAGTCGTTTCACGAGGTGCGACCGTCATGACCCTCGCCGGCTTCCTTGCCTATAGTGCTGCGCTGGGCATCGCCGCCGCCATTCCCGGGCCCGGCGTCACCGCGCTTGTGGCGCGGGCGCTCGGATCCGGCTTCCGCTCATCGCTGGCGATGTCGTTCGGCCTGATGCTCGGCGACCTCATTTATCTCACCGCGGTGGTGCTCGGCCTTGCCTTTGTCGCGCAAAGCTTCGGCATGGTGTTTCTCGCCATCAAATGGCTGGGCGTCTCCTATCTCGCCTTCCTCGGCTGGCGTTTCTGGACGGCCGGGATCACGCCCGAGACTGTCGAGGCCAGGAAAGGCAAGGGCGGCCTGGTATCGAGCTTCCTTGCCGGCCTCGCCGTCACGCTGGGCAACCCGAAAACGATGATCTTCTACCTCGCCATCACGCCGACCATCGTCGACCTGAAGACCATCACGCTCGCCGACTACGGCATCCTGGTCGCGCTCACCGTCATTGTGCTCTTCGTGGTGCTGGTGCCATATCTTGCGCTGGCCGCCAAGGCGCGCTGGTTCCTGAAATCGCCACGCGCGCTGAAGGCGCTGAACCGCACCGCCGCCGGCTTCATGGTGGGCGCGGCCGCTGCCATTGCCGCACGTCAGTAGATCGGTTCAGGCCCATCCATTCCGCCGATCGGTCCATCCGGAAAATGCGGCTTGAGGGGACAAGCGTTTTCAGCAAGCGGCCCACTCGATATTTTCGGCCGGCAGCCTATCTTGCGCGGGCGAAAGCCCTATTCTGTCCGCCGACGCCAATTGCCTGATCTGATTTGGGAGCGAAACCAATGAACAAGCCTTCCGCGCGCGTGCCCGGCCGCGGCCGTGTCTACAACTCGATCACCGAGACGATCGGCGACACGCCGCTGGTGCGGCTCGACAAGTTCGCCAAGGAGAAGGGCGTCGTTGCCAACCTTCTTGCCAAGCTCGAATTCTTCAATCCGATCGCCTCGGTCAAGGACCGCATCGGCGTTTCCATGATCGAGGCGCTGGAAGCGTCGGGCCGGATCAAACCCGGCAAGACGACGCTGATCGAGCCGACCTCGGGGAATACCGGCATCGCGCTCGCCTTCGCCGCCGCCGCCAAGGGCTACAAGCTGATCCTGACCATGCCCGAAACCATGTCGGTGGAGCGCCGCAAGATGCTGGCGCTGCTCGGCGCCGAACTGGTGCTGACGGAAGGGCCGAAAGGCATGAAGGGCGCCATCGCCAAGGCCGACGAATTGGCCGCCACCCTGCCTGACGCCGTCATCCCGCAGCAGTTCGAAAACCCGGCCAACCCGGAGATCCACCGCCGCACCACCGCCGAGGAGATCTGGAACGACACCGATGGCGGGGTCGACATCTTCGTCGCCGGCATCGGTACCGGCGGCACGATCACCGGCGTCGGCCAGGTGCTGAAGCAACGCAAGCCCTCGGTGCATGTCGTCGCCGTCGAGCCGGAGGCCTCGCCGGTGCTGTCGGGCGGCCAGCCCGGCCCGCACAAGATCCAAGGCATCGGCGCCGGCTTTGCGCCCAAGATCCTCGACACCTCGATCTATGACGAGATCGTCAAGGTCTCCAACGAGGATTCGGTCGCCAACGCCCGCCTCGTCGCCCGCCTTGAAGGCGTGCCGGTCGGCATCTCGTCGGGCGCTGCCCTGCAGGCCGCCATCGCCGTCGGGTCGCGGCCGGAGAACAAGGGCAAGAACCTGGTGGTGATCATCCCGTCCTTCGCCGAGCGCTATCTGTCGACGATCCTGTTCGACGGGCTGGGGGCTTAACGTCTTAACTGGATAGGCGGCGATCCTTCGCACCCCCCTCTGCCCTGCCGGGCATCGGGGGTGCTGTCCCTCCGACATCGGAAGTCTCATGGCTGGACCGCAGAAAACCCGGCCGTGGCGTCCGCCACCGGCTTGAGCGGGAGGCGGCTTCAGGGTCAAATCGCCCCGGCCTGCTTCGCGCGGGCAGGGGGAGAATCACATGTACAAGCTTTACACGCGCCCAGGCAGCGGCGGTTTTGTCGTCGAGGCCGCATTGGCGCTGGCAAACGCGCAATTCGACCAGATCGATGTGCCGAAGAAGGATCCGCCGGACCCGGCTTTCCTCGACATCAGCCCGTTGAACCAGGTTCCGGTGCTGACCTTGCCCAACGGTCAATCGATAACCGAATCGGCGGCGATCTGCATCCTGCTTGCCGAGCGCCATCCGGAGGCGGGTCTGGCGCCGGCCGCCGGATCGCCGGATCGCGCCGGTTTCCTGCGCTGGATGGCGTTCATGTCATCGGTGCTCTACCCCGCCATCCTGCGCCTCTACTATGCCCATCGCTACACCACCGATGCCGACGGCAAGAAAGCCGTCAAGCAGGCAGCCATTGCCGAGATGGACCGCGGCTTCGCCATTGTCGATGCAGCCCTCGAGGGGCGCGGCTGGCTGGTCGGCGACGCGATGTCGCTGGCCGACATCTACCTCGTCATGCTGGTGGCCTGGCACCCCGATATGGACAAGGCGCGAGCCGACTGGCCGAACATCGAACGCTTATGGTCGGCGCTGCGCGCGCATCCGCTGATGAAACGGCTCAACACCACGCATGAAATGTGGCCGGCCTGAACGGACGCTTCAATTTCGCAGGATCGCCCGTTTCGCCTGCAGGAAGCGGCGCACGGCGGGGTCGCGTTCAAGGCCGATCGCCCGGTCATAGGCTTCGACCGCTTGCGCCGCATTGCCGAGCCTGGCCAGCAGGCCGGCGCGAGCGGCCCAATAGGGCTGATAGTCGTTGAGCCGCTTGTCGTCGCCCAGCACGTAGAGCGCCGCCAGTCCTGCCGCCGCCCCTTCGGCCTCGGCAATCGCCACGGCGCGGTTGATCGAAATCACCGGCGAGCCTGATATCGCCGACAGCGCATCGTAGAAGTTACGGATCGCCGCCCAATCGGTTTGGCCGGTCCGTCGCCGCGTCGCATGCACCGATTGTACCGCCGCTTCGAGCTGGTAGCGGCCGATGACGCCCATGGTGGCGGCGTGGCCCAGCAGCGCCTCGGCTTCGTCGATCAGCGCGTGATCCCAAAGACGGCAATCCTGGCCGGCGAGCGGCACATAATCTCCAGCCGCATCGCGCCGCGCCGGGCGGCGCGCCTCGGCAAACAGCATCAGCGCCAGCAGGCCGAGCGCTTCCGGTTCGTCCGGCATCAGCGATGCCACCAGCCGCCCGAGCCAGATGCCTTCGGTCGCCAGATTGCGCGCTCTCGTCTCGGTCCCTGCCGGGTCGGTCCAGCCTTCGGCGAAAGCCGCGTAGATCGCTTCCAGCACCGTTCCCAGCCGCTCGCCGAGTTCGGCGCGATCCGGCACGCGGAACGGAATGCCGATCTCGCGGATGCGGCTCTTGGCGCGCACCAGACGCTGGCCCATCGTCGCCGGCGAAACCAGGAAGGCCGAGGCGATCGTCGCCGCGTCGAAACCCAGAATGGTCTGCAGGATCAGCGGCGCCCGCACGCTGGCTTCGATCGCCGGATGCGCACAGGCAAACATCAGCCTGAGACGTTCGTCGGGAAGGTCTTCGTCTTCCATGCTCGCCTCCATCTCCTCGGCCATCAGCTTGAGATGGTCGCGGCTCGCCTCGCTGGTCAGCCGACGGCGCACCGCGTCGACGCGCCGCCGGCGCGCCACGGCCAGCAGCCATGCTTCCGGCTTGTCGGGCACGCCGGTCTGTGGCCAGCGCTCCAGCGCCGCGGCGAAGGCCTCGGCC